>PZPA01000066.1 GCA_003045825.1 Bacteroidota bacterium
GCTGGGATTCGTTGACTGTGTTGTTGGATAGCAGAGCGGAAGGCCAGATTTGGTTGCAGGATTCCTGGAATTGGACCGAAAGGGAAAATTCTGCTATTGGTGGACTTTCTTATAATTCCTTACAGCCCATAGTGAATTCGGGGTTGGACGGGTGGCATAGATTCTCCAAAAGCTATTCACAGATGCCGCGCAATTATAGTTCGTCTTCTCCTCGGTCGGATTTGAGGCTTCAAACAGGTATAGGTGGCGGGCAGGTCTTTGGTATTACAGCACTCTCACCGGTCGATTCAAACGAGCAGTTATATGTCGATTACCTTCGTAACAATACATTAGGATTGTTTCGGAATGAAGGTACGGATGGCCATGAGTTACATTTTTCGATGAAGCATTTGGATCCCAATAATGTTTGGACGCAATCGAAATTGGAGGTGGCTTATTTCAATTCGAGGTCGGGTCAGAATGGGGGGTTGTCTACTCCGAGTTTGTTCGAGAGTAATGTTCCTTCACTGAGGCGAAATTTCTCCGTGAATGATGGTGGAGGAGCACTGTTTGAAGAGGAATTAGATATTAAGTATTGGACTAAGTTGGAAGCCTTGGGTTCTCCAAACTTGAATGGGAGCATTTCTTTTAATTCAAAGAGCTGGGCGGTTAATAATTCAATGTCGGCATCCGAATACTTTTGGGACAGTACGGGTACAGCTCCATTGGTAAAACAGCGTACTCTGAGGTATTCAGATTCTTTGAGGTTAACCAAGGCACAGGTAGACTTTACACATTTCATAGCATTCAATGGTCCAATTAGACGGCCTTTCCCTGGTTTTATGACGACTAGTTTGGCGACGGGCCTAGAGTATTTGCAGAGTAATTCCTTAGGATGGGATGGTTTTAGAAGTGATTCGGTCCAGTATACGGAAGCGTTTGATTCAGATATTTTGCCGTTTGTTCGAGGGCGTATCATGCTTGGGAATGTGTCCGTCCAGCATTTTAAATATAGGGCCATATTGAATTTCAATGCCTTGGGATACAATGCCGGTGCATTTGACGCTTCGGTTAGCGCGAAGTTCTTTTCTGTTCCAGGGGATTTGTCACTACAATGGAATATTTTACGCCAACCCCAGATGTACCGTTTTGAGCAGTTGTACGGCTATTCCTACGACTTGAGAACTGTTGATGTGCCCTATTTCAAAAATGAGGGGAAAGCACATTGGATTTTTGGTGAGAAATGGAAAAAGGAAGGGGTGCTATACGGTGCACAGATGAGCGGTATGCGCTATTTCGAATCTTTTGACCAACTATCTACTTGGGACGGATTGTACGGGCGTGTTCAGTTTGGTGTGAGCAGTGATGAAGAGGGTTGGAACACCTGTGTTCAAGGATATGGCGCCTACAAATCTTCGTTTGGGGGTTTTGCCACGCCTAATTGGGGTGGATTCACCGAGGTAAATTACAAGACCAGCATTGGGACAAAGTTTGAATGGAAGGCCGGTGTTAACGTCAGTGTGGAGGATGCATTCTATGCGCCAACGTATTTAGTGGGCGTGCCGATATGGGCTATGCAGACTGATTATTTGGCCGGCAGCTATCCTTGGGGGACAGCCTATTTTGAAGCACGTATTGCCAATTTCGTGGGGGCAGTGCGAATCATCAATGCATTGGAAGGATTGGCACCTTATACTTATTATGCCTACGGCAGCACACCTCGCTCAGATCGATGGGTGCAGCTGAGTGCGCGCTGGACCTTGTTTAACTAGGTCTTCTGTGGCGGTTTCTTCGCGGCAGGGAAAAGAATATTATTCAGAATTAATCGGTAGCCTGGACTGTTGGGGTGGTTGTTCAGATCTGTGGGGGGATCACCTACTCTGTGTTGGTAATCCTCTGGATCGTGTCCGCCGTAAAAGGTCCAATAACCTTTCCCCTGAGTACCATGGATGTAGCGCACTGCACCATCGACTGTATTGGTTCCTAATATGGTAGTGGTTGGTTTTAATGTTGTGGGTGCAAATGCTGTAGTTTGCCCATAGAATCCACGAACCAAATCCGTGTGGTTTTGAACCAGGATGGTTGGTACAACGTCATATTTAGCGCTGAAATCAAAGAGCTCAAAGTAGTCCTTGTCCTTTTTCATAGAGCGTACACGGCGGTCCGTAATGTCGATGTTCGAATATTCGTAGCGCAGTGGATTAGTTTCTAAGGTAAAATTCTCAAAGGCAAAGCAAGGGGTATAGTCCAATCGGTAAGCTGCACCGGGCCCCATAGGGTCACCATCAAACATGCTTTCGCAAATGTCTGTGTTTTGGGCTGCGAGAGCGATGTCATAGGAGTCTGTCGCACTGCACATGGCGAAAAGGAAGCCGCCATTGTCAACGAAGGTGGATATCGTTTTAGCGACGGCGAGTTTTTGCTGGCTTACCTTAGTATAGCCCATTTCGTGGGCTGCTGCTTCGAAAGAGGCCTTCTGATTGATGTACCACGCTGCATCTCGATACGAGCCATAGAATTTACCGTATTGTCCAGTAAAGTCCTCGTGATGCAAGTGAAGCCATTGGTAGTCGCCTAGGCTGCCGTCAAGGATTTCGGTATCATAAATTGTGGTAAACGGGATGTCCGCATATTCCAAGACCATAGTAACGGCATCGTCCCAAGGTTGTGCACCGTCTGGTGAATAGACAGCAATCTTTGGAATGCGTTGAAGCGCAACAGTGTTTGTGTTTTGTGCGGGACTTGCTAGATCCGCCATGAGTTGGACAAGCTGCACAGTTGTGCGGGATTCATAAGAGACACCACGAAGAAGCGCTTGTTGTATGAGTTTCGAATCGGCATCTAAAATGGCAAAGGAACCGCCACGGAAATTTAAGAGCCAGTGACAATCGTATCCTTCTTCTATGGCGTTATAAAGCAAGCCATAGGCTTTGAGGTGATCGCGTTGATGAGTCTCGTCCATGGGGATAAGGACTTGAGCGGACAAGGATGGAGTAAGTAATGAGAGCACAAACACGAATGCGCTCAAGAGATAAGTGTGCGTTTTTTGGCTAGCGCACATGGTTTAGAAAGGCACGTCACCGCCCTCCAGACCTGGTGTGGGGAGATTAGTATAACCACCAGTATCGTCGGAGTTAAACCCGGCTGAACCGTATCCTGGACCGTTGTTCATTTTGCTTTCCATAGTAATGGTATCGCCTTGATCAAGATCAGAGAATTTTGCTAATTCAGCAATAAAGCGGAGGCGTACTTCATCAAGTGAGCCGTTTCTATGCTTTGCAATGATAATTTCCGCTTGTCCCATGGAAGAGGCACCATCTTCCCATTCCTCGATATGGTAATATTCCGGACGGTAAATGAAGCTAACAATATCTGCATCTTGTTCGATGGCACCAGATTCACGAAGATCCGAGAGTTGCGGACGTTTAGATGTTGAACGGGTTTCAACAGCCCGTGAAAGCTGTGAAAGAGCGATCACCGGTACATTTAATTCTTTCGCTACGGATTTGAGCGATCGAGAGATGGTTGATATTTCCTGCTCACGGTTACCCTGTGCTTTCGAACCTCCAACGGTCATAAGCTGAAGGTAATCGATGATGATTAAATCCAGGCCACCTTGCGTCGAGTGTAGACGACGTACTTTAGCGCGAAGGTCAAAAACGCTCAATGCGGGGGTGTCATCGATGAAGAGCTTTGCATTTTCAAGATCCTTAACACCAGAGGTTAATTGGTTCCACTCACCGTCGGTAAGGTCGCCTTTCCGTAGTTTTTCTGAGTTGATGCCCGTTTCGGAAGAAATGATACGAGTGATTAATTGGACCGAGGACATCTCAAGTGAAAATACGGCAACCTTTTTCTGGTGGTCAATAGCCATGTTGCGAGCCATAGAAAGAACAAAGGCTGTTTTTCCCATACCCGGACGAGCAGCAAGAATGATAAGATCCGAAGGCTGCCATCCTGAAGTAACTCTATCCAATGCTGCAAAACCCGAAGGGACCCCAGAGAGGCCTTCTTGCTTAGAAATGGTTTCAATTCGATCTAATGCTTGACGAATCAAATCTTCAGCACTTTCGTAATTCCGTTTTAGGTTTCCTTGTGCAACTTCGAACAGCTTTTGTTCGGAGGTATCTAGGAGCTCAAGTACGTCGGTAGTTTCGTCAAAGGCACTCTCAATAATCTCACTGGAAATGCGGACCAATTCTCTTTGAATATGCTTTTGTAAGACGATGCGGGAGTGGTACTCAATGTGCGCGCCCGAGCTAACTTTTTGACTTAATTGGGCCAGATAGCGCTCTCCTCCAGCCTGTTTCATTAAACCTTCTTTTCGCAATTCCGCCGCAACAGTAAGTATATCGACAGGTTGGTTATCTCCAAAAAGATTACCAATGGCTTTGTAGATGAGCTGGTGTTGCTCCTTGTAAAATGCTTCTGGGTGAAGGATATCAATGACCCTTGAGAGGGCATTTTTATCGATCAGAAGCGCACCCAATACTGCTTCTTCCAAATCTAAGGCTTGCGGAGGTACGCGTCCTCCCGCCGTAAGATTGGTCGTTTTCCCAGAAGGTCTTCCAGGTGCACCAGCATTATTGTTATTGGGTTGTTCAGCCACGGTAGATTTTATTCAGCAAAGACTCCCATGCTAAAGAATTTCTCCATACGAGCTTCTACACGCTCTTGTGGATCCATCTTTAAAAGGGCTTTGGTATGTTTAGTAATTTCTCTTTTCACAATTTCAAACATGGCGTCTGGGTTGGCATGTGCACCACCCAGTGGCTCTTTAATGATACCGTCGATGAGACCGTTCTTTTTCATGTCTTTAGCGGTGAGTTTCAGTGCGTCGGCAGCCGTTTCCTTGTAGTCCCAAGTACGCCATAGAATAGACGAACAACTCTCGGGAGAGATTACACTGTACCAGGTGTTTTCGAGCATTAAAACTTTATCTCCTACACCGATGCCGATTGCTCCGCCTGAAGCTCCTTCACCAATGATGATGCAGATGACAGGCACTTTAAGGCGTGACATCTCCATGATGTTTTTTGCGATTGCTTCACCTTGGCCGCGTTCCTCTGCTTCAAGACCTGGGAATGCTCCCGGTGTATCGATCAAGGTGATAATAGGACGTCCAAATTTTTCGGCTTGTTTCATAAGGCGCAAAGCCTTGCGGTAACCTTCGGGATTCGCCATACCGAAATTGCGGTACTGACGCATTTTGGTATTGACGCCTTTTTGTTGACCAATAAACATGTAGGATTGGTCGCCGATTTTACCCCAGCCACCGATCATCGCTTTGTCATCTTTTACACCGCGATCGCCGTGAAGCTCGATGAAGTTGCCTTCAGTGATGGCATTGATGTAGGCTTGAGTGTAAGGACGTTGCGGATGACGAGACAATTGGACACGTTCCCACGCACTTAGGTTGCCGTAAATTTTCTTTTTAGCCTCATCGAGTTTTTGGCGAATATCGTCGATACTCTTCGCCATATCAACACCCGTTTCATCTGCCAGCTCTAGAGCCTTAGACAGCTGAATTTCAAGTTCTTCGATGGGTTTTTCAAATGATAAATAATCCATAATTACATTCTGAATCGGTCGTGCAAAATACAAAGTCCTTAGGACCCGGACTTCCTTTTTTGTGCTTTTATAATTCCATTGGCAATGACAGTCCCTAAAATAATGAGTACACCAAAGTAAAATTGGGGTTTCATGTTTTCTTCCGCGCCAAAAAGAAGGGCCGCCAGAAGTATGCCGTACACAGGTTCTAGATTGATGGCAAGCATAACGCTAAAGGGGGAGAGACGTTTAAGAAGCTCAACGCTTTTGATAAAAGGATATGCTGTGCATAACAACGCCAATACCACCAAATACCACCAATCCGTTGTGACCGTCGCCCAAAGACTCATAGGGTTGTGACTCCCCGCTATAAGGTCATAAAGTGCAACCCCGATAAAGGCGAAGGAAAGTTCCCAAAAAGTGACTTGAACAGGGAGCGGATAGCGCGCTACGAGTTGTTTGTTGAGAATACTAAAACTTGCGCTCAAAGAAGCACTGAACAGGGCAATGAGCAGGCCCAATTGGTAATTGGTTAAGGTATAGCCACTCCAAGTGTACGTTTTAATGGTCGTAGCGTTCGGTTCTTCATAAAAAACGATAACAATACCCACGACGACGATAGCCCCTAGGGCCAATTCGATTAAGTCCAATTTTCCTTTATTCAGCAAAGGGTTGAGCAATGCAGAGAAAAGGGCACCCGTGGAAACCCCCGCTAAAGTGATGCTCACGTTAGCAATTTTAATGGCACCAAAGAAGGTGATCCAATGCATAGCAATCAACACCCCACACAAGGCCATAAACCAAAGCTCTTTTGCACTGGCTTTGAAGGGGCGCTTTTTCCAAATCATATACACTGCAATAGCAACCGAAGTAAGTGCTGTTCTATTGAAGACTAGAGAGAGTGCATCTATTGAAATATAGCGACCTAAAATGGCGGTGAACCCCCAGATGAAGACGATGAAGTGAAGACTCAATTGGTCTTTAAAATGACTGTTTAATGGTTTCATCTCTTGCGATTATTTCGGCGCAACATTATAGCGCCAAAGTGCTATGGAGGCAAATACAATGTTGGGAATCCAAACGGCAAATTCTGCAGGTTGGATGCCTATCCATTCCAAAGGCCCACCAAGCAAACCTTCTGAGCTTAGGAGCCCTGTTTTGGCAAACGTTTCAGAAAGCTGCATAAAAAAGATGTAGATGGCGGTTAGAACCAATCCGATCGCAATGTTTACACCCAGGCCGCCACGTTTTTTCTGACTCGCCAGGGCCACTGCGAGTAATACGAATACATAAGAACTCACCGGGTATGATGTCCGGCGCTGCATTTCCATTTGATAGGATGCAATGTTCTCATTTCCGGTTAGTTCTTCCTGAGCGATGAATCTACTTAATTCCTTACTGTTCATGGTTGCTATGGAATTGAGCTTGGGTGCAATTTGCTCCGAAGTAAAGGCAAGTGCCGTATCCATTCTGCGCCCGAAAGAGATTTGTTCTAGGCCATTTTCATCCAGTGTGCGGAGCCTGTAGTTGTCTAAGCGCCAGCGCCCCGTGGCGGTATCTAGGCGCACGAAATCTGCCGAAAGCTTGCTTTTAAGTTTATGGTCTTCAAAGATTTCATAGGTCATTTGGTACCCGCTTTCGCGAACGCCAGAAAAGGTTTCGAAATAGACGTAATGCCCAGGTAATACTTGTCGGTGCATTTTCTGACTGATGGGTCGGTTGACGCCCGTCACGTACTTTTCTTCAAAGGCAATGCGTTTGATGTTGGTCTGTGGAACGAGCAAGTGATTCAAGGTGAGCGATAGAATGCATATGATCGTCGCGCCAATAAAATAGGGGCGTAAGAGGCGACGAAAGCTGGTTCCTGAAGTTAAAATGGCAACAATCTCGGAATTAGAGGCCATTCTCGAGGTGAACCAAATGGTTGAAATGAATAGGATTAATGCACTGAAGAGGTTACCGTAAAAAGCGATAAAGTTGATATAATAATCGAAAATAATTTCGTGCATTGAAGCGCCGTTTTGGAAGTCGTCCAATTTTTCGCTGATGTCAAATACCACCGCAATCGAAAGAATCAATACCATCGTCAGGAAGAAACTCCCAATGAATTTTAACAATATGTATCGATCTAATTTATTCATACTTACAGACGCTGCTCTAATTTAGGAAGCATTTGGGTTTTCCATGAGGCAAAATCACCTGCAATGATGTGCGCGCGGGCTTGCTCCACAAGCCATAGGTAAAAGCGAATATTATGCAGTGACGCAATCTGTGCGCCTAGGCTTTCTTTGCTATGGATGAGGTGACGCACATAGGCTTTTGTGTACTGACTGTCCACGAAGCTAGTACCGTTAGGGTCTAAAGGCTCGTGTACGTTCTCCCATTTTTTGTTTCTCAAATTTAGGATGCCTTCACTGGTGAAGATCTGACCGTTACGGCCGTTTCTAGTGGGCATCACACAGTCAAACATATCTATTCCTAAACTTATGTTTTCCAATATGTTTGCGGGCGTACCCACACCCATGAGATAACGTGGTTTATCCTTTGGTAGTATGGCACAGGCCCCCGCTGCATGCTTGTACATTTCTTCCGCAGGTTCCCCAACACTAAGTCCACCGATGGCATTACCGTCTGCGTTTTTGCTCGCAATGTAATGGGCACTTTCATTTCGTAAGTCTTCAAAAGTAGAACCTTGAATGATCGGGAAAAGGGTTTGCCCGTATCCGTAAAGCGGCTCGGTTTCATTGATCCTGTTAAAACAGCGGTCCAACCAGCGGTGTGTCATATGCATGGAGGTTTTCGCATACTCATAGGTGCTGGGATAAGGAGGGCATTCGTCAAAAGCCATGATAATATCAGCACCAATTTCACGCTGGATGTCCATTACTCGCTCCGGCGTAAACAGGTGTTTCGTGCCATCGATATGACTCGCAAAAGTGGCACCTTCTTCGGTGATTTTGCGTTGATTGGCCAAGCTGTAGACCTGATAACCGCCACTGTCGGTTAGAATTGGGCGGTCCCATCCGTTGAATTTATGCAACCCGCCTGCCTCTTTTAAAATTTCCGTGCCGGGACGTAAGAAGAGATGGTACGTGTTTCCCAAAATGATTTGGGCATTTGTGTCCTCGCGTAAATCCTTAGTATGCACTCCTTTAACCGTGCCGGCAGTGCCGACGGGCATGAATATGGGCGTCTTTATAGTGCCGTGGTCCGTAGTGATGGTTCCGGCACGCGCAGCGCTCTTGGGATCGTTATGTTCTAAAGTAAAATTCATTGTACGCAAAAGTACGGCACCCGCGCTATCTTTGGTCCATGCAAACAGTAGAACTCATCTATTCACATTTTCCGGATTTAACGGAGCGCCAGCGGGACCAATTCGCAGCACTCTTTGATTTATATTCGGAATGGAACGCCAAGATTAACGTCATTTCTCGCAAGGACATGGAGTCTTTCTACGAGAAACACGTCTTACACTCTTTAGGCATCGCGAAAGTATATACCTTCCTGCCTGGACAACGGGTACTGGATGTAGGAACCGGTGGTGGTTTTCCTGGAATTCCACTAGCTATCTTATTCCCCGAGACACAATTTCATCTTGTTGATTCCATTGGTAAAAAGATTAAAGTGGTTTTGGCTGTAGCCGATGCCTTAGGATTAGAAAACGTTCGAGCAGATCATGGCCGCGCTGAGGAATTCAAGGGACCGTACGACTTTGTGGTTTCACGCGCTGTCACTCAGATGCAACGTTTTGTGCCTTGGATTAAAGGTAAGATTTCACAAAAAAATCTTGATTCAGAAAGGATCAATGGTTTACTGTACTTAAAAGGCGGTGACCTAGCTGAGGAGCTCGGCACCATGAAGGCACGGATCTCTAGCCTTTCGAATTTTTTTACTTCAGAATTTTTTGAAACGAAAAAAGTCGTCTACCTACCGAAAAGCGAAATCAACCAATTTCGAGGATAAAAAAAGGCGCCCAGAGGGCGCCTTTTTTATGCAATTCAATTTTTCTTGCGCCTAGCCCAAGAAGGGGTAGCGGTAATCCGTTGGTGGTACCAACGTTTCTTTGATGGTGCGTGCATTTACCCAACGCAATAAGTTGAGGTAAGATCCAGCTTTATCGTTCGTTCCAGATCCACGTGCACCGCCGAAAGGCTGTTGACCTACAACTGCACCGGTAGGTTTATCGTTGATATAGAAGTTACCGGCTGAATTCTCTAATGCTTTTGCTGCTTCAATCGCTTTGTAGCGATCTCCTGAGAAAATAGAGCCTGTCAATGCGTAGTCAGAGGTGCTGTCTACCAATTGTAACATGGCGTCCCAATCTGCATCCGCGTATACATAAATAGTGAGAACAGGGCCAAAGATTTCTTCCACCATGGTCCTGAACTTTGGGTTTGACGTTACCACAACGGTAGGCTCAATAAAGTAACCTTTGCTCTTGTCGTATCCACCTCCCGCGATGATTTTCGCATCGCTTTGTTCTTTCACGTATTCGATGTATGAAGCAATTTTATCAAACGCTTTTTCATCAATAACGGCATTGATAAAGTTCCCCATATCTTCTGGAGTCCCCATTTTGAAGGTCGCTATATCCGCAACCAATTCTTCTTTTACTGCAGGCCACATACTCTCCGGAATATAAGCACGTGATGCAGCCGAACATTTCTGTCCTTGGAATTCAAAAGCCCCACGCGCTAGCGCTGTACTTACCTCTTTACTTTTTGCTGAAGGATGTGCAACAACAAAATCTTTTCCTCCTGTCTCACCTACGATACGAGGGTAGCTGCGGTACTTTTTGATGTTTGCACCGATGGTTCCCCAAAGGCTCTGGAATACACCGGTCGAACCTGTAAAATGTATCCCGGCAAACTCTTTATGGTTGAAGATAACATCACCTGCAACCGGTCCGTTAACGTATACAAGGTTGATTACCCCTGCAGGAAGGCCTGCTTCCATGAAAATGTCCAT
>PZPA01000009.1:0-21320 GCA_003045825.1 Bacteroidota bacterium
GTGCGGAAAGCACCTAGACGTAGGTTGCTGTTCTCGTTCACGCTGTAGATGAAGTTCGCCGTAGGGAACAGGTTGAAGTTATTTAGAACAGGCTCCCAGTAGTAATTCAAACCGGTACCTGGCGCAGCAGCTTCTTGCTGGTCAACACCTGTGTAGAATTGGTCGTAACGCTCCAAGCGAAGACCTACAACTACCTTCATTAAAGCATTCATGCTGAATTCTTCATTCACATAGGCGCCAAAGTTGCTTTGGATACCTTGGTAGGCATTGTTCGCCTCGTAGTTACCGCTGTAGTACGTACCTGCATCTGTTCCAACATTCCAGATGTATTCATCTGATAGAAGGTCATCTGCATTACCTGAAAGGGAAGGTAGATCGCCCATTGATTTTGTACGCAACTGGTAGCGCAAGATTTCGTAATCACGGTATTTGAAGGTGTAACTGGCGCCGTATTTGAATTTTGCATCGCGTCCACGAACCTCGTGATTACGCGTTACATCAATACGGTTCGAGAGGTTGAATTCGTTCAAGTTACGCCAGATTCTGTTTGGGAAACCAGTTTCACCCGGTGCAATCACAAAAGCGTTGTCTTCTGTACGGAATGAAGTAGAGCGAATGTCTTTATCTGCAATGCGGCTAAAGGTTGGTGCAATTCTCCAATCGATTTTTAAATCGTTGTCTTTGCGGCTGTGTTGACCGTTGAATAGGGCAGAAGTAATTGAACGCTCTGAGTATTCGAGGTTGTCTCTCAAACCTTCGAAAGAGTTTTCGATAGAAGCTGTTTCGATGAATCGGCCCGTACGCGTCTCACCGTTTTGCAAGTGCATCAAGGTGAATCTGTACTTATCGTTGTCGTCTTTAATCGAGTAGCCGAATAGACCGCTCATAAAGACATTGTTCACTGCCAAAGACCCTTTTTGAGTACGGTCAGCAAGCAAGTTGTATTGGTTCGGAAGGTTCCCTTTACGGTAGAAGTTTTGCTCGTACATGCGCGTTGAGTCGCTGCCCATACTTCCAAAGAAGTTGGTGTTGGCCTTATACGAGAAGGAACCGTTGTAACCGATGGTCTTACCGTTGTCCTTTTTGATTTGGTTACCGCCGCTAATTCCCAAGGAACCGTTTACGGGCATCAAACGAGATTGTGCTGCGAGTACAGGTGCGAAGCTTTGGGTAAGCTCTGTGGTCGTTGGGTCGTCCAAAGCTGGGTTTGGAATACCGCTGTAGATGTATTGGCTCGATAGTGGGTTGGTTCTGAAACCGCTGTCAAATCCTAAGAAATCGGTCATGGATCCTTGGTGCCCTAAGCCTTGAACAAGGTGCATCCCTGGGGTGTATCCCAAAGAAGAGCTGATGTTCAATGTCTTTTTCGTTGGAAAATCGACCAATTCAATATTCACCAAACCGCCTGAGAAATCTGCAGGCAAATCTGCTGTAAGTGTTTTAAGAACTACGATATTTTGAAGGATGTTGGTTGGGAAGATATCCATCTGTAGCGAGTTTCTGTCTGGATCCAACCCAGGAATATCCATGCTCATCAGCTGGGTCTTCGTATAACGGTCACCTAGACCACGCACGAACACATATTTACCGCCTTGAATACTTACACCTGGCACACGCGTTACCGCTGCAGCAGCATTACCATCACCTACACGCTTAAAGTTCTGTGCAGAGATACCGTCCATTACGGTGACGCTTTTCCTCTTTACGTCGAGAAGTGCACTTTCAGTATTGCGCATAGCCGATGCAGTTACAGTTACTGTCATCAACTCATTAGTAGAAGGCATCAAACGAAGGTTTTCAAAAGCAGTGACTTTACCTGCTTCTACCTTTACATCTGAAATAGTCAACGTGGCCAGACCCAAAAAGCTTATCTCTAGATCGTAGGTACCTGGCTCCAAGCTTAATTCAAAGTTTCCGTCGAAATCTGTGAATGCTACTGCTCCAGTAGAAGGTATTTGAGCATTAGCGTAAAAGAGTGCTTCGCTGGTTTCGTCTTCGTACACAGTTCCGCGGATGATCCCATTCTGTGCGTAAGAAAGTACGCTGAATAGAAGTGCTGTAAATAGCGCTTTGATTTTCATAGAAAGTCTAGTTCATTTCAAAGTGCAAAACACGAAAAAAGGCTCGAAACCAATGTCTCGAGCCTTTTAATGTTCCTTTAACTTTATGTTAAGTGCAGGAGCTTAGAATGCGCCTTTCATGGCAGCATATGTCCATGCGAGTTTGCTTTCGTCCGCACCCACTGTAGGAGCGGTAACGACTGTTGCAAACGTCGTAGGATCCCAGGCAGATATGGCGCCTGATTTATCCATGAATACTTCAGCAAGAGTTTTATCTGCAGAATAGTTCGTCATATTGATTTCGATGCCTGCAAAGTTCAACAAACCGTTTTCGTAATTGTAAGCACTACCAGTTTCGTCAATCTCCCAATCTCCAGCATCGTCAAAACCAGTGATGTAGATGTTTTGAACGTTACCCATAGCTGAATCGCGGAAGTCCGCAATCTCTGCGCTCATGCCGTAAAGCGTTCCGTTGGTTGCTGTAAATCCAGCACCTATTGTACCTTCTGGACCGTCTACTTCCATACCGTGGTCAGAATCAGGACCTGCTACGTATACGAAGTTGTCAATAGTACCTGAGTAAGCTTGGTCGATGTCGTATGCATCATCACCTTGTGCCCAAACAACAATATTCGAAGCGTTTACTGATCCTCCGAAGAATTCAACACCGTCATCCACGTTAGCAACAACTTCAATGTTGTTTACTACTGTTGTAGACCCTACACCTGCCAATGTGATACCGTTGATTTCGTTACCGTCACCAAGCAAAGTACCGCCGTGACGTACACTAACATACTCAATAGAACCTGAGTTGTCGGCTGCGTCTGTTCCGCCGTATACTGCATAGGCTTCGTTTGCTGGTAGACCTTCAATCAATGCAGTAGCTGCATCCGCTGAAATAGGTGCATAACCCAATACGATCAAACCGCCCCAAAGACCAGCGTCTGTTTCGTCTAGGTTCGTACCCGCTTGTTGACCCACTGTGATGTTGTCCAAAACTGAAGTCATGATAATTGGCGCGTTTTCAGTACCCTGTGCGTCGATCATACCGCCTTGAGCGATGATCAAAGTGGATGCGTTTGCACCGTCACCTTCTTTACCTTTAATGATAGTTCCAGGCTCAATAGTAAGTTCAACGCCCGCAGGAACAACTACACGGCCGTTAAGAACGTAGATAGAATCTCCGCTCCATGTTTCGCTAGCAGTAAGTACCCCTGCCTTGTTTACCTCTAATGGGTTTACATTTGGATCAGTGCCACCGCCACCGTTTTCTTCACATGCAGCAAATAAAGTTGCCGCGGCTGTCAGAATAACTAGTTTGATAAGTTTCATTTTGTCTTTTTTAAATATTTCAACGTCACAAATAAACCTCGCCTATGTAACCTTATAATTAACTCGAAGTCAAGTAATTCTAGTGCCCATATTAACCTTTTGTTAATTGCGGAAACCGGAGAAAATTGGCTTTATTAAGACTTATATTTACCTGACGCTAAGAGGAATTATCCTTGAGACAAAGCCATGAAAGCAAAAGATATTACTATACTACTCGTTGATGACGAACCAGATATCCTGGATATTATTAGTTACAACTTAAAAGCCGAAGGGTATAAAGTTAAAACTGCGTCGAGCGGTCGCGAAGGTGTCGAAAAAGCAAAGAAAGTTCGCCCGGATCTTATCCTTTTAGATGTGATGATGCCGGAAATGGACGGTATCGAGGCTTGTGAACAGATTCGTAAAACCCCTGGTCTTGAGCATACCATCATCGCATTTCTAACTGCAAGAGGTGAGGACTACAGTCAAGTAGCTGGTTTTGAAGTTGGTGCCGACGACTATATTGCAAAGCCCGTTAAGCCAAAGGTGCTGACCTCTAGATTAAAAGCATTATTGCGTCGAAGACCTTTAGAACCGGCAACATCAGAAGAGCGTACGACTTTAGGTGATATGGTAATAGATATAGAGCGGTACCATATTGAAATCAAAGGAAAAGTGGTGGATTTGCCGCGGAAAGAGTTTGAATTACTAGGCCTTTTAGCTTCCAAGCCGGGTAAAGTTTTTACCCGAGATGAGATTATGGATCGCATTTGGGGAACACAAGTGATTGTCGGTGGACGTACTATCGATGTTCATATACGCAAGCTAAGGGAAAAAATAGGCGACGAACGAATCAAGACTATAAAAGGAGTGGGCTATAAATTTGAGGATTCTAATTCGTAGATTAACCGCATGAAAGTATTGCGGAACAATCTTACCTCCTTCGTCTCAACGTCCCTTGTTTTATTGATTTGTGTCTTTTACCGGGATGCTCTTGGCACATCAGGTGTTGTTCTAATTGCAATCGTCGCAGCCATTTTTCTATTTTCTTTTGAAGCGTTCATTCGACGTTCTGCTCTTGAAAAGACCGTCGCTATCATGAAGGAGCATGATCCGGCACTATTCAAAGAACTCCCGGAATCTATAGAGGGTATGGAAGAGGAAATCGCGCTTTGGTCGAAGAAACAATCTGAATTTTTAGAGGAGTATAAAAGCCGAGAGCAGTTCAGAAGAGAGTATATCGGCAATATTAGCCATGAACTTAAAACACCCATATTTAGTATTCAGGGCTACATCCATACTTTGCTAGATGGTGCAATGGATGATTCTAAAGTAGCGAAGCGATTTCTAAAGCGCGCGGCTAAATCGGTAGACCGTATGACAGAATTGGTTAAGGATTTAGAAGCAATATCGCGGATTGAGAGCGGTCTCTATGAAATTCAAATGCGACCGGTTGTTCTTCGCAACTTGATCGAAGATTCGATGGACGCATTGGAGTCATTTGTAGCCAAACACAAGGCGACGGTAGAGGTAGTTTGGGAGGTAAATAACGATGTCGTGGTAGTTTGTGATTCCGCTCGGATAGAGCAGGTTTTAGACAATCTGATTGTGAATGCAATTAAATACAGTCCTGCTAAATCTACTGTTATCGTAGCCATTAGCGAGAAGAATAATAAGATTCACGTCGAGGTCCGCGATCACGGATTTGGTATACCAGATGCCGATTTGGCAAGGATTTTTGAGCGTTTTTATCGAGTTGATAAGGCGAGGACAAGGAGTCAGGGGGGGTCTGGTTTAGGACTCTCGATTGTCAAGCATATTGTAGAGGCACACGGCCAGGAGATTTCAGTGCGCTCAAAAGAAAGCATGGGCTCGGCGTTTACTTTTTCACTGGCTACAGTGAAACGATAAATCGTGTAAAACCTTTCCATTAAAATTGGGAACCGCATTGCTCGGTAGTTAAATTTGAGGTAAACCTTGATGAACCATGGAATGGACCCCCGAATTGATGGAAAAGCTTGCTGCTCTGCGTGGCAAGATTGAAAGCACCGGCCAGGACTTTGAGACTTATGTCGATGGCTGGCAGCATGCGCAGTTCAAAAATTATTGGGATTATATCCAATTAGAAACGTTGCTAAGTTTGCAGCGCCCGGTAACAGATGTGCCGGATGAGCCTATTTTCATCATCTACCATCAAATCACGGAACTGTATTTCAAGCTAGCGCGGATTGAAATAGATACAATCGCTGCAACGGAGCAATTGGAGGTGGCCGATTTTAAGGAACGCATCGACCGTTTGAACCGTTATTTCGGAGCGCTACGCAGCAGCTTTGGGGTAATGGAAAAGGGCATGAAAAAGTCCGAATTTTTAGCATTTCGAGATGCGCTTGCGCCCGCATCCGGTTTTCAAAGTGCCCAATACCGTATAATAGAGTTGGGCTGTGCGCCTGTGATTAATATCGTAGCAGAATCAAAGCGCGAAGGATTGCGTCATGCCTCTATTGAGGAACAGATGGAGGCCATCTATTGGCGCGATGGGGCAAAAATAGAATCGACAGGCCAGCCGGCATACACTGCCGTTCAATTCATAGAGAAGTATTGGGACGATTTTCTATTTGCTGCCCAGTCCTATGAACATTGCAATATTTGGGAATGTTTTTGCCAACTCAAACGCGCTGGGATGAGTGATACTGAGCGCTTAAGTCTTGAGAAAGCATTGCGACTGCTGGACTTAAATATCAATGTGAATTGGCCATTGCAGCATTATAAAACAGCGGTGCGTTATTTATCAAAGAAACCTACGGATATCCCCGCAACGGGAGGCACAAATTGGCAAAAGTACTTGCCTCCAAGATTCCAGCGTCGCATTTTTTATCCTGAATTATGGACTGAAGTGCAACGTGCCGAATGGGGCAAGAGCTGGGTTGATGACGTATTGAAAGAAATAGAGACCGCTAAATGAGTTTGAAAAAGAATGCTTGGATCGCGATTGCGTCTCTTTTTATCCTACTTATTGTTTGGGTGATTTCTTCAAAAAATGAACGTGTAACTGTCCTTGAAGAACAGGAAGAAGTGACTGAAGTCGTCGAACCTAGAGTAGTTTTGACTTTGCCTGCAGATACATTAAGATTTGAAAAGCACACCATTGCATCCGGCGAAAGCTTTGGTGCACTTTTGGGCAAACGTGGCATAGGAACGGCTCAGATCTATAAAATCGCCGCAGCAGTAGAGGACCAGTTTAAGGTACGTCGCATTCGCGCGGGCATCGAAGTACAATTCGCCACTGGTGATAGTTCACTTTTTCCAGCATACTTCATTTATCCAGAAAGTAAATACGAATATTGGATCATCGGTCTTCAAGATTCAATCTATGCCAAAAAGGTAGAGAAAGAACGCGAAGTGCGTCGAAGAGCTATTTCCGGGACCATAGATGATGCACTTTACCTCAGTGTCGGGCGTTCGGGTGGGACTCAAGCACTTGCCATGTCGTTAGTCGAGGTCTATGCATGGACCATAGATTTTTTTCGCCTTCAAAAAGGAGATGCTTTCAGTGTTATTTACGAAGAGGAGTATGTAGACGATACGGTCTATGTAGGGCTAAAAGGCATCATCGCGGCGAACTTGACACACATGGGAAATGATTTTTATTCCTTCCCATATGAAAACGAATTGGGTTTTCATGATTACTACGATGAAGAAGGGCGGAGTCTACGGAAAACGTTTCTGCGAGCGCCGTTGAACTTTACACGTATATCCTCTCGGTATTCTGGCCGTCGTTTTCATCCGGTTCAAAAGCGCTGGAAAGCACATTTAGGTACCGACTATGCTGCGCCAACGGGCACGCCCATCATGTCGACGGCTGATGGAGTGATTATCGCGGCACAGTACACCTCCGCGAATGGTAATTATGTGAAGGTTCGCCACAACAGTACCTATACAACCCAATACCTGCACATGAGTAAAATTAAGCCGGGTATCAAAAATGGTGTAAAGGTTAAGCAGGGCGATGTTATTGGCTACGTTGGTTCAACCGGCTTAGCAACGGGGCCTCATGTCTGTTATAGATTTTGGGTTAACGGAAAGCAAGTAGATCCGTACAAGCAAAAGTTACCCCAGGCCAAACCTCTTGAGGACGACCGTATGGAAGCCTACAAGTCTTACATGTTTGGATTGAAAAAAGAACTGGATAACCTTTAACTAAAGGTGCTAATACATTCCCTTAGCCAATAACAATATTGATGATTCGCCCTGGTACGACAATCATTTTGCGAACCTGCTTGTCACCAATCTGTTCTGTCGTACGTGGGTCTTCTAAGACTGCCTTTTCAATAGCATCTTTGTCCATAGCTAATGGCAACTCTAACTGAAAGCGTACTTTTCCATTGAACGAAACGGGGTAGTTCTTACTGCTCTCTACCAAGTAGCTTTCGTTGTGCTGTGGATACGCTGCATGAGTCACAGATCCAGATTCTCCCAATTTCTCCCAAAGCTCTTCAGCTAAGTGTGGTGCAAACGGTGCAATGAGTCGAACGAGCGGTTCGAGCACCTCTTTATTATTTGCTTTAAGTTCTGTTAATTCATTCGTAGCGATCATAAAGGCACTCACCGAAGTATTGAAGCTGAAATTTTCAATATCCTCGCTTACTTTTTTGATGCAGGTATGCGCTGTTTTAAGAGCACGTTTGTCTGCAGGAGCGTCACTTAGAGCAAAGGTGCCATCCATGTGAAAGAGCTTCCAAAATTTACGCTGGAATCCGGCAACTCCGCTCAGTCCTTGTGTGTTCCAGGGTTTGCTCTGTTCTATAGGTCCTAGGAACATTTCATACATACGAAGCACGTCGGCACCATATTTTGCGACAATGTCGTCTGGATTTGTAACGTTGAATTTCGATTTGGACATCTTTTCCACTTCCCTGCTGCAGAGGTATTTACCCTCTTCTAAAATGAATTCCGCAGCCTTGTATTCTTCGCGCCAATTCTTGAATTTCTCAATATCCAATTCATCACCTTGTACGAAGCTAACATCCGCATGCAGTGGATGTGTTTCGTATTGGTCTTTCAAGCCTGCACTGACGAACGTATTTGTGCCATTAATACGATGTACAAAGGCACTAATGCCCTGAATCATGCCTTGATTGATGAGTTTCTTAAACGGCTCATCAAAATTAATGTGCCCAAGATCGTAAAGGGCTTTTGTCCAAAATCTTGAGTAGAGTAAGTGGCCGGTGGCGTGTTCAGAACCGCCCACGTACAGATCGACCTGATTCCAATATGCTACAGTTGACGCTCCAGCAAATTCTGCGTCATTATGAGCGTCCATATAACGCAAGAAATACCACGAGGATCCGGCCCAACCGGGCATGGTGGTGGTTTCTAGTGGATATCCTTTGTACGTCCAGTTTTCAGCGCGCGCAAGTGGCGGTTCTCCATCTTCCGTTGGCAGATATGCATCTACTGCTGGTAATGTCAATGGAAGGTCTTCTAAAGGCAGTGTTTTTGGGATTCCATTTTCGTAATAAACGGGTATAGGTTCTCCCCAATAGCGCTGACGGCCAAAAATAGCATCGCGAAGCTTGAATTGGGTAGCACCTTTTCCGTAACCAATACTTTCTAAATGATCAATCATTTTTCCTTTAGCATCCATGCAATCCATGCCGTTCAGGAATGTCGAATTCACCATTTTGCCCGATTTGGCATCGTAGCTTTCGACCGTTATATCGCCGCCTTCTACCACCTCTACAATAGGGAGATCAAAGTGTTTTGCAAAGGCATAATCTCTGCTGTCGTGGGCGGGTACCGCCATTACAGCACCAGTTCCGTAACTAGCCAGTACATAATCACCGATCCAGATAGGCACATGTGCTCCAGTTATTGGATGAAGTGCATAGGCACCAGTAAAACACCCACTGATGGTTTTCGTATCCGCCATTCGATCACGTTCACTGCGCGATGCAGCTTTTTCTTTGTAGGCTGCCACGGCCTCGCTCCGCTCGGCTGTGGTCACCTTGCTTACAAGCTCATGTTCCGGAGCAAGTGTTACGAATGTGGCGCCAAATAGCGTATCTGGTCGGGTAGAGAATACCTCTATCTGTTCCGGATGGTCTTGAATATCAAAGAATATTGCGGCTCCGACGGATTTGCCGATCCAATTGCGCTGCGTTTCTTTCAACGCATTGCTCCAATCGATGCCTTCGAGTCCCTCCAATAAACGGTCTGCAAATGCTGTAATGCGCATGGACCACTGCATCATCTTCTTTTGAATAACAGGATGGCCGCCTCTTTCGCTTAAGCCGTCCTTTACCTCATCATTCGCGAGTACTGTACCCAATGCTGGGCACCAATTCACATTACTCTCGCTACGGTAGGCCAAGCGGTAATTCAACAATACCTCCGATTGATCTTCGTCGCTCATAGCGTTCCACTGCTCAGCGGAAAATTCTAGCGGTACTGTTTCTGCAGCCTTCAGGCCTGACGTGCCATGCGTGCTCAGGTATTGAATAAGTGAGTCGATAGGGCGGCTTTTGCCGCTATTGTTATCGTACCAAGCATCAAACAGCTGTATAAAGATCCACTGTGTCCACTTGTAATAGGACGGATCTGTCGTTTTAAATTCTCGCGACCAGTCCAATCCAAATCCAATATTGTCCAATTGCTCGCGGTAGCGGGCAGTATTGATGGCCGTAGTTTTTTCAGGATGTTGACCCGTTTGAATGGCATATTGTTCCGCCGGAAGGCCGAAGGCATCATAACCCATCGGGTGCAATACATTGAATCCTTTTTGCTTTTTGTAGCGGCCGTAAATATCTGAGGCAATATATCCTAGCGGGTGACCGACGTGTAAACCGGCACCTGAAGGGTAGGGGAACATGTCCAACACATAAAACTTGGGCTGGTCACTCGTGTTTGGAGCATGATAGGTGCCGTTTTCGGCCCAAATCTGCTGCCATTTTTTATCTATTTCGTTGTGGTTGTACTCCATAGCGTTAAAGAAGTGTTGAACATGCGCGAAATTAGTGAATGCGCCGCTAGATTTACTATTTTCGCAGCAATGAGTTCTAAAGAGCAAAAATTCACTTCGTCGCGCGTTCGGTCATCGTACCTGTCTGTTGTCGTTTCCATGACCCTCGTCTTGTTTGTGCTGGGTGTATTGGGTTCCCTAGTGTTTTCAGCGAAAGCATTGGCGCAAGCCGTGCGCGAGAACTTCACTTTTACCTTGGTACTGGACGAATCGGTTCCTGAAGAGGAATTACGTACGTTGGTAAAGTCGCAGCAGTTGGCTTCATACGCGAAAAGCGCGGAATTGATCACTAAAGACGCTGCAGCGGCTGCACTCCAATCAGATTTAGGGGAGGATTTTGTTGAATTTCTTGGGTATAATCCACTTTCAAATACGGTCGACCTTCATCTTAAAGGTGAATTTGTAGCCACTGGCGACCTTGAATCATTGCGCCAAGAGCTCCTCAAAGACCCATACATAGAGGATGTGCTTTATGATCCGGACCTTATTACACTCGTAAATGAAAACATAGAAAAAATAAGTTGGGTGCTAGGTGGTGCAGTCTTTGTGCTTTTACTTGTCGCTTTGGCGCTGATCAATTCCAGCATCCGTTTGACGATCTATTCAAAGCGCTTTCTGTTAAAAACGATGCAGTTGGTTGGAGCTACCTCAGCTTTCATTAGAAGGCCGTACCTTCTGAACAGTCTGTTTTTAGGCGTAATGAGTGCGCTACTAAGCATGGGATTATTGCTGGCTTTAGGCAATGTACTAGGCAATTACTTTCCTGCACTACTCGCCCTCTTTGAACGACAAACCATATTGGTGGTATTTGCTGCCTTATTGTGTATAGGACTTTTGGTTCCGGGGGTATCTACCGCCATTGCCATTCGAAAATATTTGAAATTAAGAACGAACGAATTATACTATTGATTATGGAAAACAAGGACACTTTCCTATTTGACCGCAGAAAATATCTAGTACTTATCGCTGGATTAGTGATGCTGGCTATTGGGTTCGCATTAATGTTGGGTGGCGGTTCAGAAGCACCAGACGAATTCAACGAAGAAATTTTTGGGACACAGCGCATTGGGGTGGCTCCATGGTTCATTTTTATTGGACTGTTGTTGCCTATCGCTGCCATCATGATGAAAAAAAAGGAAGATTAATAGTTGATTATGACGCCAATTCAAGCCTTAATCTTAGGTCTAATTCAGGGCCTTACGGAATTCTTACCGGTAAGCTCTTCGGGCCACCTGGAAATAGGTAAAGCTCTTTTTGGAATTGAATTATCAGGAGCGCAAAGCCTTGCATTTGATGTTGTAGTGCATGCAGGAACCGCCTTATCTACGATAGTTGTCTTTAGAAAAGATATTGCACAAATCATTACGGGTCTGCTAAAGTTTGAATGGAATGCGGAGACCAAATTTGCCAGTTTCGTTTTGCTTTCGATGCTACCGGCTGCGTTTATCGGATTAGTTTTCGAAGAGGAGATCGGTGCTTTATTTGAAGGCCAATTATTATTGATTGGTGGCATGCTCGCCCTTACCGGGTTATTGCTCTTTCTCGCAGACCGTGCGAAAGAAACTCGGAAAAGTGTTCAAGGCATTGATGCATTTGTGATTGGCTTAGCCCAAGCGGTGGCTATTTTGCCGGGTATTTCTCGAAGTGGTGCCACCATATCCACCTCCGTACTTTTGGGTATAGACCGTGCCAAGGCAGCACGCTTTTCTTTCTTAATGGTGCTGCCTATTATTTTAGGCAAAGCATTTTTAGACGCGAAGGACATCGTAGCAGGTGAAACTATGGGCGAGGAAGTCAGCGGTGCCGTTTTAATTATCGGCTTACTTGCGGCGTTTCTAAGTGGAATTGCGGCTTGTAATTGGATGATTGCGCTAGTAAAGCGCAGCCAATTAAAATATTTCTCTTACTACTGTTTTGCGGTGGCTGCCATCGTGTTGATCAGTCAACTCGTCTAAAGGTTGACCAAGGATTCTATTTTGGCAGGCGAAGTCTTGCTGGTGGATAAGCCGTTAGAATGGACCAGCTTTCAGGCTGTGTCGAAAATTCGTTTCACCCTTCAAAAAGAATTGGGTCTTAAAAAGCTGAAGGTAGGACATGCGGGAACCCTGGATCCGCTTGCAACTGGCTTGCTTATTATCTGCGTTGGTAAAAAGACAAAGGAGATTTCGACTTTTATGGGGCAAGCCAAGGAATACATTGCGCAGATCACCTTTGGTGGCACGACGCCTTCGTACGATTTGGAAAGCGAAATTGATGCAACTTTTCCAACCGAACATCTTTCCATTGAAGCAATAAAGGATGTGCTTCCGCAGTTTCAAGGAGTGATTCAGCAATACCCGCCAATATTCTCAGCCATCAAGCAGGGCGGGGTGCGGATGTATGAAAAAGCCCGTGCCGGTGAAGAGGTTGTTGTCGAGCCGCGCACTGTTCAGATTGATGAAATTGAAATCCTGTCTTTTGAGAACAATGTGCTAAGGTTGCGGGTGTTGTGTGGAAAGGGCACGTACATCCGTTCGTTAGCACACGATTTAGGTAAGGCGCTAAATTCAGGAGCGCATTTGAGTGCCCTGCGTAGAACGAAAATCGGGTCCTTCGCCGCCGATGGCGCAAAGAACCCGATAGAATGGTCTGCGTATTTTAAATATTCGTTAGAAGATTAGTCTAAATAGTTACTTTTCCAGAGGTTGGCATTGAAATTTTTCATTCTACTAAAGCCATAAAGAGCAGTCATAGCCCCAGTCGAAAAGACCATCCAAAAGAAGAAGATTACACGGATATGCATGATAGTTCCAGTATCCTTTGGTCCGCGAATAAGGCTTTCAGGAAAGAGTAGTGCTACGGCTAGACAAAATCCAAAAACGGTTTTCATGAGGCTTTCGAAATCTCTGAACGGATATACTAATGCCCTGCGCAACGGGTGGAGATCATTGCCCCATTTTGCAATCAGGTAGTGGTATCCGCCGCCCATAGGAACGAAGAGTAAGGGGTCTTTGTCCTTTTCCGCCAATTTAAACATGCCTGCGGGTGCAATCATTTTGAAGCCTTTAATTTCACGACCCTGAGTAGCTTCAAAATCCTTTACAGCATCTAACGCTTCACTAGGGAAGGTACCGTTGAATCGTTTCGAGTCTAAAAAGCGAAGTCTGTAATCAACACAGAGCTTTTTAATGTCGGAGATGTGGTAGATCCTATTCGTGTCCAGAGCGTCAAAGTGCAACGCTTCCTGACCGCCTTCCGATGCGAAAAGGTTCTGTAAGATTCGTTCCCCGTCAGAAGGAGCATTCAATAAGATCTTGAATCCATCCAGTAGATCTTGATGGGCTGAGGTTGTGTTTTTCGAGCGTAACGCGCTCAACTTTTCGTGTAGATTAACTCCCATAATAAGGTATTTGAAGACTTCGGTTCAATTACTGTGTGGCGAGTAGGTTTAACAAATGTCGGAACTGCATTGTTTAAAATCAATTGGTTCACATAAAACTTGACAAAGGGGGTGTCGAAATCGTATCTTCGCCGTTCTCTATTTATTAATTTTTCAAAGCCCGTAAGCTATGAAAATGAAACTTTCACACTTCGCTTATGACCTCCCGAAGGAGCTCATCGCGCAAGAACCCACAATTCACCGCGACGATAGTCGCTTAATGGTTGTTCACAAAGACACTGGTGAAATTGAACACAAGCACTTTCATGAAGTCATCGATTATTTTGACGATGGCGACGTCATGGTCCTTAACAATACCAAAGTTTTTCCTGCAAGGATGTGGGGAAATAAGGAGAAGACCGGTGCGCGCATCGAAGTTTTTCTGCTTCGCGAGTTGAATTCGGAAAGTCGTTTGTGGGACGTACTGGTAGATCCAGCGCGCAAAATAAGAATAGGCAACAAGTTGTACTTCGGAGAGGATGATTCGTTAGTAGCTGAGGTTATCGATAATACCACTTCTCGCGGGAGAACGCTTCGTTTTCTTTTTGACGGTAGCTATGAGGAGTTCCGCGCAAAATTGAAGGAAATGGGCGAAACCCCCTTGCCTAAATACATTGATCGCGAGCCTACAGAGGAAGATGGCGAACGCTACCAGACCATTTTTGCAAAGGTCGAAGGTGCGGTAGCTGCGCCTGTGGCCGGATTGCATTTCTCAAAGCATCTGATGAAGCGTTTGGAAATCAAAGGTGTTCATTTACCTGAGTTGACGCATCATGTGGGCTTAGGAACTTTCCGTCCGGTTGAGGTCGAAGACTTAAGTAAGCATAAAATGGATAGTGAGCAATATTTCTTGCCGCAGCGCACCGCTGATACCATTAATACCGCATTGGCTGAAAAACGCAGAGTATGTGCTATAGGTACCACGACCGTTCGAACCATTGAGAGCTCTTTGACTACAGGTGGTCGTGTGACGGGCAGCGAAGGATGGACTAATAAATTTATATTCCCTCCCTATGAAATTCAAGTACCGGACGCGATGGTCACCAACTTCCATCCTCCAGGTTCTACTTTATTGATGATGAACAGTGCTATGTTGGGTCACGATTTGGCCATGCATTCTATTAATGAAGCCATTAAGGAGAAGTACCGCTTCCTGGCTTTCGGTGATGCAATGTTGATTATCTAATGGAGATGTCACCACTTTTAGGAGCCCTGCAGTTTACACTGTGGGGCTTTTTATTTGATACTATTGAAGGCTAGTAGATAGTTTTTGGCAACATCTTCCCAATTGAAGTGCTCTTGAATACGCTCTCGAGAAAGACGGGCTTGTTCGCTTCGAATTTCCGAGGCCGGACGTTGCGTAAGTAGCAGTGCCAGCGCTTCTTCGTCTTTCCACAAGGCCCCTAAACCTCCTAAGACGCTTGCATTAAAAGGATTCTCGTGTGCTAAAACCATAGCGCCCGAACCCATGGCCTCAAGGAGTGCAGGATTTGTACCGCCTACACTATGTCCGTGCAAATAAAATATGGCTCGTGTGCGCAGGGCATTAAGGATATTTTTATCATAAATAGTGCCGGCGTAAATGATGTTTGGTTCTGGAAAAGTGGCTTTAAGTTTTCTCCCGTAACGCGTCGTATAATCGCCAACAGTAATTAGTGTTTCACCGGTGGCCGCTGCGGCATCTAGAATTTCAAATACATGATTATCTGGCTGTATTCGTCCAATGTGCAGGTGAAAGTTCTCCGTAGGTAAGTGATTATTAGCTAACAGTTCTTTGGCCTGTTTTTCTTCCTTGACAACCACGCTGCCGTAGGCAATAGTTCGTATTGGTGTTGGGAATTTATTGAGGTAGTTGGCAATTTCTGGATTGTCGGCAATTAAAAGTTTTGAACGTTTGGCTGCGCGGCGCTCACTCCATTTCAAGAATAAAGAGAGTAGGCCGGCATATTTGGCTCTTTGATGCTCTAACCCGTCCATATTGGTCACCGTTTTGTGCTTCGGCCAGAGAAAGGACCAAATCCCACTTGTGGTGTAGCCCAATTGAAGAATTATATCGAAGTTTTTACGCCGTGCATCGAGTATACATAATAGATCATAGACGAATTGGCCGGCCAGTCCTAAACGCCTCTCAGGATTGAAAATGTGGCGAATCTTAACGCCGTCCAGTTCAGATATTTTTTCAGGATGATCACTAATGGTGTAGACCACTACCTCATGGCCCGCCTTTACCCAAAATGGTGCGGTTTGAGCGGCCATTTCTTCAAAGCCTCCGTATCGGTTTGGAATCCCTCTAGATCCTAGTACTGCAATCTTCACTCGTTAAAAGTAGGATATTTCTTTGGTCTCTGTTAGCTTAATAGGTAACCCGTTAATGAAAACCTATCCGTCATGGAAAAACAATCCTTTTTTGAAGCCTCGAGGCATTGGTCGCAGGCAAAGTTATTGAGTTACATATTGAACGCCGGTGCCCGATTTCAAGGTGTTGATGAGCTGGAATCCTCATTGAATGAATACTTTTTAGACTTTAATAGAATTCTCCAAATAGACGAAGATGCTTTAAGAGAGATTAAGGGAATTGGACCTACAAAAGCAAAACAAATCATGGCTGTTTTAGCCTTACATCAGGCGTGGAGTGCCCCAAGGCCACTGAAGGAAGTTATCCGTAAAAGTGCGGATGCCTACCAACATTTCAAGAGCCTGGAATTTCCTTCACACGAAGAATTTCACGTACTGTATTTAAATCGAGCGCATGCGCCTCTAGCGCGTCACCAACTGTTTAAAGGAGGTTTGACGGGAACTGTTACTGATGTACGGCTCATTCTTAAGCGGGCTTTACATTGGAATGCGACGGCCATCATTGTCGCCCACAATCACCCAAGCGGATCTTTGCAGCCCAGTGAAAACGACAAGCGAATGACGCGAAAATTAAGTGCGGCAGCAGATACTTTAGATATCAAGTTGCTCGACCACTTAATTGTGGCCGGTAGTGGCTACTTTAGCTTTTCAGATCAGGGATTATTGTAATGGGAGCATTGGCCTACAGTCAGCGATGGGCTGCATTTTTTAAGAAGTACGACCATTGGCGCTATTTTTTCGCGGAGTGGAATAAAGTCGTGTATTTGAAATCGTACCGCAAACACCATCCTGTTGGTGCCCTTGAAAAATCTTTGCATCATGGTATACGTTGGTTGATTCATAGCATTACCCAAGGTCCGGATCGCGGGTCGGGAACGTACTACCACCACAGCGGTTGGACGTCATCCTATCCGGAAACTACTGGCTACATTATTCCTTCGCTTCTGCGGTATGCTCAAACGGGAGACGGTCCTTGGGCGGAAAGTGCGGAATCAGCAGCGTTTGAAGCGGGTAAATGGTTGTTGGAAGTTCAGCGAAACGACGGCGGTTGGCCCGGTGGCTATATGCATCAGCAGCGGGATTCGGTGGTGTTTAATACGGGCCAAATAATTCGCGGAATGCGGGCACTTTACCTTTATACAGGTGAGGAAGTCTACAAACAATCGGCGCATCGCGCCATTGAATGGATATGGGACCAATTGGACGCCGAGGGTAAATTTTCTTCGAACGATTTCATGGGTGCGGTGCGCGTCTATGGAACCTATGTCGTTGCGCCCATATTAGCGTGGGTACCTCACTTTGAGGCAGATAAGGACGTTTGGGAAGCAAAGGCTCGATTACACTTGGATTGGGTATTGACACAGCAACAGGAAAACTTTTGGCTTGCCAATTGTGATAATACCCTGCATAAAAACCACAAGCCCATTATTCATACTATTGCGTATACGCTAGACGGTTTGTTTGATGCGGGTTGTCTTTTAAAGGAGGCGAAGTACAAGATTGCCGCTATTGGTGGGGCAGAGGTGCTTGCTCAGAAATTTGTAGAACGCGGTTTATTGCACGGTAGATATGATAAGCAGTGGTGCGGTTCAGAAGCGTTCATACCCACAGGCGGTGCGCAATTGGCCATCCTATGGAATAAAATTGCAGCGGATGATTCGCATTCATTTTGGGCGGTTGAAGCGCGCAGTAGCATGAATACATTACTCTCTGTCATAGCAACAAGCGGGGCTCGAACGGCGCGTGATGTTGGCGGTGCTTTGCAAGGATCGTTTCCAATGTGGGGCAGGTATGAAACGTTTGGTCTACCCAATTGGGCGACTAAATACATGGTGGATAGTTTGATGAATGAATTAAATTGGTCTGATGAGCGTTAGAGATGTTTTTAGGTCCTTAGTGCCGATCGTCATTTTAGATTGGAACCGTCGTCGTAAAAAGACACAGGTTCGAAATGCTTTGGCGCATAAGAAAAATACTGGAGCGGTATGGACGAAAGAGCGTTTGGTTGATTCCTTGCGAAGCGCTGGCGTGCAGTATGGGGTTGATTTATTAGTGCACAGTGCAATGAGCCGTATTGGATATATTGAGGGCGGACCTAAGACGGTTGTTGACGCTCTTCGAGAGGTCATTGGGCCTGAAGCCAATTTATTAATGCCTTCGAGCCCTGTCACTACCCTTCAAGCCAAACACCCACAAGAGGTCTTTAGTGTGCTTGAGACGCCGAGTAAAATGGGTGTAATTACGGAATACTTCAGATCGAATATTGCTACCGAACGCAGTGCGCACCCGCTTGAGCCAGTTGCTGTCGACGGTCCTGATGCCGAATGGTATACGCGGGGACATCATACGGACGGCACGCCCTACGGCCCGCAGAGTCCTTGGATGAAACATATCGAAAGAGGGGGGCAATTGCTGTATTTAGGCACAACACTCATTAATAGCGGCACCAGTTTACATGCCGTGGAAGATGCTATTGGATGGAAGTCTTTTGCATTCCCCATCTATTTAGAAGCGAGTAAGTCATTTCCCGTACAATTGAAAGACGGTAGAAACGTTACGGTAGTAACGAAATGTCATAATCCGGACGTGAGTAACCTACGTAAATGCGACGGCCTTATTCCTTTACTCGAAACAAAAGGTGCCCTTAGTCGTGTTACTATTGGGGAAGCACCCGCATTACTGGCCGACGCACAGGCCTTTAAATCGGTCTTGCTTGCTGCTTACAGAGAAAACGGAACAACGATGTATACGCCACAAGGCTCATGAAAAATATTCTATTGACAGGCGGCGGTGGCGGAATTGCCAAAGCCATAGCTCCATTATTACCAGCTGATTCGTACCGATTGTTATTGACGACTCGGGCGGGCGATGCATTGGCTTCATTTTGTAAAGAACATTCAATACAGGCTGAGGTTTTTAGTGCAGATCTTACCGTTCAAACGGAAGTAGAGGCCCTGTTTGAATGGACGAATAGTTTTGGTGGGGTAGATATTCTTATCAATAATGCGGGTGTTTCCCACGCCGCTGCCTCTTGGAAGCTTTCGGCAGAGGAACTTCATCGTTTGATGGAAGTTAATTTTTACAGTGCAGTACGTTGTACGCAATTGGCTCTAGAAGGTATGCGAGGTAAAGGCTATGGTCGAATCATTTCTATTAGCTCCGTGGTTGCGCACAAGCCCGCCTTTGGAACCAGTGCCTATACGGCTTCGAAAAGTGCGCTTGAAGGTTACATGCGCGGTGTTTCCATGGATGTTTCCACTAAAGGGATTACAGCGAATACCATTGCGTATGGCTATATGAATGCAGGAATGTTAAACGATGTTCCTCAAGCTATTCTAGATGATATAAAAAAAGGAATCCCTCAAGACCAATTTGGTCGACCTGAGCAGATAGTTGCAGCAATTCATTATCTGATAGAAAGTGAATATACTACGGGGCAGACGCTCCACATAAATGGCGGTCAATGGATGCCGTAATAGCACTTTATACGCCGCAATTAACGCCAAGATTTAAATGGGCAGCCAAGGTGTTTTTCAAAAACGCCATGCGGCTAGAATTGGTTATCTATACCTCTGAAGAGGCCTTTGCAAAAGCCGAAGGAATTAAGGTGAATTACAGTCCTGAGATGCGTAAGGATGCCTTTAATATTAGTCCACACGGTTTATTGTGGGAGCATGAGATTTCCGATCAAGAATTCTATACTTCAGATTGGGAAGGAATGCCCATTTTTTGCCAGCGTCAAATAGGTGATCTCCCATTTGATCCGCTTGCAGCAGCTTTTTATCTGGTGTCGCGCTACGAAGAATACTTGCCCTTCATTCCGGACGAACACGGCCGTTTTCCTGCGAAAGAAAGTTTCGCGTTTATCAATGGATTTTTAGAGCGCCCATTAGTTGGTGAATGGGCATTGGCCGTTGGAAGACTTTTACTGGGCGCTGAATTTGAATTGGCACAACGCTACAACTACCTGACCACAGTGGATATTGATAATCTTTTTGCGTACAAGGGTAAAGGTGCACTCAGAACAATCGGTGCATGCGCTAAAGATTTACGCAGTGGCTCGTTCGGGAAACTAAAAGAACGTTTATCCACACTTTTTAATCTTCGACGCGATCCTTACGATACATTTCGTAAACAGCGTAATTGGAACAAAACGCACGGGATTGAGGCTATTTATTTTATGCTATTTGCTCCATTTGGCCCGAAGGACAGGAACGTCAGTCCGCACAGCACAGAGGCTGCCGTGAAGCTAAGAGAGATTGCAGATTGGTCAACGGTGGGGATTCATCCTAGTTACGCTTCGAACAGTGAAGCAGATTTGGTCCAGAATGAGCGTGTTCAGTTGCAAGAAGTTCTAAGAAGGCCTGTGATTCATTCGCGCCAGCATTACTTAAGGATGCGTACTCCTCAGACGTTTAGAAATTTAGTGGACTTAGGTGTCAAAGAAGAGCACAGTATGGGTTACACGTATACGCCTGGATTCCGTTCAAGCATGGCCTCATCCTATACTTTTTACGATTTAGAAATGGAAGCAGAATTGCCCTTGGTAATGCGACCTTTTGCTTTCATGGACATTACTTACGCCCATTTGAGCCCTGAAGCTGCGGCGGTTCAGATGAAACAGTGGATACCGGCGGTAAAGAAAGTAGGTGGTACGCTTATTTCCGTTTGGCACAATAGAACGTTCTCAGAACATGAGGCGCAGTGGAAAAACTGGCCTGAAACTTACAAAACATTCATACATGCCGCTCAACCTTAAGTATTTAGAACATAAAGAAATTGATTTTGAGCGGTGGGATCGGTGCGTTGGTGCACGAAACAAACCCCAGCCTTATGGCTTTAGTTGGTATTTGAATTGGGTTGCGCCGGGCTGGACAGCCTTAATTTATGGCGATTACGAAGCTGTATTTCCGGTGTTTCCTAAAGAAAAAAAAGGATTCAGTTTCACTACACGTCCATACGGTACGCAGTCTTTAGGGCCCTATGCGACCATTCCATTAAGTGCTGAATGGACGGAAGACTTTATTGAACGTGCCATGGCTGAGGTGCAGTATGGCGAGTTCTTTATCTCCCCGGATGTTCCGCGCCCTGCGCATTGGACAGGACAAACGTTCTCAAACTTCGTATTAAAGACCGACACATCGTATGAAAATTTGAG
>PZPA01000009.1:21795-24547 GCA_003045825.1 Bacteroidota bacterium
TGGTGGTCAAAATGGATGAAACCTAAAACAACACATTCGTGAGGTACAAGCATTTATTTTTTGATTGGGATCATACCCTATGGGATTTTGAGAAGAATTCCGAGATGTCCTTGCGCAGTCTGTTCTTGGATTTAGAATTGCAAGCGCTTGGGATGCCTTCGTTTGAACTGTTTTTTGAGAAATACATAGCGATCAATGATTTGAAATGGGATTTGTATCGCCAAGGTAAAATCACCAAACAGGGTCTTCGGGAATCAAGGTTCCAAGAAACCTTTGCACACTTTGGCGTAGAAGCTAATGATGTGGCTTGGACGCTCGAAACCCGCTATATAGATGAAACACCGTACCAAAACCATTTGATACAGGGTGCACGTCAGGTGCTTGAAACCTTAAAGCAGCGAGGCTACACCATGCACATCATTACCAACGGCTTCCACGAAAGCCAAAACATTAAATTCTCTGAAAGTGGACTGAAGCCGCTGTTCGATATTTTATTGTGTAGTGATCAGGTAGGCGTAAATAAGCCGGATGCGAAGATTTACCGTCGTGCCTTGCAGCTTGCGGGCGCCGAGCGCAAAGAAAGCCTGATGATCGGTGATAACCTCATTGCGGATTGCGTCGGCGCCCGCGAGCAAGGGATTGACCAAGTCTTCTTCAATCCGAAAAGAATAAAACACACCGAGAAAGTCACTTACGAGATTGAAGATTTAGAGGAATTGTTGGGGATCGTATAGTCAGTTTCACCTCGGTGCCGCACAAAATTCCACCTCCTGTGTTACCAAACTAAACAAAGTAAATCATGCCAGTAGTACGCGCTTTACCTGCCTTTGAAGTGATGATGGGCGACCATCCATTAAAACAACCTTTACCTACGCAAAGTGTGGATCAAATTGATCCGTTTTTATTAATTCACCACCACGCTAATCATATGCCTGCCGGCACGGACCGTTGGAACGCAGGTGTCGGTCCGCATCCACACCGAGGCTTTTCTCCCGTTACATTTATGTGGTCGGGTGGTGTGCATCACAGAGACAGTCGCGGCAACAATAGCGTAGTGGATGACGGTGGTGTACAATGGATGGATGCCGGATTAGGTATTATACACAGCGAACGTCCCCCGGCCAAATTGGCTGAAGAGGGCGGTATGCAAGAAATCATACAGATCTGGATCAATACGCCCAGTGCCCGCAAAATGGACGAGCCAAACTACATTCCATTACAGAAAGATGAAATGCCAATGGTGCCGGGCCATCCTGATTTACGGATCACATCAGGAAAACCGGTAATGAATGCCGCAGAGGGCCCATTGAAATCTTCGTACCCCATTACGGCAGCGCACGGTGTCATGGAGGCCGGAGTTGAGGCTACGTTTGAGGTGCAACCTGGTGAAAACGGCTTGTTCTATTTGTTAGACGGCAGCGGTCGCTTAGAGGGCTATGGCTTGGTTGAAGCGCATATGCTGTATCAGTTAGATGCAGGTGCGTACATGTTTACTCCTTCAGAAAAGACGAAGGTGTTTTTCATAGCGGCCGCACCCATCAATGAGAAGGTGGAAAGTTATGGACCTTTCGTAATGACGAATCAGACAGAGATTATGGAAGCCATGCGCGATTACCAGCAAGGTAAAATGGGCTTTTTAGTCGAACGCGATTTACCGTAATTCGATGCCGTGGGCCAATTGGCCTCTTGTATCTTTGCCTTGTGGGAGAAATTAAAAAAGACATTCGTACACTGAGTCAAGAGGGCATAATTGCCTTCTTTGAATCGCACGGTGAAAAGGCGTTTCGCGCGAAGCAGGTTTATCAATGGCTATGGCAGAAAAGCGCGAATAGTTTTGAAGAAATGACCAATCTCAGTATCGCAACGCGTGAATTATTGAGCGCTCATTTCGAATTCAAGCAATTAGAGGTGGACGTCATGCAGCAGTCGAAGGACGGTACCATTAAAAATGCCGTGAAATTACACGACGGTGCCTTCGTTGAATCGGTATTGATTCCTACAGAAAAGCGTATTACGGCATGTGTGAGTTCGCAGGTTGGGTGTAGTTTAGACTGTACGTTCTGCGCGACAGCAGGGTTGAAGCGCATGCGAAATTTAGATCCTGATGAAATCTACGATCAAGTTGTGGTGATTGACCGACAAGGCAAAGAACACTTCGGCAGGCCTTTGACTAATATTGTTTTTATGGGGATGGGCGAGCCGTTATTGAACTATAATAACGTACTCGCAGCCATTGATAAAATCACCGATCCAAAAGGGCTTGGTATGTCTCCAAAACGCATCACTTTAAGCACGATTGGGGTGCCGAAATTGATCAAGAAAATGGCCGATGATGGTGTCCGATTCGGCCTCGCCATTTCACTCCATAGCGCGATTGAAGAAAAACGCGCGAAATTGATGCCTCTGGCACATCGAAGTACGACGCTGGTGGATCTGCGCGAAAGTTTGCAGTACTGGTATGCGAAGACCGGACGCGGCGTGACGTTTGAATATGTGATTTGGCGTGATATCAACGATACCGAGGAAGATGCTATCGCATTGGCAAAATTCTGCGGAGCCATTCCTACAAAAGTGAACATCATCCAGTACAACCCCATAGATAACGGTCCCTATACGCAAGCATCTCAAGCCGCTGTAGATATGTACAAACGCATATTAGAGGAACGTCGTATTATCGCTACAGTGCGCCATTCACGTGGACAGGATATCGACGCTGCATGCGGGCAATTGGCGAATAAAACCGAAGCATAGC
>PZPA01000009.1:24614-34736 GCA_003045825.1 Bacteroidota bacterium
TTACTTTTTCACATTATTTGGAAGTAACGAAAGGAGGGTCCAATTTGAAGAGAAACAACTTCAAAAACCTTCATCATGCTCGTAACCCTTCAGTCTGGCTTAGTCCAGTTTCTTCATGCAACTCCCATAACTGTAGAGGTCAGTATCACCCGTGGAATTAAATATTTCATCGTTGGTCTTGCCGATACCGCTTTAAAGGAGAGCAAACAACGGATCTATACGGCTATTAAAAACACCCAGTTTCATTGGCCAGGCCAACGCATCACCATTAATCTCGCACCAACGACTACGCGAAAATTTGGTACGCTGCTTGAATTACCTATTGCTTTGGGTGTTTTGGCTGCAAGTGGGCAGTTCCCCACGGACCGTTTGAAGGACTACCTTATTGCCGGCACCTTGGGTTTGGACGGAGCAGTTGTTCCCATAGAACAACCCTATCAGCTGGTGGAATTGGCTCGAAGATTGGGCAAGAAGGGTGTTGTTTTAAATACGTATAGTGCACAGTACACCTACCTAAACGACCGCCAAAATGCTGCACTATGCGCTGTTCGTTCCTTGAAAGAAGCCGTACATTTTTTTCAAACCGGACAGCTTCCAGCAGCGGCTAACGCCGCGCTCCGGCCACCTCAATCGCCATTGGGTTTGTGGGGTCAGGAGCGAGCTGCCTTTGGATGTTTCTCGGAGGTGGCCGGCCAGCGCCCGCTTAAGCGGGCGCTGGAAGTCGCTGCCGCTGGCGGACATCACGCCCTTTTACTAGGCCCCCCAGGAGTAGGAAAGACTATGCTTTGTGACCGGCTGCCCTCGATCTTACCGCCCATTAATCCATATGAGGCACCTTGGATTCACGGCTTACATGCGAGCGGTACTAGCGAAATGCAGCCGTCAGTTTTTCAGAATTTGAGACCTTTTTTAAAGCGCAGTCCGCCCTTAACAAAACGCCAATTACTGGGATCTTTGCCAGAGATTTCTGGAAAAGTAATTCAGCAGTTTAGAAAAGCTCTTGTTCCTTTTGATACCCCGGTGACGGCTCCGAAAGTGCTCGGGGATGTATTAGCCACTCTTGGTGGTGTCTATTTCATAGACGAAATCCATACTACTAGCGCGCGTATAAGGGATATTTTACTACAGCCCATGAATGAATATACCCAGCAGTTGATAAGCATAATGAATCCATGTCATTGCGGAAATTTTGGACATCATCAGCGCGAGTGCCGCTGCACGGCCTCTTCGCTCTCAGGGTATAGGAGGTTGTTGAGTGGGGCACTTTTGGAACGCTTTGATATTTACATTTTCGTTCCATCTATGGGTTGGCACGAGGTTGAAACCACAGAGCGTTCTGAAGTTATATACGAACGTGTTTATAAGGCTTGGTGTATGCAGATAACGCGACAAGGCAAACAGAATGCCCAATTAAGTTTAAGCGAATTGGAAGCCTATTCGATGTTAACTAAAAGAGATTGGCGTGCCTATTATAGATTGGCTGCCCACCATAACTTATCGAATAGGGCGCAGCGAAATTGGTTAGCGTTATCGCGAACGCTGGCAGATTTAGAGGAGCTTGAAGCGGTCACCATGCATCATATCGCAGCCGGTTTGGCGTTATTAAATCCAGACCGACGTGAATACAATCAAAGTTTTGATGCCATGGGGATGCCAGATGCACAACGGGTTCAGACCAGAGGCACTCGGGCTTAACGTCGCCAGCTTGGATCTTTCGGGTCGGGTGCGTTTTTAGTCCATTCTATAGGGCCATCGCAGCCTATTTCAACGACCATGGCGCTGGGACTACCAAAAACACCTAGCATAGTACTGCGCCATTCTCGAAATTCCTCAATGTCCACGCTGTAGCAGCTTAGGGTGAGAATGACGATGTAATTCTTCTCTATAATGATAACGCTTGGTACAACATGATCGACGGTGCGGTAGTCTCGACCTGGCGTGATGCGTTTTCCGCCTATGAATTCCTTAAACCAAAACTTCAAGGCGTATTTCATTTCCTCTTCGTCCTCGTAGGCATAGGTACTGAGGTCGTATTTAGGTTTAACGTTATTTCCTAATTCGTTTAGTTCCTTTTCTACCTGCTTGAGTTGGAAATACGAATGATGAACGAATTGAGTTTCCGGTAAAACGCCATAATCCGGCTCGCTGCCGTTCAGCTCTTTGACTTTATAATTCTCTGATTGCTCTTCAAGAAATAAAGCAGTGCGTTGTTTCAATTCCTCCGCTTGACCAAAAGACAAGAGTGGAACGAATGCTAAAAATGTGACTATCAGTGGTTTCATAATTTCAAATCGGCTACTACAAAAGTACTGCCTCCAACAAAGATAAGGTCATCTTCTTTTGCAAGATTAATGGCTGCATTTAATGCTTCTTCAACGCTAGTGTAGGTCGCGCCGTTATACCCAATCTCATCCGCGATTTTCGCCAGCTGATCTGAGCTGAGGCACCGTTTGCTCTGAGTTGAAGTCCAGTAAAAGGAATCTGTTTTTGGAAACCATTGAAGTGCTTTGGCGTGTTCTTTATCTGCCGCCATTCCTAGGACCCAATGAACATGATTCGCTTCGTTATGAGCTTGCTGGACGATATGCCTGAGCGCATGTTCGTTATGGCCAGTATCGCAAATAACGGTTGGCCTTGATTGGATCTTTTGCCAGCGACCTTGAAGTCCAGTATTGACAACGACTCGCGAGAAGCCTAATTCCCAAACTTTTCGTTCCGCTGGAAATAAAAGATCAAGTGCAGTGGCTGCAGCATCGCTGTTGAGGGTCTGATAACTGCCCATCAAATCTGTTACAATGCCGTAGGAATGGCTCCAAAAGAGCGGTGCGTTTTTAGCGCGTGCATGTCTTGTAAAAACCTCTTGGGTTTCCGCATGTTTTTCGCCGATAATGACCGGTACACCTTCCTTCATGATCCCCGATTTTTCTGTGGCAATCGCAGCCAGAGTACTGCCCAGCCATTGGGTATGGTCTAGACCAATGTTGGTAATAAGAGTTAATTCGGGTTCACAGATGTTGGTGGCATCTAATCTACCGCCCATACCGGTTTCTAAAACAATCCAATCTACAGCTTCCTGCTCAAACCAGGCTAAAGCAAGCATGGTTGTAAGCTCAAAGAAGCTATAACCGCCTTTTGCAAAGAAGTCCTTATTGGTTTCGACGAATTGGCGCACGAATTCTTCCGGGACCATTTCAGTACCAATTTTTGCGCGTTCCCGAAAGTCAAAGAGGTGGGGAGAGGAAAAGACGCCAACACGAAGCCCCATCTCTTTCATTCCTGAGGCCAATAAATGTACCGTTGATCCCTTCCCGTTAGTGCCAGCTACGTGTATCGTTGGGATAGTTTTTCCAGGAAAATGTAATGCTTCCCACAGGGCCTTGGGACCATCTAGGCCAATTTTATAGTCCTTTGTTCCGCCGTCGCGTTGGAAGTTAGGAACGGCATCGAACAACCATTGAACTGCTTGCTCGTACGTCATTGCAATTCGAAACGGTAGACAATAAATCCAACACGTCGACTATTGCCTAAATCTGCACTCCACTTAGAGTTTTTGGCAGCAACTTTAGCCTTATTCACAAGACAGGTATTTGAGCCAAAATTAGATTTAGGTAAAGTATCGGGTATTTGATTGTTTGGTGCGAGTTCGGCTTCGTAAACGCTTCCAGATTCGGTAACAGCAATTTTAATAACAACTGTACCTTCGTAATTACAGCCAGTCTCTGGTTCAGGTAAGTTGATAGGCGTTCCAGACATCCAGTATTTACCATTCCCTCCTGCTCCGCCGTTCCCGGTTCTGTTTGGGCTTAACGGATCACCGTTGGGATCACCTTGATCACCGCCGCCTGTGGTTTCTCCTTCACCCTGGCCACTGCCGCTGCGGTTCGTGTTGAACATACGGTTCAAGCGCTCTTCCTTGCGTTGACGTTCCAATTCTTCTTCTGTCGGTTGCGGATCGGGTTCAGGCTCCTGAACCGTTTCTGTTGGCTTTTCAGTAGTTTCCTTAGGCTGCTCTACCACCTCCTTTGGTTTCGTTGGCGTAGGATCATCGGTAGATTCAATAACAGGGGCATCTTCAATATCCTGTGTCACTACCTCTTCTTGTACTGGTGGAGTTTCAACTGGAGTTGTAGGCGTTGGTGGGGGAATGGTTGGCGCGGCTTGAGTATTCTGTCCAACTCCCGTTTCTTCATACCCAAAATTAATAGCAATCCCTTCCTCTGGAGGAGGGTCTTGGTAGGTTAAACCATAAAACGCAAACCAAAGTATCAGTAGGATGTGGACGATGACCGTCCAAACCTTTGCTTTGTTTTTATTGCGTTGTTCGTTAAATGCCATACCTATTTGGGATCAGTTGCAATGATCATTTTTAAGTTGTTTCTATAGCCTATATCCAAAAGTCGTACCGTTTCGCCGGTAGGAATGCTTTGATCTGCACGCAGAACCACGACTGCTTGCTCGCCATCGGTTAACTTTCGGGCTTCAGCCATAAGTCGTTGTTCAACCTGGTCGTAGCCGACAATAGTTCCGTTTACGTCAAATTCTAATGCTTCATTCACGGTGAGTGTGATGTTTTTCTTTTTAACGGTTTGCGCACCGCTTTTAGGCAAAACAATATCAAGCGCGCTTGAGGTCACCAGGGTAGAGGCGAGAATAAAGAAGATGAGTAATAGGAAGACCAAATCGGTCATGGACGACATGTTGACTTCGGCGCTAACCTTGCTTCTGCTGCGTAAATTCATAGCGTTCTTTTTAGGCCGGTTCGTGCAATAAATCTAAAAAGGCCATTGCGCTGTCTTCCAGTTTGTAAACCACACGATCCACACGAGTCACCAGGAAGTTGTATCCGAAATAGGCGATGATACCCACTAAAAGACCTGCAACGGTGGTTGTCATGGCCGTATAAATACCTTCCGCCATCATATCCAGCTTGATCTGACCTCCTGCGTTGGCCATCTCCTTAAATGTCAAAATCATACCTATGACGGTTCCTAAGAAACCGATCATAGGTGCTCCACCGGAAATGGTAGCGAGCATAGGGAGGCCCTTCTCTAAACGGGTTACTTCCAGTTTACCTTGATTCTCAATCGCTTGAGTAATGTCACCAAGAGGCTTGCCAATTCTTGAGATGCCTTTGTTTATCATACGAGCCACAGGTGTGCTTTCCGACATACACAGTGCTTGTGCTGCATCAAGCTTACCATCGAGCACCATGTCTTTGATGTTGTTCATAAAGTTGGGGTCTACCTTATTCGCATTGCGAATGGCACCAAAGCGTTCCAGAAAGATGTAAACTGCGAAAATGCTCAGTATACCGAGGAACGTCATAATAAGAATCCCACCTATTCCGCCTGAAGTCATTAACTCCAAAATAGACATGGTTTTTTCCGTAGGTTCTTCGGCTAATACAGCCTCTGCTCCGGTTTGAATTTGTAGAAATAGTATGCTCATTTGTTTTGACTGATTTACTCAAAAATCCATAAAAAGAAAGCCCCCGCAACGCGGGGGCTTTTGAAATATCAACAAGATGAATACCGACTAGAACAATGTGCGTTCTAGTATGTAAACAGCCGCCCCTGCAAAGTATCCAACGAGCGCAAGCAGCGAAATATTCTTCAAATACCACCCAAATGGTATTTTTTCTAGGCCCATAACGGCAACACCGGCTGCAGAGCCTATAATTAATGCTGAACCACCCGTACCTGCACAATACGCTAGGAACTGCCAGAAAACGCCATCCTGCATGAACAGTCCGTCTGCCGTGGTCTCATACATTCCCATTGCAGCAGCAACAAGCGGGACGTTATCTACAATAGATGATAATAGACCAATAATGATGCTAACGATGAAGACTCCACCTTGAGTATCGGTGCCGATGCTGTTGTCGAGTGCTACGGCGAGATCGCCTAATTGGCCCATACTTTGAAGCGATGCCACGGCAAGTAAGATTCCTAAGAAAAACAAAACAGAAGGTGTGTCAATCTTCTGTAAAACACCTAGAGGACTCAAATGGTGCCTTACTTCAGCTGGTTTTCTACGGTGCATACGATCAGTAATGATCCATAATACCCCCAAAGAGAGCATCATCCCCATGAAGGGAGGTAAGTGCGTTACTGTTTTGAAAATAGGTACAAAAATAAGTCCAGCGACTCCCGCGAAGAATACGAAATTGCGCTCGAACGGGGTAGTTGGGTCGGTATAATGTTCGGCCGTTTCTGCTTTTAAAGGTCTGTCAACCGTTCCTTTTAAACGGAATGATAAGATGGCCAAAGGCGCTAGGAGGGTAAACAGGGAGGGGATAATTAAATCGGTCACCACGGCTCCCGCTGTAATTTGTCCCTTAATCCAAAGCATGGTAGTGGTAACATCACCAATAGGGGACCAAGCGCCGCCTGCATTTGCGGCAACGACAACCATACCGGCAAAGAACCATCTGTCTTTTTGATCAGCGATTAGTTTGCGCAATAAGCTGACCATAACGATGGAGGTCGTTAGGTTATCTAATGCTGCAGAAAAGAAGAAACTTAGGATACAAATGATCCACATAAGCTTCACCTTATTTGTGGTCTTAATTTTATCTGTAATTACCGAGAATCCTTCGTGTGCATCGACAAGCTCTACGATGGTCATGGCGCCCAATAAGAAGAACAAAATGGACGAAATCTCACTGAGGTGATGCAGCAATTCTCCCTCGACCTCATGTACATTGTGACTTGTGAGTACATAAAGCGTCCAGGTTACCACACCTGTTACTAAAGCAGCAGCGGCTTTATCGATTTTTAATTGGTGTTCGAAAGCAATGGCTGCGTATCCAAGGACGAATACGACAAGCATTATAGTGTATATCATTATATCAGCAGTTTCAGTGCGTTAGTGTAGGCCTTAAATGTAATAAGGTTCGGTTGATTATCAATGGCATAAACGTCGCGAAGTGCGTTATGAATGGTAGTTGAAACATCCTCGAAAATCGCTTCATCTTCAACGATGGCATCTTCCTGCATTAAGTAGCCGAAAACTCTGGCCATTCCACAATTTGAAATAAAATCAGGGATTACGGCACATTTGGAATCGGCCAATTCTGCTATGGGGCCATAAAAGATTTCTTCGTCTGCAAAAGGGACATTTGCACCGGAAGAAATAACTTCTAATCCGTTGTCAAGCATTTGGGCCAGTTGCATTCTATTCACTAGACGCGAAGCCGCAGCCGGAATAAATACTTCGGCGCCCATTGACCAGATTTGTCTATTTGCTTCTTCGAAAGAAAGCATTTGAGGTGCACTTAACGCATTCCCCTCCTTGGTATTGAATAGGGTAGTTACTTCTTCTAGCGTGAACCCTTCTGGTTTCATTAATCCGCCAACTTTGTCGATGATACCCACTACTTTGGCACCCATTTGACTGAGGTAATAAGCTGCGCCTGAGGCAACATTACCCCAACCCTGAATGATGACTCGCTTTTGAGTGAGATCTCCGCCCCAAACGGTGTAGAAATGTTCGACACTCATAGCGGTTCCATAACCGGTAATCAAGTCGCCTACTTTAAACGTACCTGTTTTTGAAGGGGTGAGACGCGCTGCATTTACGGATAGACTGACGCCATTTTGAAGTTGCTTTATTTTGCGTGCTTTGGCAAAATCTCCTGGCTGGTAATGACCGTTGAGAACACCTTCTTGCGGGTGCAATATGCCGAGCTCGCTTGTAATAGGAATCACCTCTGTTTTTTGATCAACATTGAGGTCTCCACCGGTTCCGTAGTAATTCTTTAATAGGGGTTAAATGGCTTTATACCAGCGCTTTAGTACACCTTCTTTACGTGGGTCATTGGGGTCAAAATCAATCCCACTTTTCGCGCCACCTATTGCAGGACCGGCTACGGTGAATTTGATTTCCATAGTTTTTGCCAGCGAAAGGACTTCGTTTTCTGTGAGTCCACTGCGCATTCGCGTGCCACCACCGGCAGCGCCTCCTCTCAATGAGTTAATGACGACCCAGCCTTTAGCTTCGGTCTCAGCATCATGCCAGTGGAAGACCACTTCTGCTGGGCGCTCTTCAAAGGCGCGTAGTTGTTCTTTCATTTATTGCTCTGTTAATAGGGAGCCTAAAGGTACGTTTTAGGGGTGAAATATAGTGCCAGAACTGTGCCATATTCCACTTCCTGTGGTCGTCCCAATGACATTAGCTCTGCCCATGAACCGCTCGAAGCCGAGCAAGGCGAAAACAATAGCTTCCTTGGCTTCAATGATTGTTTTTTCTGGCAGTACGATGGGTACGTTATTCTCTTCGATGGCTTGAAGCAGTGTTCTATTGAATGCTCCACCTCCAGTAACTAAGGTCCGCTTGCCTTCCAGTTGTTGCGCGATTTGATCTGCTATATGCTGTATACACGTCGCCAACGCGTCTTTTGGTGCCAAGATGTCGACCAATTCAATGAACGTTTTATCAATCCATTCTTGTCCTAAGCTTTTTGGGGCGGGAAGATCGTAGAATGGGAGGCTGTTTAATTGGTCCAAAACCCACGGATTAATGCGTCCTTGTCGCGCTAAGAGTCCATCTTTATCGTAGTCCTGACCCAATTCTCTTGCAAATGTATTCAGTATTCTATTTGCAGGGCAAATGTCGAATGCCACTGAAACACCGTCTTTTAGTAGAGGGGATCCTATGCTGCAGTTGGCAAATCCACCGAGGTTGAGTGCTGCTTCGTAGGTCCCAAAAAGCTTGTGATCGCCGAAGGGAACTAGTGGGGCACCTTGACCGCCAAGCAGTACATCTTGAACACGGAAATTGGTGACCAGTGGAAGTTTTGTGGCTGTGGCTATTTCTGGAAGACAGCCTGCTTGATAGGTGAATTTCTTCTCAGGTTTGTGAAAAATGGTCTGGCCGTGACTCGCAACTAGATCAATTGTGCCGTCAAAATCGGCTTGTACGGCCTGAATAACATCGATAGACCATTGAGCAAAGGCGGCGGATGCTTTATCGCTTAGGGATGCATTTTCGTATGCTGCTTCAATCTGTTTTTTTAGTGCTTCAGGATAGGGTAAACACTTAAAGTACAGCAGTTTCCAATGAGGATCTGTGACGTTTGAAAATTGGACCACAGCGGCATCCATCCCATCGAGTGAGGTTCCGCTCATTAAGCCCAAAACATTGAAGCTTGCGTTGTACATTTGCATCACCCAATAATAAACAGAATAATCGATGAACTTCAACCTATCAGAGGAGCATTTGATGATTCGTGATGCGGCGCGCGACTTTGCGCAAACCGAGCTGCTACCCGGAGTCATTGAAAGAGATGAAAAGCAGGAATTCCCTGCGGAACAAATTAAGAAACTTGGCGAATTAGGCTTTATGGGCATGATGGTATCACCAGAGAATGGTGGTTCTGGAATGGATACCCTAAGCTATGTTTTGGCCATGGAGGAATTGTCGAAGATAGATGCCTCGGCGTCTGTTGTAGTGAGTGTGAATAATAGTTTGGTTTGCTGGGGGCTTGAAACCTTCGGATCTGCTGAGCAAAAAGCGAAATACTTACCTCGTCTTGCCTCAGGCGAAATCATTGGTTCTTTCTGTTTGAGTGAGCCAGAGGCAGGTTCGGATGCGACCTCTCAAGCGACCACCGCTGTGGATATGGGCGACCATTATTTACTGAATGGAACGAAGAACTGGATCACGAACGGTGGTACTTGTGAAATTGCTTTGGTTATTGCACAGACGGATCGTGAAAAAGGCCACCGCGGAATCAATGTCTTGATTGTAGAGAAAGGCATGGAAGGATTCGTGGTTGGTAAGAAAGAAGATAAATTAGGTATCCGTGGATCGGATACGCACACGTTACTCTTTAACGATGTGAAGGTGCCTAAGGAAAATAGAATTGGTGAAGACGGCTTCGGCTTTAAATTCGCTATGAAAACTTTAAGTGGCGGACGTATAGGTATTGCGGCTCAAGCTTTAGGTATTGCTCAGGGTGCACTTGATTTGGCATTGAGCTATTCAAAGGAACGCACCACGTTTGGAAAACCTATTCACGAACATCAAGCCATCGCCTTTAAGTTGGCGGATATGGAGATGAAGATTGAACAGGCTAGACTTCTCGTTTATAAAGCGGCTTGGTTGAAGGATCAGGGCATG
>PZPA01000009.1:34995-37963 GCA_003045825.1 Bacteroidota bacterium
CCTTTCAATAAAATAGCGGCGTCCTTAGGGGCGCCGTTTTCTTTCCAATACGTTTCTAATTCCCCCGTTGTTGCGAATTGCAAACCCTGCCAGGTGATACTGCCAAAGTGTTTTCCTACTAGGATGCAACGCTCTTCCATGTTTGTCCGTTGGACCAATTCTACTATAGCTTGGTGTTCTATTGCGCTTTCTTCACCTAGCTCAAACATATCACCCAGTACCAACCAGCCGTCCTTATGCCATTTCGCAAAATTCTCTATAGACAATGACATACTGGTCGGATTGGCATTGTAGGCATCCAACAAGACCTTGTTTCGTGCGGTTACGCGCCATTCGACCCGATTCATGGCGGGCACATAGTTCGATAGTGCTTCTGCTATGGCTGTTGCCGGTACATCAAAATAAAGACCTATGGTGGCAGCAGCACCTAGATTGGTGCAGTTGAATGATCCGCTAAGGTTACTTTGAACGGCAAAGGATCCGGATGCATTCGAAAAGGTAATCCCTGCAAATTCATTATGCGAGTCACTTTGGTAAGCGAATTGCGCTGAGGCATTTCCAAAGGTAATGCGCTTACAAGCAGCGCTTTTGTCCATTTGAAGGGTATCGTCTGCATTGACTAAGGCTACGCCGCTTTTCGAAGAAGCGAGGTAGTCGTACAATTCACTTTTGCCTTTTATAATACCTTCGAAGCCGCCAAATCCTTCTAAATGAGCCTTTCCATAATTTGTAATATAGCCTAGAGTGGGCTCTGCGATAGCAGCTAATTGGCCAATTTCTTTTTGATGATTGGCCCCCATTTCAACAATGAGTATCTCCGTATCTCTAGGCGCACAGAGTATGGTAAGTGGAACCCCGATATGGTTGTTTAAATTTCCTTTTGTCGCGTGCACCTTATACTTCATGTTAAGAACGGCATGAAACAACTCTTTCGTAGTCGTTTTGCCATTGCTTCCAGTAAGACCGAGCGTGGGAACGTTCAAGTATCGTCGGTAGTCACGAGCACATTGTTGCATAGCGGTAAGTACATCAGCAACCAGCAGAAGACGCTCGTCCTCACCTACGTATTCATCAACAACTGCATATGAAGCTCCTGCGGCTAAGGCTTGCATCGCAAATGCGTTTCCGTTGAAAGAAGCGCCTTTCAAAGCGAAAAACACGCTTCCTGGGGCAATTGCCCGGGTATCGGTACATACGCTGCCGCAGGAAAGAAATGCATCAAATACTCTCATAGTAAATGGTTGTTCTATAATGGAAAGTTAGGGCACAAAAAAGCCCCACTCGAAGGTGGGGCTTTAAAATTCTTAACGTATTTCAAATTACATTTTGTAACGTTTGAAGTTATGGCGTTTGACTTGCGCTGGACGCTTACTTCTATTACTGCTTTCGTTTTGGAATCCTACACGGTCCATTGCACAACGGAAGCCGATGTAATCGGTACTTTGATCTTCTTCAAGGTAACGACGCGTACCTGGACTCAACCAGTAAGCACGATCTTTCCAGCTACCCCCCTTGTAAACACGAGTGGTATTTCCGATCAGGGTTCTGTTGGCATAATCGTACATCGCTGCTTCGCCTTCTTCAACGGGATTCTCGTAGTTCTTAGAACTCTCATTATCGCCATCGAGGTAATCACGGTAATCGCCCTTCTGATAGTTACGACGTGTAACATTTTCTTCAACAGTTACAGACCGAAGAGGAAGTTGACCTGGAAGACGTACAATAACGGTATCGCCGTTACGCACTTCTGTCTGAGGGTCTTGCAGTACCTCTAAAGAGCCAATGTCTTGGTAGTTTTTGTCGAAAGTTTTGAATTCGTTACCACGGAAAGCACGGAAATCAGTTACATCGTATGAACTTACAGGACGGTAAACATCTAATACCCATTCTGCTACATTCCCTGCCATATCGTACAAACCAAAGTCGTTCGGCGGGTAGAAACGCACTTGCATTGTAACGTCGGCTTGGTCGTTCAACCAACCTGACGTACCCATGTTATCACCACGACCTCTCTTGTAGTTCGCAAGGATATCACCACGGTCTTGTTTGTCTGGATTACGCGTTGCGCTGCCGTTCCACGTGTATTTATTCTTATCAACTACACGGTTGTAAATACGCTTGCCACCGTCTGCATAGGCTGCATATTCCCATTCCGCTTCCGTTGGTAGGCGGTATTTAGGAAGCACAATACCGTCTTCGATACGCGCGGGACGTCCTTCTTTGCCGAAGGCAGAATTTGGGTTGAGGTCTTTGAGACCTTTTTTGTTTTGTGCTACGTACTCTTGTTTGTACAAATACACTTCAGTATTGAAGTGGTCTGCGTCCATTTGCTCAGGAAGTTCTCTTAGAATCCCTTCTTTGATCAATATAGCTTCATTAACGCGGTCCGTTCTCCACGAACAGTAGCGTTGTGCTTGCAACCAGTTTACACCCACTACAGGGTAGTAATTGTATGCTGGGTGACGTAAGTAGTTCTCTACGAAATTATCGTTGAAAGCTAATTTATCTCTCCATACTAAGGTATCTGGAAGAGCAGAGCGGTAAATCTCTGGGTAGTAGTCGTAATCGTAAACCCGGCGTAACCAATAAAGATATTCGCGGTAATCAAGATTGGTCACCTCATTTTCATCCATGTAAAATGAACTCACTGTAACCCGGCGTGGAACGTTATTCCAATCCTTAATGAAGTCTTCTTCGACTTGACCCATCATAAAAGTACCACCTTCAACGAAAACTAGACCCGGTCCTGTTTCTTGTCCTTGGTAACTCAGATTCGCTTGAAATCCACCGTTGTTCTTGTTGTTAATTGACCAACCCGTAGAATTTGATTCAGGACTTGCACAACTCGCAAGTAGCGCAGCTGAAAGAGTGGCAATTGAAAACTGGATAAACTTATTCATATGATAAACAGTTGTTAGGCTTCTTAAAATTTAGGGCACTTGAGTGCTTTCAGTTTACTGCGGCGCGA
>PZPA01000067.1 GCA_003045825.1 Bacteroidota bacterium
ACCGGTAAGAAATATGCCTTGGTGAGCATGTGTATTGGTGTTGGCCAGGGGTATGCGACCATTTTAGAACGCGCATAAGATGGCTATTTACCAATTCCTTGATTTCATTCCCGTCGTACATCCTACGGCCTTCGTACATCCCCAAGCCAATGTGACGGGCGATGTGATCGTGGGGCCGCATTGTTACATCGGACCCGGGGCAGTGCTACGTGGCGACTGGGGCAGGATTGTGCTGGAAGAGGGCGTCAATGTGCAAGAGAATTGTACCGTACATATGTTTCCAAAAACCGAAACGCGTCTAAAGAAGATGGCGCATGTAGGGCATGGGGCTATAATTCATGGCGGGACGCTGGGCGAGAATGTGCTCATCGGTATGAATGCCGTGGTTATGGACAATGTTGAGGTGGGTGATGGCTCCATTGTGGGAGCATTGGCTTTTGTGCCGCAGAACACCATCATTCCACCTAGAAGTATCTTCGTGGGCAATCCCGGGAAGGTGGTTAAGCAGGTGACTGATGAAATGCTGGAGTGGAAGACTGAAGGGACGAAACTATATATGGAGCTTCCGAAGCAATGTCAGGATACCTTGAAAGAGGTGGAGCCGCTTAAGGAATTGGAACCGGGCAGACCAGAACATAAAGGAACCTATCAAACACACAAATAGATGAACACAGTTAAGAACTATATCCTTGGGAACTGGGAGGCAGGCAGCGGAGCAGAATACACGGCGCGCCATGCGATCACGGGGGCAGAATTTGCCACGGTGAGCTCAGAAGGATTGGATTATAAAGCCATTTTAGACTACGCCCGAAACGTTGGAGGTCCTGCCCTGCGAAAGATGACCTTTCAAGAGCGCGGCCGTATGCTCAAAGCGCTGGCACTGCATTTAACGTCTATCAAACGCCAATTCTATGACGTCAGTTGGGCCACTGGAGCAACCAAAGTGGACAGCTGGATTGATATTGAAGGAGGAATCGGCAATTTGTTTGCCAACGCGTCCCTTAGACGCCAATTCCCTGACCTTCCCTACTACGTGGATGGAGACCTTGCCCGATTGTCGAAAGAGGGTACATTCATCGGTCACCACATCATGGTGCCGCGCCCCGGGGTAGCGGTGCACATTAATGCATTCAACTTCCCTATTTGGGGGATGCTCGAGAAAATAGCGGTGAACCTTATGGCGGGTGTGCCTGCTGTGGTTAAGCCATCAGAATACACCTCTTATTTAACAGAGGCGATGGTCAAAGCCATTATCGATAGTGGCATTTTGCCGGAGGGCGCTTTGCAGCTTGTGAGCGGTAAGGGACGTGGTATTCTCGATCATGTCGATTTCCAAGACATCGTAACCTTTACGGGTTCAGCGGCTACCGGTCAGGTGTTGCGCGGACTTCCTCATTTGAACGAGCGCTCGGTACCGTTTAATCTGGAAGCAGATAGTTTGAATGCTGCGGTGCTGGGTCCAGATGTTCGTCCAGAAGATCCGGAATTCGCCCTATTTGTGCGCGAATTGGCCAACGAAATGACGGTGAAGGCAGGACAAAAATGTACCGCCATTCGCCGCGCCATGGTGCCAGAACATTTATTGCCAGCGGTTCAGCAAGCAGTCATTGCGCGCTTGCAGAAAACAGTCATAGGCGATCCTCAAGCTGAGGGTGTTCGCATGGGAGCATTGGCTACACACGACCAGATTGGCCGCGTAGAGGCGGAGATGAACAAGCTGATGGCCGAACAGGAATTGGTCTTTAATCCAGACCTTGAACTTGTGGGCGCTACAGGTGCAGGTGCGTTCTACACGCCAAAACTCTTTGTCAACAGCGATCCATTCGCAAAAACTAAGGTCCACGAGGTGGAGCCGTTCGGTCCAGTAAGCACGTTGATGCCCTACAAGACCATTGATGAGGCAGTTCAGCTCACTGCTATGGGACGCGGTTCTTTGGTGACTTCATTTGTGAGTAAGAACACCTCTGATATTGTTGCGTTCACTACCGAAGCAGCGGCTTACAACGGCCGTATCCACATCATCAACGAGAAGATGGCCAAAGAAAGCACAGGGCACGGTTCGCCGATGCCTCTTATGAAGCATGGCGGTCCTGGACGCGCCGGAGGTGGTGAAGAGATGGGGGGTAAGCGCGGTGTATTGCACTATTTACATCGTACAGCCATCCAAGGACACCCGGACGATATCACAGCCATTACTCAGCAGTATCAGCCAGGGGCATCACGCCCAGAGGCCATGCCGCATGTATTCCGTCAGCATTTTGAAGAATTAGAAATAGGTTCCACGGTATATACCGCTAAGCACACGGTGACCGAAACGGACATTACGAATTTTGCCAATGTGAGCGGCGACAATTTCTACGCGCACATGGACGCTACTTCGCTCGAGGGCACCATCTTCGAGGGCCGAGTGGCACACGGCTATTTTATCTTGAGTAAGGCGGCAGGATTGTTTGTCGAGGCCAAAAAAGGTCCGGTATTGTTGAACTACGGTATCGATGAATGCCGATTCACCAAGCCGGTCTACCCGGGGGCGACTATCGGGGTTAAATTGACCGTAAAAGAAAAGATTGATCAAGAGAAGCGCAGTGAAGACGATGTAGCGAAGGGCATCGTGAAATACTACGTTGAAGTGTACGACGATACTGATGAGGTAGTGGCCGTTGCCACCATCTTGACCATGGTGAAGAAACTAGACCAGAGCTGATGAATATTCAGCAGAACACAATACCCAAATACTATAACCTATGAACGAAGCAGTGAACCAAGGCGGTGTAAATGCGACCATAGACGATCGCGGATTGGCGACGGTAGAATTTTTCCACCCATTGTCCAATTCTTTGCCGGGCAAGGTCCTTGCAAAATTGGCCAATACCATCACTGAATTGGGCGAAAACGATGCCGTAAAACTCATTCTAGTGAAGAGTGCCGGCGAGCGTGCATTTTGTGCCGGCGCCAGCTTTGATGAGCTCATTGCCATCGAAGATTTGGAGACTGGAAAGGTTTTTTTCAGCGGCTTCGCTAACGTAATCAACGCAATGCGTAAATGTCCTAAGCTCATTATCGGTCGCGTTCAAGGCAAGGCTGTTGGTGGCGGTGTAGGCCTCGCTTCTTCTGTGGATTATTGTTATGCGACCAAGCACGCGGCGGTAAAGCTCAGCGAGCTAGCGGTGGGCATAGGGCCTTTCGTGGTTGGCCCAGCGTGTGAGCGCAAGCTTGGGTTGGCGGGTATGTCGGATTTAGCCATCAATGCTACCGAATGGCGCTCTGCGGAGTGGGCGTTCCAGCGTGGATTGTACAATGATATTTTTGAAGATGCGACAGCGATGGATGAGGCTATTGAAGCCTTAGCGGGCCGATTGCTAACGAAATCTGTCCCTGCTATGCGCGGACTTAAGAAGGTCTTTTGGGAAGGCACGGAACATTGGGACGAGTTGCTTGCGGAGCGTGCTGCGATTAGCGGGGAGCTTATCTTGAGCAAGGAAGCCAAAGACGCTATCAACGCTTTTAAGAGTAAGTAATGCGCACATTTTTTCTGGCCTTTTTACTGATGCCTTTCGCTCTTTTGGGGCAATCGGACACGCTCAGTGCCAAATACCAACGTAAGGCTATTTATAGCGCCTCCGGGTCCTTTACAGATTTGGATAATTGGAATGCGGGTGGCGAGAACAGCTCGAACATCAGTTTTCTTATACGCGAGAATTGGGTGAAAAAGGGGCCAAGTTTTACCACTGTCCACCTACTCGAGGGGAACTACGGCCTTAGCAGGCAGGCTGGAACGCTGACTAAAAACGCCGACCGATTAGAATTTACCACAACCTTAACCGGGTCGCCAAAGGTGACGGAGTGGAACTTGTCGAGCCAGTTCAATGTGAAGACTCAATTGGCCCCGGGATACGCGAAGGGCGATACTTTACGTATACCCATATCGAATTTTGGCGCGCCTATTTATGGCCAGTTTTCTTTTGGGCTGGGGAATAACTCATGGGAGAATTGGCAGATATTCCTTTCTCCAATGGCAGGGAAAAGCACCACTGTACTGAACCAAGATTTGCGTGATAAGGCAGCCTTTGGGGTTGATACGGGAGCGACTTGGCGCCTTGAAGCTGGGGCTAAGATTACCCTGAATTACACGGAACAGTTCAGCGACGCCTTTTCCATCAATGCGAAAACGGATATCTTTTACAACTATTGGGGTCCGATTTCAGCTACCGATTTCATGTTTGATGTCATCGCGCTGTACAAAATCAAGGAAGCCTTTTCTATTAATGCTCACCTCCAGCTCATTCGGGACATTGACCAGATTGATGCTTGGCAACGGCGCTCGGTGATCGGTGTGGGGCTGGCCTATACGATTAAGTAAAAAAGCCACCCCGCGAGGAGTGGCTTTTCAATAGGTAATAAAGTTGTGCGCTTTATTTCACAAACACCTTGATCGAGGCGCTCATGTCGCGGCCGTAAGAAGCGTGTACGCCGTTGGCAAACTGCATACCCAAACGAACTTCACCCATCGGAAGGGTTACTGTATCAGAAGTTTGTCCGCCGCCGTAGTGAATGTTATTTTCATCTGCAGGGACCACCTCACCTTTGGCGAGGAAAGCATTGCCAATCAATAAATGGTGGTGGCCCGTGCCTTCCACAATCTCACCCGCTGGACGAACATCCATGCCTTCCACACCGAACTCTACGTAAACAGGGTTGCTCACGGTATCGCCGTTTTCAAGGTTGGCAAAGAACACGCCGCCAGTAGCTTCGTCCATTTCCTCAGGAGCCATGCTCTCGTGGTTGTGGCCTTCGTGGTTTTCTGCTGGAGCTTCAGCAGGCTGGCTACAGCTAAATGCGATGGCGCCGAGCGCTGAAAGTAGTAGGGTCTTTTTCATGTTATTCAAATTCTATTAGTACGTTGTTCTTTTCAACAGCATCACCCACAAAAACGTTCACGGATTTTACCGTTCCTTCTTGTTCGGCTTTGAGCATGTTTTCCATCTTCATGGCCTCCAAGATGAGCAGACCTTCTCCTTTGGCAACTATTTGCCCCGGCTGTACCATAACTTCGAGAACCTTTCCGGGCATTGGAGCTTTTAATTTGGTCGCCTTGGAAGAAGCTCCCCCGGCGATTCCCATCTTCTCCAATAAAAGATCGTATTGGTCTTTCGCCTCCAATACCATCACTTGCCCATTTATTTTTAGGGTAAACGTCTTGGAGTCTTCAGCGCGATCAACCCATTGAACGTAGTAGGATTTATGGTCCTTTAAAATATGCCAAGTGCGTACGTCAATCCTTTCGACATCCAGGTTGTAGTAGGTGCCGTCTAGTAATCCTTCGCCCGGGTTATTATCCGGAGCGACCTCAAAGGTGTTCTTTCCTGTGATTTTGTACATATGGTGCTTCTTTCGACGCTTAAAGGTACAAAGGAATTAGTCCAATTTTGAAGCCCAAACTTGGGCGCCATTAACGTCAATTACGAGGTCTAAATTTTGAGGTATATCGAACGGATTCGGCAGTTCACTAAATTCAAAAACGGCAGCCACTATATCCTCTTCGCCTTCTTTGCTGCGCACAATCATCATACTATTCGTTGCAGTGTCGATATCTAAATTCATGTCATAGCCAAGCTCTCCATTGAACAATGCATGATGTTCGTGTTTTAATGCTAGCATTTGCGCAAAGAAATCTGTCTGAGCATGCGGCGACGACCATTCTACGCCAACAGTGTCTTTGGTAAAGAATGGGTAGCGATGATTTAAACCAGCCTCTTGTCCGGAATAGATTAATGGGAAGCTTCGCTGAATCATAGAGGCCAAGACGTACATGGCATTACCCAAATCACCCATACGCTCCTGAACTGTGCCGTTCCAACTATTTTCATCGTGATTGGTGTTGAAGTACATTTTCATAGTTTCCGAAGGCCACAGTGTGTCGCATTTCGCTGCATATTCCGCAACAGCACTTACGTTTTTATGACCTTGGGCTATTTCGTTCATGATGTGATGAAATTCCCAACCATAAACGGCATTAAAGCCGGCTTCTACAAGCGCAGGATCTTCCCATTCTGCTAACATGAAAAGCGGGCCGTTAGTGGCACGCAATGTGGTAATTGCGGTATTCCAGAATTCCGTTGGAACAAAGCCAGCAACGTCACAACGGAATCCGTCTATTCCGACATTAGCAACCCACCAGTTCATTTCACTAATCATAGCTTCGCGCATTCCGGGTGCATCATAGTTTAAATCGGCAACATCGGTCCAATCTGTTGGGTTTCCATCGTTGTCGACAGCAACAATCGGAAAGTTCCCGTCCACATCTTTGGTATAGAATTCAGGATGCTCGGCTACCCACACATGATCAAATGAAGTATGATTAGCGACCCAGTCAAGGATGACTTTCATGCCAAGTTCATGAGCCTGGTGTACGATGGATTGAAAGTCTTCTAAGGTTCCAAAATTCGGATTTACTGCTGTATAATCTGAGATACTGTAGTAAGAGCCGAGCTCGCCTTTGCGGTTTTCTACACCGATGGGTTGAATAGGCATGAACCACAAAATATCTACGCCCATCTCAGCTAATCTTGGTAGGTGAGACTGGAAGGCTTTCAATGTGCCTTCCTCTGTGTATTGCCTGACGTTTACTTCATAAATATTATCGCTTGCAGCCCATTCTGGGCGTTTAGGGCCGTCGTATACGGCTAAAGGGGCGACGGGCGCAGCAGGCTGGCAAGTAATCATTGTTGTTGCGGCAGCTAAGGCAATAAGTATTGTTTTTTTCATGGTAAGTGAATTAGTCTTGGTTGAATTGGCCGCAATTGCGGGTTTGGTAGATTTCGCCATCGGCAGGAACAGTGATGTCCCAATCTTCTAGGTAGCGGTCTTCATTACTGTTGTTAAAGAAGAAGCGGACCTCTTGTTCCATGTACTTGCGCACAATGATGAGCAGGTGCGGTTCAGGCTGATGAACGGTCGTTGAGCCATAGTTCAAGGCCATGATGTTGGTCCGATTTTCGTTTAGGCGCGCAATGCGATCAAAGAGCTGCTGCTGACGCGGCGAAAAGTCGAACGGCATCATCTTTCTGTTGTCCGGGTCGTTCCCCCCGTGAAGGGCAATCTCGTCTCCGTAGTACAGAATAGGAATACCAGGAACGGCAATGTTAAAGGCGTGCATCGCCGCCATTTTTCGATACCCACGCTCAGTAGGTTCTGGGATCTCGCGTGTCCAACCGGCAAGCTTGCTGTCTTCACTCATGCTGAGGTGTCCTGAGGCCATAGAGGAGAAGCGCGGCTTGTCCTGATTTCCTGAAATATTCCCCATCAAATGGTGATGTCCGTAGTAGGTGAGACTGCTTTCTAAAGCCTTGCGCAGGCGATCGAACGTGGCTCCTTCTTGTGTGAAGGCTTCGAACGCTGCATCGTAGAGGTTGAAGTTGAATTGGGCATCGACTTTACCGCTACCGACGTAGCTGGCAATGAGCTCATCCGAGCCGTAGGTTTCTCCAATCTGGTACACATGATCCTCACTTGCGGCACGAATTTTCTCAGTGAGCAAACGCGTGAAGTTCATCGGGATGTGCTTGGTCGCATCGTGGCGGAAGCCGTCGAAGTCGTATTCAGTGATCCAAACCAGGGCGCTATCGCTCATCAGGTCTGCTACAGTATCATTGCGAAGCTCAAGGGTCGGCATGAAGGTGTCGAACCAAGTCGTCAAGCGCTCCTCGTCCCAAAGCTGGGTATTGAGTCGTCCGTCTGCGGTGTATTTATTGGTAGCCCAATTTGGGTGTTTCTGGTACACCGGGTGTAACTCATGGACGTGGTTGGCCACATAGTCGAGCAATACATTTTGCTCATTCTCATGCGCATCGTCGAGGAACGAATGCAGTTCTTCAGGCGTAGCGAAACGGTGGTCCGGCTTGATGTTGCTAATGGGCCAATAGCCGTGGTATCCGGAGAAGGTACTTACGGGTCCACCTTGGTTCCAAAGGCCCCAAGCATCTTCTGGGTTTTGTGTGATTGGACTGATCCAAAGCGTGTTGGTGTGTAGCGCATCAAAATACCCTTCGGCCAATTTTTGGCGCATACCCTCAATATCTCCGCCTTGGTAATTGGCGCGAGGGTGTACAGTAGAATCTTGAACGGGCTGATCGTTGTTTGGGTTGCCGTTGTAGAATCGGTCCACCATAGCGAAATACATGATGGAAGTGTGCCAATCCTTACGGTCCAATTCTTTCGTATCAATAACCACCTCGCCAAACTTCAAAGGAATCAACCAATCCCCGCCTTGTTGGCCGTTTCTCGCGGTATACAATCGGATCCATGCACGTTCCCATTCCTCGGCATCTGCAGGAACAGCAATGCTGAGACCATCCTCATCTCTTACCACGTCAATCACGCGGTTGTTGAAGAAGGCTAATACTTCTTGGTCTTCGGGGATAGCAGAAAAACGCAACGACTCTTCACTCACGTACTGGAAATCAATGGCAACAGGAGCTTCACCGCCGCCGCCTTCCACGGTCAAAACATTGTTGAAGCTTCCAAATCCATTGGGCACGGTTACTTCATTCGAAGGATCCAATACTTCTTCGCCGTTCACGACGAGTTTGTAGGCATATTCACCGGGCGCAAGTACTAGCGGTGCTTCCCAAGCGTTCCCATTCCATTCCAAGAAGGTGGCATCGCTGTTCCAGGCGTTGAACACACCTTTGACCTTCACCTCTTCTCCTTCGAAACCAGGAATACTCAAGGTGATGGCACGTTTTGCACCTCTAAAGAAAGGTACATCCATGCTTGAGCGATGTCCTGTTATATGCGCTACGTTAAGTTCATGCTCGAGGGTGCCCGTGACTGTGCGCCAGAAATACAGATCAATACCAGCTGGAAATTCGCATTCGCCGCTTAGATAGTCTTTAATCACAAAATCACTCTTCGTACCGTGGTGAACGTGCGGCGAAGCCAGATCAGAGGCTTGCATACGAAGGGGTGCTGAGGGCTGAACGTCACAGGCAGCGAGTGCTGCACTGATGGAGAGTATCGTTAAAAATTTCTTCATGTTCTGTGGGCTAAAAAAAGGCGCACGTGGCGCCTTTCTAAGATAGTATCAAATGATTAAGCATGTGCTACAGCTGCAGTGGATGCGTTTTCGCCTGCCGCTACTTCAAACCACTGGCCGTCGATTGCGAATTTGGCTAGAGCGCCACTCACGTTTTCGATGGTCATGCCTTCAGCGGTGAGGTTGGCTTTGAGCGTTGCGCCTCTCCAAAGGATGGAGAAGGTGAGACCCTTCCACTGTGCCGGAAGCTTTGGTGTGAAGTGCAACTCCTCGTCGCGAATCTTCATGCCGCCGAATCCTTGCACTACAGACATCCATGTTCCTGCCATCGAGGTGATGTGCAACCCTTCGTGAACTTCGCGGTTGTAATCGTCGATATCCAAACGAGACGTACGCAAATACATTTCGTAGGCTTTCTCTGGGTAATCGATCTGTGCCGCCAAGATTGCGTGTACACAAGGGCTCAACGAGCTCTCATGAACAGTCTTTGGCTCATAGAAGTCAAAGTTGCGCTTCACTTCTTCTTGCTCGTACAAGTGGTTCAAGAAGTAATAGCCTTGCAACACGTCGGCTTGCTTAATGAAGATGGAACGCAAGATGCGGTCCCAGCTCCAGTGCTGATTGATCGGGCGCTCGTCCAGGCTGAGGTCGTCGGCAGTGAGCTGCTCCTTATCTAAGAAGCCGTCCTGCTGTAATACCACGCCTAATTTATCGCTCTTCGGGTAGTACATCTTGGCGATGATATCATTCCACTTGGCGAATTCTGTATCTGCGTTCAGCGCAGTCTTGCTGGTAATAGCGCTAAGCGCGTCCGCAGCATTTTTTGCGAGCCAATTGTGGGCTTCCAGCGTCCACTCCAACGTCCACGCCGCCATCCGATTCGTGTACCAGTTGTTGTTGATATTATTCTCGTATTCGTTCGGCCCAGTGACACCTAGCATTACGTAGGCTTCCTTTTCTTGTGACCAATTCACACGCTGCGACCAGAATCGGCTAA
>PZPA01000068.1 GCA_003045825.1 Bacteroidota bacterium
TTTTTCGATTGAAACTACTTCTACGTCAAAGACGAGACTCGAATTTGGAGGAATAGCACCACCGGCGCCGCGCGCACCATAACCGAGGTACGGAGGGATGATGAGTTTAGCTTTACCGCCGACATTCAACAATTGGATACCTTCCTTCCATCCTTCGATCACTCTAGCCATAGGACCATATTGCAGTGGGAATGGCTCATACGGCTCTCTTCTCTCGTCATATTTACCATTGGCCTGTGCGACCGATTTAATAGAACTGTCGAACAGCGTTCCGTCCATCAAGTATCCAGCGTAATGTACGCGAACCATTTGGCCAATTTCTGGCTTGGGACCGTCACCTACAGTCTCAATAATGTAACGCAATCCAGTTTCAGATTTCGTCGCTTCAGGATATGCCTCATCAATCTCATTCTCAATCGCTGCCGCTGCTGCTGCTTTCGCATCTGCTACAGCTGATTTTCCATCAGTAAATGCCGCTGCCGCGTCCCATTTTTTGGCTGTACTACCTACGCGAATGATTTCAACGTTTTGAAGGACTACTTTATCCACTGGACGATCTGCCGACATGGTTTCCACTTCACCTATGGCAACAACAATTTCTTGCCCACTTAGAACCTGTGCAAAAATATTATACCCCCCGTCTAAATGTGGTGTAGGATTGTGCGTAATGAAAAACTGCGAGCCATTAGTACCCGGACCTGCATTTGCCATACTCACCACACCTGCCTTGTCATGGCGCAATTCCTCGTTGATTTCCTGAGGAAACGCGTAGCCGGGACCACCAGAACCGGTTCCGTCCGGATCGCCTCCTTGAATCATGAAATTCTTGATCACACGGTGGAATAAAGTCCCGTTGTAATAGGGCTTACCCGCATATTTTTCATCTACCTCTGGGTGGTTACCTTCTGCGAGTGCGATGAAATTGGCCGATGTCATAGGCGCCAAATCTTCGTGGAAGTCTATAAGGATATCCCCCATCGATGTTTCCAATTTCGCATAAATCCCATCTTCTAGGGTGATGGTCTCTTCGTTTATGGTGACTTTATTGCCGCCGCAACTTGAAAGTGTGATTGCAGCCATAGCCGCAATTAAATAAGTTCTGATCATTTGTTAATCGTTTAAATTCAAGATGCCCAAAGGTACTATTCCTTGTGCTATTCGAAAGGGAGCTTTGACCAATTATGAAAACTTTCACAGACTAAAAAGCACGTAACACCTATAAACGCCGATAGACTCGAGCGTACATCTGCTGCACTTCAGGTCAGCGGTTTACCTGGATAAGACGTAAATCATAGCGAAGCGGACTTTGTGGGGGTACTTTATCTAAATCACCCGCCAAACCGCGTGCTAAAAACGAGGGAATAAGAACGAGTTTCTTTTCCCCTTCTTTCATTCCGGAGATGGCCTCATGCAGACCAATATCGATTTGACTGTAACCCAACTCCACAGTATCGGTATATTGCCCTACACCGCTGTCGTCAAGAAGATATACGGTAGCTTGATAAATCACTTCGTCGCCCATCGCCGCGGTATTGCCCGTACCTGGCACCATGGACAACGTATACATACCGTATCCATCTCGAACGATACCGTCCAATTCGTGACTTTCCACATAACTCTTAAGCAGCTCGCGCTCTTGAGCTAAATACATTCTATTTCGTTCAACCTCATTTAGTCCTGGGGCCTCACCTGCAGGTTCTGCGCGTTCTGCGCATGCCACTAAGAGTACCAACATTCCTATGGTCGCTACTCTTAGTCCCATGAGAATACCTTTTTAGCGTATGCTAAAGCTTCTGGCAATGCCATAGCTAGCTTCCCCCCTGCGGCATTTTTATGTCCACCGCCGTTAAAAGATGCGCGGGCAATCTCATTGACATCTATGATGCCCTTACTGCGAAGCGACAACTTAACTACACCGTCTTCTTCGCGCATGAATAAGGTCATCTGCGCGCCTTCAATACTAAGTCCATAATTCACAAAACCTTCTGTGATTCCTTTTTCATAGCCTAATAACTCGCATTGGGCTTGACTCAAGTACAAGAGAATGATGCTACCAGAAGAATTTCTTTCTAATTGATCCAGCATCGCTCCCAACAATCGCAAACGCGCAACTGGCTGGGCATCGAAAATACTGTTTTGAACCTCCTGACTTTCCACACCTAAGTCGAGCAATCTACCCGCAACTTCGTGCGTTCTCGAGGAGGTTGCACTGTATTTAAAGCTCCCTGTATCCGTAACTATACCGGTATATAAACATTCAGCGCTTCCCTTATCTAAAAGTCCTGTCCAATCATACATTTCACAAAACTCATAGATCATTTGACAGGTGGAGCTCATGGTCGTATCGCTGTACATAAAGTCAGGCCATTCTTCAGGCTGTTGGTGATGGTCAATCATTACCTTTTTGCCCGTCGCCGCTCTGAGCGCTTCTTCCATATCTGCAGCACGACTGTAAGCGTTGTAATCCAAATGAAAAAGCATGTGTGCCTCAGCAATTTTTTCGTTGGCCAATTTTTTACCATTACTGTAAATCATCACTTGATCGTTGCCTTGTAAATGCCACAAAAACTTCGGATACGGATTGGGTACAATGACACTCACCTTTTTTCCCATGCCCTTTAAAACATGAGCCAACGCCAGTGCACTGCCCATAGCATCTCCATCTGGATTGGTATGGTTGGTGATCACAATGTTGTGGCTTTCAGCCAATGCTTCGGTAAAACCGTCAAGTCGAATTTCTTTCATAGTCATGTAAGTCTACAACAAAGGTGCAAGAAAAGTGTACCTTTGCGGTCCAAAATTTAGAAAAACTCAAATAAAATGGCAGGAACTAAGACCCTAACAATGCTCAAGCCCGATGCTGTACGCGACGGACACATTGGTGCAATCTTAAACCAAATCAACGAAGCTGGATTCCGTATTTCAGCAATGAAATTAACACAGATGTCGAAGGCAGATGCTGAAGCTTTTTATGCGGTTCACAGCGAACGTCCATTTTTCGGCGAGCTCGTTGCATTCATGACCTCAGGTCCTATTGTCGCTGCAATTCTCGAAAAAGATAACGCAGTAGAAGATTTCCGCACCCTTATTGGCGCTACAAATCCTGCAGAAGCTGCTGAAGGTACCATCCGCGCACGCTTTGCTAAAAGTATTGGTGAGAATGCTGTACACGGTTCTGATAGTGATGAAAACGCTCAAATCGAAGGCGATTTCCACTTTGCAGGTCGCGAGCAATTTTAATCAGAAATTATTTACTAATTTCGCCGTCCCGAAAGGGACTGAGTGTCAACCTCTGGCAAGAGTTGTGAATGTTGGCTCACGGTAATAGTTAATTTTAATACTCATGGATTTAGTCCAGTTTGTACAAGACGAATTCGTAGGCAAGAAAGATCTTCCAGAATTTGCAGCAGGTGATACCATTACGGTATACTACAAGATCACCGAAGGTGAGAAAACACGTACCCAGTTTTTCCGCGGTATTGTTTTACAGCGCAGAGGCGCAGGTGTTACTGAAACGTTTACGATTCGTAAAATGAGCGGTAACGTTGGTGTTGAGCGTATTTTCCCAGTGAATCTTCCTGCGATTGAGAAAATCGAAATCAATAAGAAAGGTAAAGTACGTCGCGCACGTATCTTCTACCAGCGTAAGCTTACTGGTAAAGCGGCTCGTATCAAAGAGCGTCGCTTCTAGTATTCAGTAAAACACATTGAAGTCCCCAATTGCCTTGCAGTTGGGGATTTTTTTTACCTAAACATTTTTTATAGCGCGGTAACGACAAATACTGTTCTCCGGTTCTGTGCCCTACCCGCTTCAGAATCATTCGTGGCCACAGGTCGACTTTCACCGTAACCGCGGTGTGTTATGCGATTGGCGCTTATACCATGATTTATGATGGTTTCAGCCACACGTTTTGCGCGACGTTGAGACAAATCCAGATTTTTATCCGCGTCTCCTACATTATCTGTGTGTCCTTGAATTTGAACGCGAAGACTGGGCGCCCCTAAAAGATATTCCGCAAAAGAAGCAATCAGCAATTCACTCTGTGCATCCAAACGATCTGAAGCCGTTTCAAATAGAATATGAGGTATAGGATAAGCCTCGCCGGATTCTAATTCCTTGTGGTCCAATTCTACTAGAATCTCATTCGAGAAGGCGCCATCAATAGCTGCATTCGGCACTAATCGCAGTGGCGCAGCGCTAAATGCTGCCTTCTTCGCTTCTACTTGCAAGAGTACCTGCTCCGCTTCCTCTTTTTTAACTACCGCAGCGAAGCTATTATCATCATTGCTTAGCTGCAACTGTTGACTCTCCCCGGTTACACTATTTTTCAGAATGACTTTTGGGGAATCGTCAGAGGCAAATTGATCAATTTTTAATTGGCCTTTAACCAATACGACTTCTTCAGGCTGAACGGCTTCGTACAAATCAAAAAAGTAAATATCCCATCCATTGGATTGGTTAATCTTATTGGAGGCAAAGTAGGCTTTCTGACCGTCCAAAGTAACCATCAAACCTATTTCATCGCTTTCTGTATTGATAGGATAGCCTAGATTCATTGGCTTGCCCCAAAGTGCATTTCTTTGCGGTATTTGAATTTTAAAAAGGTCATACCCCCCCATTCCTGGATGTCCGTCGGAGGCAAAATATAGACTTTCACTATCCGGGTGTATGAACGGGCTCTTTTCGTTCTTCTTCGTATTCACTGCCGGGCCTAAATTTTCGGGAGTACCCCAATTCCCCAATGCATCTCTTGTACTGCTGTAAAGATCTAAACCGCCGTAACCGCCCTTGCGATCGCTGGTAAAATAGAGGACATCTCCGTTGGGACTAATGGACGGTTGACTTTCCCAACTGTCGGGTCGGTTAACTTCCTCCGGCATAGGGCGGATACTGTTCCAGTATCCGTATTCGAATGTAGTGTAATACAAATCGCAATTCTGAACCCTAGTTTTTGGGTTGCGCTCGCAGATCGTAAACACCATAAATCTATTGTCCGCAGTGATGGAAGGACCGCCTTCATTGTATTGCGTATTAAAAGGCGACTCCAAAGCCGTTCCCTCTTCAAAGCTGGGCATTCCTTGATGCACTCCGATGGTAGCAGCAATACTAAATTCTTCTACATTTCTGAGCTGGGCACCAGGACCATCGTATTTATTCTTCTTCCTACTACGACGTGTAAAATAGATGGATGAACCGTCAGGCGTTAACGCAGCCAAATATTCATCCCATCGTGTGTTTAGATTGCGCGCCGGCTTTGGATCGAACGGCACTGGATTCGCAAAGAACGTTTCTTTGAGATTTATTTCTGCAAGCAAATTCTCGGCTTCTTTTTCGTAGCCTAATTCCCTATCGTCTCTCAAAAACCACTGCTCCAAATAGCCCTCAGCTTCTTCCGGCCGGCCGGCTTCTATAGCCAATGTGGCAATGAAGAAGAGTAAATCTGGTTTATAGCCCGGACAGCGTTTCACCAATCGCTTCCAGCTTCCTTCCGCAATAGGGAACTTTCCCGTACGCATGGCCCATTCACCGCGTAAATACAATGCATGCTGGTCGGCTTCATTTTGGCGCAGGGCGGCACCAATATAGACTTGCGCATTAGGATAATCCCCTTTATTCAGGGCTTGGAGGCCTTTCTGAATCTGACGTGAAGCACTTGCGTGGTCATCGCCGCAATAGTTTCCCAACGCGATCTCGCCGAGCTGCGCAGAAAGTGAGGTGCTCGCCAATACAATGAGCAATAAAAGGAGTCTTCGCATTACAGTTCCTCTTGGTCGACCACCTTAAATTTATCCTCCGAAAGTGCAATAATGGTGCTCACAGACGCATCCCCTGTGAGGTTAAGTACGGTACGCACCATATCAATGATCCGATCTACAGGAAAAATGATGGCAATCCAAGCGGGGTTGAGACCAACACTCTCCAATATTGGAATAAGCATGATCATACCGGCGGAAGGTACCGAAGCAGCTCCTATGGAGCCCAATGTTGCCATGAGAATGATCGTGGCTTGCTGCCCGAGACTGAGATCGATCATATGGAATTGGGCCATGAAAATCACAGCAACGGTCTGGTACAAAGCTGTACCGTCCATATTTATCGTGGCTCCTACGGGCAACACAAACGAACCAATTTCTTCGTCTACACCAAGGTTATCACGAACACAATCCATGGTTACCGGAAGCGTTGCCGCAGTTGAAGAAGTTGAAAAGGCCAAAAGCTGTGCAGGGCGAATCCCGCGCATGAAGTAGCCCCAGCTTTTCATGTAGCCCATATTCGTCTTGCGGTTGATCAAAAAGGCAATGACTGCCGGATAAAGTAACAGTATCATGATGAGCAAGCCCAAAATGGTGTAACCCGTATAAGCTCCCAGTGCTTTAAAGATCTCTACCAATCTGCCGGGTTCATCACCGGCCATTTCCGCAAGTTTCCCAGCGAGTAGCGCGAATACAAAGAATGGCGCGCCCTTCATCACCACATCCACCATCTTAATAAAGATGTCTGAGAATCCGTTGATGACGGCTGCAACCGGCTGCATTTGAGCATTGGGCAACATGACCATTACGATACCAAAGAAGATGGCGAAAAAGATGACTTGAAGCATCAGGCTATCGTTGAAGGACAGAAAAATATTCGAAGGCACCATATCCACAAAGAATTGGAGCGGCCCCGTCTCTTTCTTATTCTGCAATACCGACATTTTTGCATTGAGCTCTTCGTTGCTTTGCTGCTCCGCTAAGGCGCTTTGTGCATCGGTAAGATAGGTGGCCATGGACGGATCATTCAATAATCGGATGTCATCAAAATACTCAATACCTTCGCTATCATTCACCCACAATTCATAGGCGAGTCGGTTAATCTTTAATTGCTCCTCAGATGCCTGCTTCCCTGGGTTAAACGTATTCGCAATAAACATCCCCATGGCTGCAGCGAGCACCGTAGAACCTATGTAAAGGGCCAAAGTCTTTACTCCCATGCGGCCCAATGTCGCTGTATCACTGAGATTGCCAATACCTGCAATTATTGAAAACAGCACCAAAGGAATGGCAATGAGTTTCAACAGGTTAATAAATATGGTCCCAAAGGGTGCGATCCAATCGATCGTAAAATCGCTCCAGCCCATAGAGGAGCTCAATAATGCCCAGGCTATTCCTAAAACAAGACCAATTATAATTTGTACAGGCAGTGACGGTTTTTTCATCGAGTGTATTTCAAATTTCTTAAGTAATGATCAGCAAGGACCAATTTTATCATGGCCTCCACAATGGGAACCGCACGCGGAACCACGCAAGGATCGTGTCGACCTTTCGCCGCCAGCGAAACAGATTTCCCTTCACTGTTCACTGTGTTTTGTTCCTTTCCTATAGTGGCTACAGGTTTGAAGGCCACCCGCAACTCTAACGGAGCCCCATTACTGAGACCACCTACGATGCCGCCAGCATTGTTCGTTTTGGTTTCAAAATTGGCACCTATTTCATCATTGTGTTGAGATCCGAGCATTTCAGCCGCAGCGAAACCCGAACCTATTTCAAAGCCTTTAACCGCATTGATTCCCATCAGTGCTTTGGCTAAATCCGCTTGTAATTTATCAAAGACTGGCTCTCCCCAACCTACAGCAAGACCAGTAGCCACGGCTGAGATCACACCTCCAGTACTGTCTTTTTCATCCCGCACATGTGCAATGTATGCGGCCATTTCATCAGCCACTAAAGCTTCAGGGCAACGCGTAGGATGGCTATCTACTTGCGATAAATCAAGGTGTTGCCAATTCGTCTTTAGCTCCACCGGTCCTACCGCTGAAGTCCAAGCCTTAACTATTACCTCTGGAATAACCAATCCTGCCAACGCACCCGCAACCACTCTACAAGCCGTTTCACGTGCGGAAGACCTGCCGCCGCCCCTATGGTCACGGTGCCCGTATTTCGCATCATACACAAAATCGGCATGGGAAGGGCGGTACACTTTTTCAAGTTCGCCGTAATCCTTACTGCGCTGATCTTTATTTAAAATTGAGAAGGCAATGGGTGTACCCGTAGTTTTCCCTTCGAAAATACCGCTGTGAAAGCGCACCAGATCGTGCTCTGTTCGCTCGGTAGTAAGGGTGCTTTGACCCGGTTTTCTGCGGTCCAATTCTCGTTGAACTTCCGCTATATCAATGGCTATACCTGCAGGCATGCCATCCAATATTCCCCCAATTTGATCTCCATGGCTTTCGCCATAAGTGGTGAGGACTAATGATTTTCCAAATGTGTTTCCGGACATGCCACTAATGTAGGAAACACAAAGCATTCTTCGTAACATTGAAGGATGAACCTTAGACTTATAAATATTAAGCAGCTAGGAGGCGTGCATCCACCGGATACAATAGCCTTGCGCGGAAAAGCATTGGACCATTTTCCATTCATTGAAAATGCCTATTTGACACTTCGCGATGGGAAAATTGAGGATTTTGGACCCATGACCCAATGTCCACAAGACGAAACGCCCACTCAAGACCTAACAGGCAGATGCGTTCTACCTGCATTTGTTGATTCACACAGTCACCTAGTTTACGCAGGAACGCGAGAACAAGAATTCAATCTTCGACTCAAGGGTGCGAGCTATGAAGAGATTGCCGCAGCGGGCGGTGGCATTTTGAACAGTGCCGGGCGCGTCGCTGCAACCACTCAAAATGAAATGCAGCACCAGAGTTCACTGAGACTGGAAAGATTAATAGCAAGCGGTACCGGTACCCTTGAAATTAAAAGCGGATATGGCTTAGATCCTGAAAACGAGCTGAAAATGCTCCGAACCATTAAAGCCCTAAATGAAGTTTCTAACGCAACACTGGTGCCCACATTTTTGGCTGCGCACGCACTTCCTGCTTGGGCCAAAGCACAAGGCATGAACGATGCCAGCTACACCAAATACATGTTAGATGAGTGTCTTCCTACTGTACAAAATGAGGGGCTTGCAGGATTCTTAGACGGCTTTATTGAGCGAGACTATTTCAAATTGGACGCCTTACAGCATTTGATCGATGCCAGTACCAATAGTGGATTACCGCTTAAAATTCACGTCAACCAGTTTTACGACATCGGTGGTATTCAGATGGCGGTAGAAGCCGGTGCACTGAGCGTGGACCACCTTGAAGTGATGAGTCCTGAGGCCCTGAGAGCATTGCACGGCAGTGATACCATTGCTACCCTTCTGCCTTCTTGCAGCTACTTCCTCGGCATTCCTTACGGTCCTGCTCGAGAACTCATAGAAAACGATTGCGTCGTGGCTTTGGCCACAGATTATAACCCCGGCTCGTCGCCTGGAGGAAATATGCAACTGGTGTGTAACATGGCTTGTACCCAGATGAAGATGACACCAGCGGAAGCGCTAAACGCAGCCACTATTAACGGCGCGGCAGCCTTAAATCTAAGCGAGCGCAAAGGCTCCATTGCAGTGGGTAAGGATGCGGATCTATTGATCACTAAGACCATCCCATCGCTGGAGTATCTGTGTTACGATTTCGGAACCAATCACATTCAAACCACCATTTTAGGTGGACAGACCCAATGAGCACAGTATTAGAACATTACACAAAAGAAGATCTCCTTAGCCGTACCTCCGTTCGTTCGGGTGAACAGCGCCTAGGTGAGCGTATTGCAACGGTTAGCGAGGCCGATTGGACCAGCGCTGATTCCCTTTCGTTCAAGTTCGTTCTTGTTGGAGTAGAAGAAGATTTCGGTGTTCGCGCCAACCACGGTCGTGGCGGTGCTGATCGCGCGTTCCAAAGCTTCTTGAGTTACTTCCTCAACATGCAGGTGAACCGTTTCTTCCCTACCGACGCGGTAGCGGTTCTTGGGGCAGTGGTTCCAACCACGGCGATAGAAAGCGATCAGATAGACGCGCTGCGCGAGGCAACAGCGGCAAACGACCATACGGTGAGCGCTGTG
>PZPA01000010.1 GCA_003045825.1 Bacteroidota bacterium
ACTCAAATTCTGCCGCAGTCTTGCGCACAATCTCTGCAATTTTAGGGTAATGGATGTGATTAATGGTAGGGAACATGTGATGTTCCACCTGAAAGTTTAAACCGCCTGTGTACCAAGTCACCAACCAGTTTCTCGTGGCGAAATTCGCCGTTGTTTTCATCTGGTGTTCAAGGTTTGTGATGTTCTGTACCTCTTCCTCGGTAGGGAATTCAGCCTTATCCACAACATGTGCTAACTGGAAGGTGATCGAAAGAATGAATCCTGCAATCACGTGCATTACTACATTCCCCCACAGCACTAGATACCAAGGCGCACCTAACAACATAGGTAGGGCATAAAACACAGAAAAATGGAAAAGTTTACCGACGATAAGTTTTGTCCAAACCATTCCTAGACTCTGATCTTTTGCTTTAAAAAGATCGCTCTTGTTGTAATTCACCACCTGCTTGAAATCTTTTTCGAGCAACCACTTATACGTCATCAACGTATACGCAAAGGGCGCATAAATATGTTGGTATTTATGCTTGGGCAACAACTGCTGACTCGGATGAAAACGGAAAATACTGCCGGTTTCAATATCGTCATCGTGGCCGTCGACGTTTGTATGCGTGTGGTGTTTCATATTGTGCTGGACACGCCATGTGTAGGAGTTGCCCGCCAACATATAAATCGAAGCCCCAATTCTGCGGTTCCACCATTCGCTGCGCGTGACAGTGTTGTGTAGTGCGTCGTGCATGAGGTTCATTCCAACACCTGCCATTCCTAAACCGGTAATGGCCCACAAGAGTGTAGTCATACCGAATCCCCAATTCGAAGTCAAGAAAAAGACAAACGGAACAAGATACATTGCCAGATTGAGAGCGGCTTTAATGTAATACCTGTAGTCTGCTAAGCTCGATTTATTCTCATCCTTAAAATACGCGCGTACTCTTTTGCGTACCTCTTTTTGGAAATCACTAGAACTCTTAAATCTTAACATGAAATAATCATTAATTAAGTTGATGAAATTACTAAATAACGGGCCAAGTAGCGCAACATATGGTAAATTTGCATTTAAATAACGCAATCAACAATGTTGAAAAACATAAATCCCACAGAACTAAAGGCTTGGAAAAGGCTTCAGAAAAACTTCGACAACGATAAACGCACCTTAAAAACGCGCTTTTTCGAAGATCCAGACCGTTTTAACAAATACCACATTAAGTGGGACGGCCTTTTGTTCGATTTTTCTAAAAACCACATCGGTTCCGAAACCTTTGCTCTATTCAAAGAACTACTGAACGAGGCAAATGTTCGCGAAGCCATACAAATGCAACAGGGCGGAGCGAAAATTAACGCGACAGAAAACCGTGCAGTATTACATACAGCATTGAGAAATATGTCTGGCGATCCTATTACAGTAGACGGTGAAGACGTAATGCCTGGTATTCGTGATTCTTGGGCAAAACTGGCCGCTTTTTCAAATGAAATTCGTTCTGGCGCTTGGAAGGGTCATACTGGGAAGCGCATTACAGATGTGGTCAACATTGGTATAGGCGGCTCCGATCTAGGTCCTCGCATGGTGATTAATGCGCTACGTCCATTCGTTACTGACGAGATGAATTTCCACTTTGTGGCCAATGTAGACGGCGCCGATTTACACGAGGTACTGCGCAAGGTACATCCCGAGACCACGCTATTTATCATCGCTTCCAAAACCTTCACCACACAAGAAACCATGAAAAATGCGAACAGCGCAAAGCAGTGGTTTTTGAACAATGGCGGTGCTGAATCTTCTGTGGCAAAACATTTTGTTGCGGTCAGCACCAATGCTGAAGGCGTAGCTGGATTTGGAATAGACACCAAAAATATGTTTGGTTTTTGGGACTGGGTTGGCGGACGCTACAGCGTATGGTCTGCTATTGGTCTACCGGTCATTTTGGCCATAGGTTTCCAAGGTTTCCAAGAGTTTTTAAGTGGCGCACACGCCATGGATAAACATGTAGCCACTGAGGATTGGGATAAAAACATTCCAGCACAAATGGCGATGTTAGGAATTTGGTACCGAAATTTCCACGGCGCAGCGAGTCATGCCATTCTTCCTTATGATCAATATATGGACCGATTTGCAGCCTATTTTCAGCAAGGCGATATGGAGAGTAACGGGAAGTATGTCGACCGCAATGGAAAGAAAGTGAACTATGCAACAGGGCCAATTATTTGGGGCGAACCTGGAACGAACGGCCAACACGCCTTTTATCAATTGATCCATCAAGGTACCGACCTGATTCCTGCAGATTTCATTGCATCCAAGAAGCCGCAACACAGCTTAAAAGATCACCACCCTATCCTTCTCGCAAATTTCATTGCACAAACTGAAGCCTTAATGACGGGTAAAACCAGAACAGAGGTGGAAATTGAAATGCGTCAGTCGGGAATTTCGGATAAGATGGTCGAAGAAATTGCGCCCTTCCGTGTATTCGAAGGAAACCGCCCAACCAACAGCATTGTTGCGGACGAACTGAATCCCTACCATTTGGGACAATTAGTGGCCGCCTACGAACACAAGATATTTATCCAAGGTTACATCTGGAATGTGTTCAGCTACGACCAGTGGGGCGTAGAGCTAGGAAAGGTATTGGCTAAAGCGGTTCTTGGAGAACTCACTGGCAGCGGCGTGCATCACGAGCACGACAGTTCTACCATGGCGTTGATCAATTATTTGAAATAAACTTTACAACGAAGCTCTAAAAGCGTCCAATAGCTCATTAAGCTGCTGGGCGCTTTCTTCTTTTACGCCACTAGCAAGCTGGTCTATGGTTTCTTGCTCCATCAAACGCTTAACTAAAGATTGACCTTTGTCCGTAAGGTAAATGTGTAGCACACGGCGATCATCGCGGTCGCGCTGCTTAAAAAGGAGTTCCATCGATTCTAATCGGTCCACCATACGTGACGCGTCGCTCATCTTGTCAAGCATGCGTTCACGAATCTCAGAGGTCGTAATACCCTCTTTTGCAGCGCCATTGACGATACGTAAAACGTTGTACTGCTGCATCGTTACGCCCTCTTTCTTAAGTACCGTGGCAATCCTACTTTTCAGTTGATTGTAGGTATAAATGAGGTTTACAATGAGCTTAGACTGTTCGCTGCGAAAAGCCTTTTGCTTAATTTCTTTTTCGAGATTCATTAATTCTTAACGTAAAAAGAGGGTCGATGTTCAAACATTCATTTTCTCAAAAGAAAACCCGCTCTAGCGGGTATCCTTTTATACAGTCATGATATCCTTTTCTTTCTTAGCATAAAGCGCATCGCACTTCGTGATGTAATCGTCTGTCATTTTTTGAATGTCCGACTCGAGATCTTTTCGTAAATCCTCACTTAGGCCGTCGTTGCCTAATTTTTTGAGCTCATCCATCGCGGTCTTGCGCGCTGCACGAACACCAACCTTAGCATTCTCACTTTCGCTTTTTGCCAACTTTGCAAGGTCACGACGACGCTCTTCAGTCAATGGTGGTACGCTAATAATAACGCTATCTCCATTATTCATTGGGTTAAAACCTAAACCTGCATTCATGATCGCCTTTTCAATCTCAGTGATCAACTGCTTTTCCCATGGCTGGATGCTGATGGTGCGGGCGTCAGGTGTATTCACATTACTTACCTGCGATAAGGGGGTGGCAGCTCCATAGTATTCTACCATGACTCCTTCAAGCATAGAAGGGTTCGCACGACCCGCGCGGATTTTCACCATCGCCTTTTCAAGATGGCTAATGGCACGATCCATATCTTCCTTCGTCGCATCAAAAACAAAATCTATTTCGTCTTGCATCTTATTGATTTGAATTTCTTAATTCTTAACTATTGTACCCACGCCTGGTGCGCCTTCGATCACTTTCATCAGGTTTCCTTCGGTGTTCATATCAAACACAATAATGGGTAGTTCGTTTTCTTTACTCAGGGTAAATGCTGTCATATCCATGACATTTAATCCCTTATCATATACTTCTTTGAAGCTTAGCGTTTCAAATTTCGTTGCGGTTGGGTCTTTTTCCGGATCGGCGCTATAGATTCCGTCTACGCGCGTTCCTTTAAGAATAACATCGGCTTGAATTTCCACTGCGCGGAGTGTTGCACCTGTATCTGTGGTAAAGTATGGGTTTCCTGTGCCCCCAGAAAAAATGACGACGCGGCCTTTTTCTAGATGACGAATAGCACGGCGACGAATAAATGGTTCCGCCACTTTATCCATCTCAACAGCACTCTGTAGTCGTGTTTTTACACCTGCACTTTCAAGCGCACCTTGAAGCGCTAGGCCATTAATTACCGTTGCTAGCATACCCATATGATCTGCTTGAACCCGGTCCATGCCTTGTGATGCACCGCTGATCCCACGGAAGATGTTTCCACCACCAATGACCACGCCTACTTGCACTCCTAATTCAGCAACTGCTTTAATCTCTTCAGCATATTCGGCAATCCTTTTTGGATCTATACCAAATTCCTTATCGCCCATTAGGGCTTCTCCGCTTAGTTTCAGGAGTACACGATTGTATTTCATCTCAGTAGGTTTGAACACAAATATACCGCAACAATCGAAGGCAATCGAACGAGATAATTCTAGTTTTTAAACCGTTACCAACTTTTTACTTTGGAACAAAAAAAACCGCGATGGCAAGCCATCGCGGTTTTCTATATATACTGAGTACAGTTTTTACAAGCTTACACGCTTGAAATCTACCACTGCCAAACCAGCTTGAACGCTAGTTAAGTATTTAGATACACTCAACTTACTGTCTTTGATAAAGTCTTGGTCCACCAAAGTGTTTTCTTTGAAGAATTTATTCAATCGGCCAGCGGCTATTTTTTCAAGCATTTCCTCTGGCTTGCCTTCTTGACGCGCCAAATCTTTACCAACCTCTAATTCACGATCGATAACTTCTTGTGGTACCGCATCACGGTTCAATGCAACAGGGTTCATTGCAGCAGCTTGCATCGCTATGTCGCGACCCGCCTCTGCAGCTTCAGCCGTCAAACCTACCAAAGTGCCAATCTTGTTGCCCATGTGGATGTAAGACGCAACGTAAGGAGCGTTTACAACCGCCATTTCGGCAACTTCAATTTTTTCACCAATCACACCCGTTTGCTCTTGCAGTTTGGCCGCAACAGTTAAACCACCTTCGAATTCAACAGCACCAAGCTCTTCAGAAGTCGATGCACCAGTAGTTAATGCGATGTCTGCAATTTTATTTGCTAAGGCAACGAAATTTTCGTTTTTCGCAACAAAATCTGTCTCACAAGATAATTTGATGACAACACCTTTATCAGCACCGTTTGTCTTTGCAATAACAGCACCTTCAGTTGCGTCACGATCAGCACGCTTTGCAGCTACTTTTTGACCTTTCTTTCTTAGGATGTCAACTGCAGCTTCGAAGTCGCCTTCTGCTTCAACTAAAGCTTTCTTACAGTCCATCATACCAGCTCCAGTTTGCTTTCTGAGTTGATTTACTTCAGCAGCGGTAATCTTTGCCATGATATAGAGTATTAATTTGAATTTTAATTAAAAAGAGAGCCGCAAAGGTTTCCCTACGGCTCTCTCAAAAAGTCTTTATTGTTTCAACAAACCGTTAAGGATTAAGCCTTAGCCGCTTTCTTGTCAATTTTTGCTTGCTCAGCAGTCGCCTTATCGCTCTTGCGCTGAGAGAGACCACCTTTTACACCTTCAGTTACGAACTCCATAACAGCAGCGATACTTCTTGAAGCATCATCGTTTGCAGGAATCGCGTAATCTACACGGCGAGGGTCTGAATTTGTATCTACAATACCGAAAGTTGGAATGCCCAACTTGATTGCTTCGTCTACAGCAATGTTCTCACGCTTGATATCAACGATAAACAAGGCAGCTGGCAAACGATTCATATCTGCTACTGAACCAAAATCCTTCTCAAGCTTCGCACGTTGACGGTCTACCTGTAGACGTTCACGTTTTGAAAGTGTTTCGAACGTACCGTTTTCTTTCATCTTGTCGATGCTTTGCATCTTTTTGATGGCTTTACGGATCGTTACGAAGTTGGTCAACATACCTCCTGGCCAACGCTCAGTTACGTAAGGCATGTTTGCTTCGCCGGCATATTTTGCTACGATTTCTTTTGCTTGTTTTTTCGTCGCTACGAAAAGGATTTTACGACCTGATGCTGCGATTTTTTGGAGCGCTTCTGTAGCCTCTGCCATTTTCGCCTCAGTTTTATGAAGGTCGATCACGTGGATTCCATTGCGCTCCATAAAGATGTAAGGCGCCATGTTTGGATTCCACTTACGGGTCAAGTGTCCAAAGTGAACACCCGCATCCATGAGTTTTTTAATGTTGTCTGTTACTGCCATTTTTTTGAGTTTACTTTCCCTAGTAAGCAATGTACCAGTAGCCTTGTTAAGAGTCTGGTCCATTTGGATACTAAATCTCGATTAACGTTTAGAGAACTGGAATTTCTTACGTGCTTTCTTCTGACCGAATTTCTTACGCTCGACCATACGTGGGTCACGAGTAAGTAGTCCGGCAGGCTTCAACGATGTGCGGTTCTCGTTATCAATCTCAGAAAGAATACGAGATACACCCAAACGAATTGCCTCTGCTTGACCAGTGATACCACCACCAAATACATTGACTTTAACGTCGTATTTGCCAGTAGTTTCTGTCAAACTGAAAGGCTGCTCCAATTTGTAGTGCAACGGCGCAGTGTTGAAGTAGTCCTTATAGTCCTTGCTGTTTACAGTGATGGTACCAGTACCTTCGTCCATGTAAACACGAGCTACAGAAGTTTTACGTCTTCCAATTGCGTGAAACTTTGCCATTTATTATTACTTATTTGATTTCATTAATGTTGATCACCGTTGGTTTCTGAGCTTCGTTCTTGTGCTCAGGACCAGCATATACGTGCAAGTTGCGGAACAACTCTGCACCTAGGCGATTCTTCGGTAGCATGCCCTTAACTGCCTTTTCGACAATGCGCTCAGGGAATTTCGCCATGATCTGCTCAGGGTTCGTAGTGCGCTGACCACCAGGGTAACCTGTGTGCCATACGTACGTTTTATCCGTCATTTTGTTTCCGCTCAAAACAACCTTCTCAGCGTTAACTATAATAACGTTGTCGCCACAGTCAACGTGAGGTGTGTAATTAGGCTTGCGCTTGCCTCTGATAAGCAAGGCTACCTTAGATGCCAAACGTCCTAGTGTTTGACCTTCTGCGTCAACTACTACCCAGTTCTTTTCAACTGACGCCGCGTTGGCTGAAACTGTCTTGTAACTTAATGTATTCACCGCTAATGCGTTTTATATGTTTAAAGTGTTGCGTGTACAACCCCCAAAAAGGGCTGCGAAAATACATCTTTATTTAGCTAAGAACCAAAAATCTATGCACAAATTGTTGACATCTGGATTAGTGCTTGCTTTTTGAGTTGGATAGATGGACAATTAACACGAAATTGCACACCATGCAAAAATACATACTATCCCCTATTCTAGCAGTATTTATCCTTCTTTCCGCACCGTTGTTTGGGCAAAAATGTGGCCATGACGTGCTTGAAGAAGAAGTTAAACGACTGTATCCCAACTTAAGTGCGGACGAAGCTGAATTTATCTCGACGGTGAATTTTGATGCCCCCCACAATACTGAAGCAGTCGTTCATACTATACCTGTGGTGGTGCACATTATCTACGACACGCAAAGCGACAATATTTCTGACAAGCAGGTTCGTGATGCCATTATAGGCCTGAACGAAGATTACCGGCGTTTAAATGCAGATACTTCAAATACGCGCTCCATTTTTCAAGGGGTAGCGGCGGATTGTGAGATTGAATTTCAATTGGCAAAATTGGACCCTCAAGGAAACTGTACGACGGCAATTACCCGAACGCAGAGTGCGCTTAGTGTGGGCGCCAACAATAATGTGAAAGGGCTGATCAGTTGGCCGAATAGCAAATACCTGAATATTTGGGTGGTGAACAGTATTACGCTTTCCGGCAGCAGCTCGACAGGTACAGTATTAGGATATGCCTACAAGCCCAATCCTGGTCAAAACACGACCTACGATGGGATTGTTATTCGTCACGACCGTATGGGAAGAATTGGCACAGGTACAAGCTTGGGCAGAACCCTCACCCACGAAGCAGGACATTACCTAGGACTGGACCATCCTTTTAAAGGCGGTTGTTTTGCTGGGGATAATTGTGCAGATACTCCACCTGTGTTAGAAGCAAGTTATGGTTGTAATACGAATGCAAATACGTGTTCTAACGATAGTCCAAACAAACCCGATATGATCGAGAACTACATGGACTACGCAGACGATAACTGTGTGAATCTTTTCACAGACGATCAGCGCGCCATCATGCGTTCAAACCTTGCGAACGTCGCCAGAAGAGGGTATTTGATTAGTGCTACGAATGCGCAGACTACCGGGATTGAGCCGGGAATGGCACTGCCGTGTGCACCGCAAGCAAATTTTAAGGCGAATCAAACGGTAATTTGTAATGGAACTACGGTCCAATTCACTGATATGAGCACCTCTGGAAACGCGACTAATTGGTCGTGGTATTTCCCAGGAGGAACGCCATCAACTTCTACCGCGCAAAATCCGACAGTCACTTACAGTAATGCATCTGGCAAGACCTTCAAAAATTACGATGTAGGGTTAACAGTAACCAACGCAATTGGGACGACACAATCCTACATTGATGGCTACATGAGTGTTCATATGCCAAACAGCACCATTTGGGCAAATAACTTCAATTCTGGTTTTGAGTTTAATACTATTCCAAACGGCACTTGGCATGTAGAAAATTCGGAAGGCGATAATATTAAATGGGAGCGCAATAGCTTTAATAGTTTTGAAGGCGATTTCTCTGTCAAGCTCGATAACTACAACAACGAGCCGGATAATACCGATGCTCTGGTCACTAATTTTATCAATGTAAATAGAGCGGCCGCGATGAATTTCAGTTTCCGCTATGCAGTTGCCAGTAAGCCTGGTTTTGCCATGGATAAGCTCAACGTTAGCGTAAGTCAGGATTGTGGCGAGACTTGGGAAAGTGTACGTACGCTGCTTGGGCCACTGCTTTATGCGGCAACAAACAAACCTAATCCTTGGAATCCGACCTCGAGCAGCAATTGGCGTAAGGTAACTGTTGGTTTAGATGATTATATAGGCAATCAGCCCATAATGATCAAAGTTGAATTCATTTCAGGAGGGGGAAATAATGCCTTCTTGGATGCCTTCAACCTTGACGTTACACTAGATCAGGAAGAGTTGAGCGCCAACAGCATTACTATCTTCCCAAATCCAAGCAATGGCCTTTTCCAAGTAGAAGGTCTGCCTGCAGGCACGGCGTACCGCATCTTTAGCATCGACGGCCGTGAGATCCAACAAGGCACGTTGGCATTGGATGCCAGTCTCCAGGTCAATGCGAGCCCAGGCTATTACATCTTCCAAACCGAAGGCGTTCGCAAACAATTGATCATTCAATAAACCGCGATCCTTCTCGGCGAAGCCCCCGGCGGAGCCGAAAATTTAAGCATAAAAAAGGCGCCCCGTGGGGCGCCTTTTTCGTGGGTGCTATTTGCGAATTTCTTCCTCTATGTCGGTAGGAACCATGATGTCCACCGGATGTTCTTCGAGGTATTCCAACAGGCCGTTGTAATCCTCTATGAGGAAGGTCATAACCGTTTGTGCGGCTTCGTCAGTACGCTTGGATAATTGGTCAAACAACGCTTGCTCATTGCTGCCCCAAGCGCGTGACGAACTCAAGAGCTGCCACAAAGAGCTGCCCCATTGGCTCGACCATACCTCCGGCTGTTCGAAATAGCCTTTGGTTTCTTTTTTACCAAACACATGATGCCGGGCAGCCTCCAACGCTTTGGCTGTCGCTTTCACCGTGTCCACTAAGGCCGAATCAGAAGCATAGGGCTCACGTTTCATTAAAGCTTGAAGGCGCTCGATGTTTTCATTGGCTTGTGCCAACGATTGTACCGCGAGGTCTAAATCTGCTTCTATGCCTTCGATGGCTTTGAAGGCATCGCGACGCGCTGCCAAATCTTCATCTGTGACCCAAGATTCCATACGGTAATCGTATTCAACCTTCAGTTGTTGTGAAGCGGTTTGACCGTCCCAATTCATTGTTACGGTGTAGGTTCCCGGCAATACAGGAGCTCCGCGGCGATCGCTTTGCTCCTTCTCCTCCTTGCGAACCTTGAACTCGGGGTATTCGGTTCCTTTTTCCCACATTGCCCAGCGCCAGTTCTGTAATCCGGCCTCTTTCACGCCGATGTATTGAGTGTAGATGGTATCTCCGGCCTCATCTTGGTAGTCGACACGAAGCTTCTTCTTATTGTCCTCGGCAACCTCAGGTAGGTAGGCCGTCATACGCGCTCCGAAACGGCGATTTTCACCCCGGAAAGTTGACATACCGGCAAAGCGTACTCCAGGGCTCTGACGACGTTCCCATTGATACGCCGTTGGCGGCTCGAAGAACGTTGGCGTGCTGAGGCCATTGCCCGCTGCTAAAACTCTCAACGGCTCGATATCATCGATCACCCAAGCACCGCGCCCAAAGGTCCCTAGGACCAAATCCTTTTCGCGGGCCTGGAAGGCGAGGTCCATCACTTGGGCCGTCGGTACTGCATCGGTCCATTTGGTGTATGAAGCGCCTCCGTCCACACTGACGTACAATCCATATTCGCCGCCGACAAAAAGTAGGTTTGGCTCTACTGGATCTTGCCACACACTGAGAATAGGTCCGAAAATATCGCTGTCGTCCACCACACGGGTGACCTTCTTGCCAAATTCTTCAATCTTAAACAGGTACGCGCTCCAATTATTTCTGCGGTAGTCGTTCGCTACCACCCAAGCAGTCCCTTTATCGTAATCAGAGGCACGAATTTGAGGTATCCAAGACCCCTCAGGCAAGCCTTTCAACTTCTTGCTCAAGTCTACCCAATTCGCTCCGCCGTCCATGGTCACGTGCAACTTTCCGTCGTCAGATCCCGTCCAAATCACATTTTGATCCAGGGCACTCGGCGCAATAGCAAGCAAACACGTGTGGTTTTCCGCACCCGTAACATCGTAGGTCAGCCCCCCGCTCTCGAGTTGCTTTTGTTTCTCTGGATTGTTCGAGGTCAGGTCAGGGCTAATAATGATCCAATTCTTCCCATTGTCCGTGCTCTTGTGCAAGAATTGGGAACCGAAGTACAAGCTCGTCTCCGGCGCGTGAGGATCTAGAGCAATAGGTGCATTCCAGTGCCATCGCAAGCGCTCGCCATCTGGGTGTGTAGGCTTGATGAGTTCCGAATAGCCGGTCTGCGTGTTGACCAAACCGACATTTCCTTCTTGGCTCTGCGCGTAGGCCGCATCCGTACGACCAGGCACGGGCACGACATCAAAGCCGTCGCCAAAGAACAGCTCGCTCCACTCCTCGTTTCGAATGCCGTCCACTGTCAAGCTGTACGCCGGACCCATCCAAGAGCCGTTGTCTTGCATCCCGCCATATACATTGTACGGCAGCTGATCGTCGACGTTGATGTGGTAGAATTGGGCCAAAGGAAGGTTCTCCACAAAGTGCCAAGTCTCTCCATAATCGTACGAAATATTCATCCCGCCGTCGTTCCCCTCAATGATGTGTGCCGGATTCGCCGGGTTGATCCACATCGCGTGGTGGTCAGGGTGAATACGATTATAAGGGGTGATGGTTTTCCAATTTTTTCCTCCATCATCACTACGCGTCACGTAGGTCCACAAGCTGTACACGCGGTCTGGATTTTGAGGGTCCACTCTTAAATCCGCATAGTAAAACGGACGGTTTCCCGCTTGCTCACTTTCGGTAACCTTGAACCAATTCTTTCCGCCGTTCGTGCTCTTATACACCCCGTTTTTCTTTTCTGTCTCGACTAGGGCATAGACGATATTAGAATTGGACGGTGCAATACCTAAGCCAATACGGCCCAGATTCCCTTTCGGCAATCCGTCCTCTTCGCCCAGCTTCTTCCAATGTTCCCCACCATCGTAGGTGATGAACAAGCCGCCCGATGGACCACCGCTGGTAAAGAACCAAGGCGCTCTGCGGTACTCCCACATATTCGCAATCAACTTCTTCGGGTTGTTCGGATCCATCACGAGGTCTCCCGCGCCCGTTTTTCCGTCGATATATAGGCTCTGGGTCCAATTTTTTCCGCCGTCCGAACTCTTGTACACCCCTCTTGGGCTATCTCCCCAAGCCGACCCAGTGGCACCCACGTAGATCTCATCGGTGTTCGAAGGATTAATTAAAATTCGGTGAATGGTGCGGGTCTCTTCCAAGCCCAAGCACTCCCAGCTCTGACCTCCGTCGTAGCTTTTGTACAAACCGTAACCACTGGTTTGAGAGTTTCGAGGATTCCCCTCACCTGTCCCAACATAAATGATGTCCGGATGGGTCGGATCAATAGCGATGGCACCGATCGAAGCTACTTTCTCGTTTTTAAAGAGCGGCGACCAGCTCTGCCCGTTATTTGCACTCACCCACAATCCACCACTAGCAGATCCTGCATAGATCGTCGTGGGAATTTGAGGATGCACAGTTATGCAAGTCACACGCCCACTCATCCCAGCAGGGCCGATGTTTCGAACGCTGAGCCCATCCATGACTTGTTCCAATGGCGAGGCCTGCTCTTGTGCTTGCACGCCTACAACACAACTCATTAGTACGGCTGTAATTAATAGCTTAATTCCTTTATTTTTCATCAATCCCCGTTATTGTTTCTCGATTATTATTTCAGTCTTCGCACACAAGATGAGCATGAAATACACACTCATACCGCGGTGCGATTGGGTTATTTTAGAATTTTGAAAGTAGAAGGTACACATTATTGATTTACCTTTAAGAGGAAAATAAACCCCTATTATGAAAGCCGTCAAACTGTGGAGCCTGTGCCTCCTTTTCTTTGGATTCTTTAGCAACGTTCAAGCGCAATATCGCGAAGTAGGTCTTGTCACCTCAGCCTCGATGGGAATTATGTACGGACCCGTATTAGATGCGCGTCCCATCTATAAATGGGGGAAATCCATTTCACGTGTACACACCCTTCGTGCAGAACGTACCTACATGAATTACTCTCGCTATCAAGACAATAATTACTTCAGTTTAAGTACCGGATTTTTTACCGGCCAAGAATGGCGTAAACCCATCACCGATCGGCTGTATTTCTTGCACGGCCCTGAGATAGGTACTTTCTATTCTTCGAGTATAAATTATTCGAACATTGCACCAAGCCTGCGCTATCAGATTGGCGCTTTTTACCAAGTTAACGATCACCTTAACATCGCGCTGACCGCTCCAATGTCGATCACCACCTCCTTTGGAAAATCAAACGGCACTTGGAATCAAAGTGCCCTAAGTATGGGGCTCTTTAGCGAAAACAATCTATTGATGTTGACGTATTCTTTTGAAAAGCGGGTAAGGAAATAGCTTACTACTCCACCGTAACTGATTTTGCAAGGTTACGCGGTCTGTCAACATCACATCCGCGCATAACGGCGATGTAGTAACTCAGTAATTGCAAAGGAATCACTGTTAATAATGGGGTTAGGGCCTCTAATGTTTCCGGGATTTCAATCACGTGGTCAGCACTATTGATGATTTCAGTATCGCCTTCTGTTACAATCGCGATAACCTTTCCTTCACGAGCCTTCACTTCTTGAACATTACTAACCAATTTCTCATAGTGCCCGTTGTTCGGTGCAACCACAACCACTGGCATATTTTCATCAATCAAAGCAATAGGTCCGTGCTTCATTTCCGCTGCTGGATAACCCTCAGCATGGATGTAAGAAATCTCTTTCAACTTCAATGCACCTTCTAGAGCGATAGGGAAATTAACACCACGACCTAAATAAAGTGCATTTGACGCATCTTTATAGAGGCCTGCAATCTCCTCGATATGCTCTTTTGACTCCAGTACTTTCTCTACTTTCTTTGGGATTACACTAAGCTCATTGATAAGAGCGCGGTATTCCGAAGTAGAGAATTCGCCACGCATTTTACCCAGCTCAAGAGCCATCATGGTAAGCACCGTTACCTGAGAAGTAAATGCTTTCGTAGAAGCAACTCCTATTTCTGGGCCAGCATGGGTATAGGCACCTGCGTGCGTTTCGCGAGAGATGGTTGACCCAGGAACATTACATATTCCGAAAACCATCGCTCCTGCTGCTTTCGCCATTTTGATCGCCGCCAATGTATCCGCGGTCTCTCCACTTTGTGAAATTGCAATGACGATATCGTTCTTGCGGATGATTGGATTACGGTAACGGAATTCCGATCCGTACTCTACTTCCACAGGAATTCTGGCAAATTCTTCAAAGAGGTATTCCGCAACCAATGCACTGTGCCAAGAGGTACCACAAGCCGTCATGATAATGCGGTCTGCATTTCTAAACTTATCGGCATATTCCTCAAGCCCAGACATTTTTATCATGCCTTGTTCCGGCAAAAGGCGACCGCGGAAGGTATCGTAGATCGCACGTGGCTGCTCGTAGATCTCCTTCATCATGAAGTAGTCATAACCGCCTTTTTCAATGCTTTCAAGATTCATCTGAAGCGCGTGAATAGTCGGGCGAACCGACGCGTCACTTTCAATCATTCGGACTGTAATTTCACCTTGTGCAGTGATGCAAGCCATCTCACCGTCTTCCAGGTATATGGCATCTTTAGTGTACTCCAAGAATGGGGTGGCGTCTGAACCTATGAATTTTTCGTTCACACCTAAGCCAATCACGAGCGGTGATCCTAGTTTCGCAACAACAATCTCTTCGGGACGATTCTTGTCATAAATACATATGGCGTAGGCACCAATAACTTGAGTCAATGCTATTCGAACAGCCTTGCGAAGTTTACAACCTTCTTCTTTCTGAACGTATTCAATGAAATTCACTAGAACTTCGGTATCCGTTTCGCTGTGGAACGAATAACCCTTGCCTTTGAGTAAATCCTTTAAGCTCTGGTAGTTTTCTATAATACCGTTGTGGACCAAAACAAGGTCACCGGAATTACTAATATGCGGATGCGCATTTTCGTCTGAAGGCTGACCGTGTGTGGCCCAGCGTGTATGTGCAATGCCGGTAGAGCCGGAAGTGTCGTTTGCGAGCGCATGCTCTTCCATGGCAACAACCATTCCCTGCTTTTTATAAACAGCAATCTCTCCGTTTTGCGCTAAAGCAACGCCTGAACTGTCATATCCACGGTACTCAAGACGTTTGAGTCCGTTCACGAGAATGGGGAACGCTTTTCTGTCCCCAATATATCCTACAATGCCACACATAGCGGGTTAGTTTAAAAGTTTGGTGGGGCTAAAATAAGCGTTTTACTACTCCGATTTCGTGTAGTAGACGTTAAATTCTACCGGAATAGTTGGGTGAAGACCACCGCCAAGAACAACGCGTGCCGCACTAGAATTAGAACTGGCAGGCGTAAGAATGACGGGGAAAATCTTTTCTTTTTCGTTCACGAAGTCATGTACCATCCGCGTCACATTAAAACGGTAACGGAATTCACGTAAATCTGCCCGATTAACGGCGCCACCTGCAGGATTAATGGGGTTCGTATAATCTTTAATTAACGCTTGAGATGAATCTAAGTCTTGAAGAATCAGTAACGTGTTGGGCAGGGTATATGGTGAGGCCGTGCCTTGTAAGACGTGCGCAATGATTTCAGCACGGTTGATGCTGTATCCTTTGCCTATCAATGTATCTAAGCCTGGGAATTCTAAAATAGTACGCGCCCCACCTGCACCTTGGGAATACGTGAGCACCTCACCGTTTAGGGTATCCTGCATGTCGATACCAAAATCTGCCGTCGTAAAGTCGTTTTCGTAGGAATTAAAGGATAGTCCTGGATCACCAAAATTCTGGCCAAAAGTCATAGTGAAGAGCTTTGGAACGGTGTCTTGCGCTCCAGTATGGTAGAATAATTGAATCAAACTACCAGAAGCGGTGAGGTTAAAAAAGGACAATGCGCTGGTTCCCGTTCCTGCATCTCTGAAGTGTAATCCAGGTACAGACGCCACGAAACTTTCATTGTCAATGAGGTAATCCTCTCCAGCTATAGCCGCATCGAAGAGCTTTTCTTGAAAGAAGGAAGGATCTAGGTCGAAAGTGAGGTAACCAACACTAGTATCAATGCCATTAAATACAGGAACACTTGGGTCAATCATTAGCGTAGTATCCATAATAGATGGACCCATTACTCGCATAGTATTGCTGTAATAGTTGATGGTATCTGACATGGGCTCGATAACCGGTAAGACCTCAAGATGTATGGAATCTCCACGAAGGCCGTACGTATTCTGGTAAGCCAAACGAACTTTTACAGAATCACATACCGTGCTGTCTCCGAAATCTGGTGATAGCTTTGATAGAAGTAGACGGGTCGTAAATGCAGCGTTGAGTTTTCCAAAAATAGGATCATTGAGATTTCCTAAAGCAACAGAAACAGGGTTTTTGGTGGTAATACTATCCCAATTCGTCGTGTAGGAGACGACATTAAAGGACAATTTTTCTCCTAATTCCGGACGGTCTTCAATGAATTTTCCAGCACCAATTTCACCGTTGCTTTTTTCGCAACTGCTGCTTAGCAGGGCCAGCCCAACGAGGACTAGTAATCCTAATAGGGTCTTATTCAACGTCCTCTTCAACCAAAAGCGATTCATATACCTTGATAGCATCTGTAGGGTTCTCAGAAAATGCTTTACCGTCAATGCAAGGGATGTCGTTAGCCTTACAAAACTCCTCTACGTGTCCGGTGTTTTCTTCACCGAGAATCACTACATCCGCATATTTAGCGGCTAAAAGCTGCAGGTCCTCACAGGTCGGCGCTTCTAAACCTTCGCACAACGCTGGGTCTATCTCATCAAACTCCATTCCTGATTTCAAGTTTGGACCTAAAGTCCCGTCAAAACCATTGTCGTAAGCAGAGAATACAATTTTGGCATCCTTGAAAATAGGGTTGTCCGCCTGGAAAAGACGCAAGTACATGGGCACTAACGCTGACATCCAACCGTGAACGTGGATAACGTCAGGCTTCCATCCTAATTTCTCAACAGTATCAATAGCGCCTTTCGAAAAGAAAAGCGTGCGTTCGTCATTATCCTCAAACTGCTTTCCGTCAGCATCCGCATAAGTGAATTTGCGTTTGAAGTATTCTTCATTGTCAATAAAATATACCTGCATACGTGCACCAGGAACCGAAGCAACTTTAATGATTAACGGCATATCCATGTCGTTGATTACCACGTTCATCCCACTTAAGCGAATCACTTCGTGCAGTTGATGCCTGCGCTCATTAATGACGCCGAAGCGTGGCATGAATACGCGCACCTGGTGACCACTGTCGTTCGTCTTCTTAGCCAAAGCCAGAGTCGTACTTGAAATGGTGTTTTCAGGTAAATAAGGATGAATTTCTTGGGAAATGAATAAGACGCGCTTGCTTTCCATAGGAGAAAGTATATTTAAAATAGGGTGCAAAGATACCTATTTTCGCCCTTTATATCAAAGAATGGGCTAGATTTGGAGCCCTTTTAACACTTATGAAACACATTCGTAGCATTGAGGAGTTAGCGCGCTGGAAATCTGAAGGTCGCGAAAAAAAATTGGGCTTTGTTCCTACGATGGGTGCATTGCATAAAGGACACTTGAGTTTGGTCCAACTTAGTCAAGAAAAATGCGATAGAACATTAGTCAGCATTTATGTCAATCCAACCCAGTTTAACAACAAAGAAGATTTCGCTAAATACCCTAGTACGCTCGAGGCGGACTTGAGCGCGTTGGAAGCTATGGGTTGCGATGCGGTATTTCTTCCAGATGCGGAGATGCTTTATCCTGAGGGTTTGAAGTCTAGACGATTTGATTTTGAGGGCTTGGACCGACACATGGAAGGTGCAGGACGTCCAGGTCACTTTGAAGGAATGGCCACCGTGGTCACACGATTCTTTGCCCTGATTGAACCTGATGTCGCCGTTTTTGGTGAAAAAGATTATCAGCAACTGAGCATTATTAGACACGTGGTTGCAAAAGAGAATTGGCCCGTAGAAATCTTGCCCGGACCTATTTTTAGAGAAGCAGACGGACTAGCGATGAGCAGCCGAAACATGCGACTTTTACCACATGAGCGTAAAGAATCCGCGCAAATTTATGCGGTATTAAGCCGTGCCATTTCTACCCTAGATCTTGAAAAAACGACCAGAAAGACCTTCGAAAAAGCGTGTATCAAAGCACTGGATGCGGTACCGTCAATTCGTGTGGAATACGTAAGCTGTTGTGATGCCGCAACACTTCAACCTTTGGACGAATTCAACACTTCCCGTCCCGCTAGAGTGTTTGCTGCTGTTCAATGTGGAAAAGTCCGACTCATTGACAACCTTCCTCTTTTTTAAGCTACTTTTGCCGCATGCAAATAGAGGTTGTAAAAAGTAAAATTCATCGCGTTCATGTTACAGGAGCAGAGCTGGATTATATCGGTTCTATTACCCTAGATACAGAACTCATGGATGCCGCCGGAATTTTACCCGGAGAGCGCGTTTATATCGTAAACATCAATAACGGTGAGCGTTTCGATACGTACACCATTGCAGGTACTCCTGGCGCAGGGGAAGTAACCTTAAACGGACCCGCTGCTCGACGCGTGCAAAAAGGCGATATCATTATCATCATTGCTTACGCACACATGAGTCCGGAAGAAGCAAAATCATTCAAACCGAGCATCGTTTTTCCGAACGAGACTACGAATCGAATAGTTTAATGGCGAATTGGGTAAAAAAGACGGTGCAGTACATACTCTTTTTGGGTATTGGCGTTGCCTTGCTTTACCTAACCTTTAAAAATGTCAATCCTATTGACCTGTGGAACAACCTGAGGGAAGTGCCCGTGAGTGGTCTACTGTTGGTCGTAGCGATTGGCTTCATAGCAATTATTTTCCGCGGCTTACGCTGGGTACAGATGCTGCAAAGCCTAGGGTATGAAGTAAAGGGCACTCGCGCTATTGCTGCAGTTGCCTTTAGTTATCTTGTAAATTTAGTCACCCCTCGTGTTGGTGAGGTCGCGCGATGTACCGCGTTGCACAAAACGGATCATGTTCCTATCGATAAGCTTGTGGGAACTGTGGTCTTGGAGCGCGTAGTAGATACCCTTTTATTTGCTGTTGTTACGTTGAGCACAGTCGTTATTTCCGGCGATGAATTACGTGATTTTATGACCCAAAGCGGCGCGCAAATTCCTGAACTTTCTATGGCGGGTACGCTGAGCATTGTTGCTGTACTAGTGGCCATTTTCGGTTTGGTTTTGTTCACGCGTAAAATTTGGATGCAATGGTCCATTGCCCTGAAAATAGCAGGATTTGCAACGGGCATGATCACGGGACTGCGCAGTCTTCGTACCGTCAATAATAAGCCGCTCTTTTGGTTTTATTCTATTGGAATTTGGACCTGTTACGTTGTGACCATAGCCGTTGGCTTTACTATTGTAGAGGGCGTTCAAGGCATTGGTGCAGAACAAGCATTTTTCGTCAGTGTAGCAGCCGGTTTAGGGTTTGTTATTCCCGTACCGGGAGGCATCGGCGCCTACCATTACCTCGTCTCGAAAGCTTTAGTTGTTTTGGGGCTCTCTCCATTTATTGGAACATCCTTTGCCACCCTCATTCATAGTTCTCAAAGTTTAATGTTTGTCTTTACGGGCGCCTTAGGCTTTGTTTTTCTCTATTTTGCAGGAAGAAAATAAGTCTTCCTCATGGCAAAGCAGAAAAGTATTTTTAATTGTACCCAGTGCGGCACCCAACACAGCAAGTGGATGGGACAATGCCAGGGCTGTAAAGAGTGGAACACACTCGTTGAGGAAGTTGAAATAAAAAGCAAACCGGATCCGCGCGCATGGAGCGGTGAGCAAGCTGCTGCCAAACCCATTCGAATCGAAGATGTCGAGCACCATAGTGTGCAGCGCTTCCCTATTCAAGATTTTGAGTTTTCCCGTGTTTTAGGCGGTGGGGTTGTGCCTGGATCAGTGACTCTTCTTGGTGGAGAGCCGGGGATAGGAAAAAGTACGCTTCTGTTGCAATTAGCGCTTAGTTTCAGTGGCACCGTAGCGTACATTTCCGGCGAAGAAAGTCCCTCGCAAATAAAATTGCGTGGCGAACGAATTGGTAAAGCGGTGAGCGAATTGTATTTGCTCAGTGAGACGAAGACTGACGCGATTTTCAACCACTTAAAATCGGTCCGACCTCATCTGGTTATTGTAGATTCTATCCAAACGCTTCACGTTCCACACGTCGAAAGCACGCCGGGTTCGGTGGCACAGATTCGTGAGAGTGCCGCCAGTTTTATTCGTTATGCAAAAGAGACGGGTACGCCAGTGTTATTGATCGGCCATATCAATAAGGAGGGCAGTATTGCCGGGCCTAAGATTCTCGAGCATATGGTGGATGTCGTGCTCCAATTTGAAGGCGATCCTAACCTACTTTACCGCATTCTTCGAGCACACAAGAACCGATTTGGCTCTACCCACGAAATAGGTTTATACACCATGGAACAAGGCGGTCTCTATGGTGTGGAAAATCCTAGCGAACTGCTCGTGACAAAACAACACGATGGCCTCAGCGGCAATGCCGTTGCAGTAATGGTCGAGGGCGTTCGGCCCATGCTCATAGAACTTCAAGCACTTTGTTCTACTGCCGTTTATGGAACACCGCAACGTTCAACAACCGGATTCGATACGCGTAGACTCAATATGCTACTTGCGGTACTAGAAAAACGCTGCGGTTTCAGATTGGGCCAAAAAGATGTCTTCCTTAACGTAACCGGTGGTTTAAAGGTGGACGACCCGGGACTGGATTTAGCAGTTGTCGCGGCTATACTAAGTTCGAATGGGGACGATCCCATTACGGGCAAGGTATGTTTTGCAGGAGAGGTTGGGTTGACGGGCGAAGTTCGTCCCATCACACGCGTAGAGCAGCGCATCAAAGAGGCCGAGAAATTGGGCTTTGAGACCATCTACATCAGTGGACATCACCAAATAGAAAAATCCCACTACGACATTGCCATAGTGGGATTAAAGAAAATCGAAGAGCTGGTGCAAGCCCAGTTCCTGTAAGATTTAGTTTCCGCCTTCCAATAGGTTGGCCAATTCTGTTAAGTCCGGTGTCAAAATGATTTCCGTACGACGGTTGATTGCTTTGTTTTCTGGCGTATCGTTATCCACCAGTGGAATGAACGCTCCGCGACCTGCTGCAGTGATGCGTTCTGGATTCAAACCTTGATTGGTCGTCAAGATTTTAACCACGTTTGTCGCACGCATTACACTCAAATCCCAGTTATCACGGACCTGACTCTGTCCTCTGTAGGGGTCGTTATCTGTATGTCCTTCTACAAGCACACTAATGTCATTGTTTTCAGCGAGTACGCGTGCCAGATTTTCTAAGGCCACTTGTCCTTTCGGTGCGACATCCCAAGAACCTGGGGCGAACAACAAGCTGTTTTCAAGACTAACATACACTTTACCATCGCGCATATTTACGGTCAGTCCCTTGCCGGTAAACCCGAGAAGTGCATCTGCCACTTTCTGGCGTACGTAAGCAACTGTGCTGTCCTTACGGCGTATCACGCCTTCCAGTTCATTCACTCTACGTTGCCCTTTTTCTAGTAATAAACGTTCCGTGTTCAAACTGTCTTCTTTGGCTTGAAGGCGGTTTTGAAGACTGCCCAATTGGTCCATGAGTGCCTTGTTCTCTCGAGCACTGGCCGCGATCAATGAACTGTTGTTATCGAGCAAGTAATCGTACTGTTTTGACAGGCGATCATATTTGGTCTGAAGTACACGCATTTCATCGAATTTCGTTGTGGTATCTGCCACCAACGATTTATTCTCGCGACGAGCTTCTGTCAAAGTGCGCTGAAGTTCGGTGTTCTCCGCAGCGCGGGTTTCACTTTTCTGACGCAATTGGTCCGCTTCATTGTTTAAGAGTTCGTATTTATCTTGTAATGCCTTGTGCACCTTCGTACTGACACACGAAGTTCCAAGGAAGCCTACAAGCGCAAGAATGAATAGCTTTTTCATAGTTTACTTTAATTCAACAGCAACGGTTCCAACTAAATAAGAATCGGTCATAATGGCAAGGGTATAGATGCCTGATGCCAATTTTACCGGCGCATCTATGGCACGCTTCGCGTCTATACATACTTCGATCGCTTCCCCTTGGAAATTTACAACCGCTTTACCGTTAAAACCAGATTGCTCGCCGCCAACCACAGCCTGATTCTGTTCTGGTGCATCTACAGGCTTGCCGTTTTCACCAATCCATTTTACATAAAGTGTTTCTTCACCTGTCGCTGCAATTCTGTTTTTTGCCAAAGTAATGCATGCTGTTATCCCGTCCGCCTTGCTGGCACGACGTGTTCTGCGCATTTTACCGTTACCTGCGATACGGAACGCCTCTGTTGTCGAAGTAGCGATGACCAACTGCTTTCCTTTAGCAACAGTCTCCGTAAGTCCTGTATTTGTATTGCGTAAAGAAGCATTTGCATCCATGGCTGTAATCAAACTATCTGCAACCAATTGCTCACGAACACGTAGCGCTTCGTAGGCAGCGTTGGCACTATCAAGTTTCCCAACTAAGGCCGCATTCTCCTTCTTCATGGCACCAAGGCGGTTTCGGTAGCTTGTTAAAGACTTTTTATTTTGAACATTCACCGCGTTGATGCTATCAATCATGCCGCCTAATCGGGTCATTTCATATTGAATAAATGCATTCAAACTATCGTTTTGACCCACCTGAGCTTCAAGATCTTCTTTCATATCCGCTAATTCCATGGTCAACGATTGCTTTTCTAAAGCCAGCTCGTGGTTCTCCTCACTACGTAAATAAAGCAATGCGCCTAATACGATCACGGCCAATGCCATGATGATTAAGACCGGTCCTAGTTTGCTTTTTTTGTTTCCTGTACTCATGTGTGTGTTGTTATCTTAATTAAGTAACGAAGCTAATCATTAAGCCGCTTTCCAATGTTTTCCAGAGGGTTAAGTTTTTTAACAAGGGCAGTATTCCCGCAAAGATGCTTACAATGCAACGTCGTATTGTCCGTCTTAGAGCAAAGCCTGTGCCAATTCTGTTTGTGCAGCGCACCGCAAATAGATTCCATCGCCGCCCAACGTACCAATGTACTTTCTAGCACCTTACCTACAGCCAAACCCACCTCCTTTCGATCGGCTCTTTATTTCACTGGACCGGTCGAAATCTATTGCTACAGCTTAAAATACGGCGGTAATTATACACTAGGTGTCGTGCTCGGTAAATACTTTCTCTCACCGCTCATCTTAAAAACGCTCGAGGGCCAGCGCCGGCCGGTGGTGGTGACTGCCATGCCTGTGCATCTATGGCGCCGTTTCAAGCGAGGCTATAATCAAAGCGAAGCGCTGGCCCGCGGCGCACTTCAAGGTGTGCGCGAGGCTGGTATTGATGTACACTACAGGACGCTCTTAAAAAAAACTGCGCACCGAAAAAGCCAAATTCATTTTGATCCGTTTCATAGATGGAGCAATACTAAAGGAGCGCTGCAAGCAACAAAAAAGCGCGTCCCGAAGGACGCGCTCATCTTTATCATTGACGACACTGTAACTACAGGGTCTTCGTTAATGCGAGCGGCAGAGGTCGTGCTACAAGCCCACCCAAAAGCCGAAGTGCACTTACTCGCGCTCGCGCAAGAACTTTAATGGCGTACCACCACTGTTTTTTGCAGTAAGCCCTTAGCGGTTTCTATTTCGATAACGTAGGTGCCGCTCGCAGCAGCACTTAGATCATAAGTCTTTTCAAATCCACCAGCTTGTGCTTCAAATGTGTCTACATTGATCACTTGACCAAGGTAGTTCACGATACGAACAGCAACAGGCGAGGCTTGATCAAGCGTACCATTAATGGCGAGCAGGCCTTGAGTTGGGTTAGGGTAAACCACCAGGGCGCTTAAATCTGAATGCTCCTCGAGGCCAATACCTTGGATCGATACAAAGATTTGTTGGCTCGTAGTATCACAATCCCCATAAAGCTTCAATACTGCCGTGTACTGGCCATTGGCTGTGTATGTATGGGTTTGTGACGCACCTGTACCTGATCCGTTAGTTCCGTCACCAAAGTTGATGAAATAGGACGTGTACCCGGCTGCACCTGCCCAAGTAAAGGTAATGTCAGCGAACGTTGCGCTAATGGAATCAATGTTGTAGTTCGGGTTACCTACGTTGATTGCGGAGCAACTGTCTGTAGTGAATTGGTAATTCATACGCAATGAGGTATCCCCGGCAGCACAAACCTCAGCCACATCGAAATTGTAGCTGGTTAATGGCTGCAGACTGGTCATTGAAGCCATAGCAGACGTAGATGTTCCCATCATCGTATTGGTAGCGCCAAAGGCCGTGTAATGGAACACATACGACCCTGTACCACCGGTCCAAGAAATATCCGCAAAGGTGCTTCCCATGTTGGCTACAGCTACATTAGTTGGTGTAGGACAAGATGGTGTAACACAGTTCGCCATAACTGTATCTACAGCACCTGCATTAAAATTCCCGGCAGAAACACTAACGTTTTGAGAACCTGAGGCATTTGAAAGTGTGTAGTATACCTCTGACGGATACGAACCTTGAGCGCCGTTTACAACAGCAATTTCAGTTCCGGCACACACTTCAAAATCAATAATCAAGCTATCTCCCGTAGTAAATGCAGATCCAAAGGTTTGTCCATAGGCGCCGTTGTAATAGAGGTCAACGGTGGCGCCGTTCCACCCATCTCCATAGGTATCGTACATACTAATGGTATATGTACAGAGATCTGTAGTATCACAACTGTTGGTACAGAATGGGATAGGACCCAATGTGTCAGATGTCCCGTTACCCCCACAATCCGCGATCAGAATAATATCGTAGCAGGTGTTCGCGGAAAGTCCCGTAACTGTAAAACCAGAACTCGTCGTGGAATCCATGAATGAAGCCATTGAGCCCGTCGCTTGAACGAAGCCCTGTGGACCCCACTCGTAAATGAATGTACCTGAATTTCCATTCGGGTTAAAAGAGAAATTAACGTCGTTTTTACCTGCAGTGTAAATCAAATCTTTAGGGTTAGGACAAAGCGTATTGCAGCTCGCCTGGAACGCAGCCATTTGTGTTCCCACTGTTGTCGAAGAAGTATTGGTGTAGGTAGCAATGGTTGCCCCTCCACTTATCACATTCAAGCCAATTTCACTCGGGTAACTTCCATCATCACTTACCACAATAGTATAAGAGCCACCGGTACAAACACTAATGGTTTCGATATAGCTAGAACCGGTTAAAAAGTTTGCACCTAGTTCATACTCAACTCCGCCTTGTGCGTTAATTACTTCCACCAGGGCACCATTCCAACCGTCACCCCACGAATCGGTTAATTCAATGGTGAAGGTACACATGTTTGAAGGCGAACAGGTCATGGTTTTAAACGTAACCGGTCCAAATCCTGCAGAAACGGAACTGTCCGCACACATTTGAACCACATAGACGTCATAAGTCGTATTGCTATCCAATCCTGTCAACCAGGCTGGAGAACCACTCACGGTCACAGAGGTACCCGTGCCTTGGACAAATCCTGGAGGGCCGTATTCTAAATAGGTTTGAATACCGTTCGAAGTGTATGTGATCTGAGCGCTGTCCTGGAGGACGGTACCGACAGCAATAGCTGAAGGCGGAAGACAATCCGGCGCGTTAGTAATGGTAATATCTTCAATGTAGACCGCGCTGTAGGTCGTTGAATCACTACTCACGATCGCAATATGATCGTCCATCATATTGTACCCCGTAGAGGCATCAAAATAAATGGTGAATTGGGTCCAGTTGCCGCCATTTGGTACAAACACTGTATCCATAATATCAAGAGTGGACAAAGAAGAGGTATTACTGACCGTCCCAATGTATAGAGCGTTACCACCAGACCATGACGTATTCGCTGCATAAAATTCCATTTGCTTCGTACCACTGTCTAGGCCGGTGATCGCTGGACTCACCAACGCCTCGTAAGAAGCGTCGAAACTGTTGTAGAGGTAATAATAATTGGCACCACTTCTCGGCGATACACTCCAAGTAGCGTTATCAATGTATCCGTAACCCGCGGCGCCAGATTCTTCAAGATAATACCAACAAGCTGGCGCGTTGGGATTGCTAAATCCACCCGTAGAATCATTGTCGAACCCTTCATAAACCGGGGTGCTGAGGGCAGTACAAAGCGTTTTAACCGTGTAAGGACCTACTGTTTGGCTGTACCCGTTTCCGGCTGCGCTACAATTGGTTTCAATGAAAAATTCATAGGACGTATTTGGTGACAATCCGCTCACCGTAACGAATGTATCTGTAACGGTAATAGAGGTAGGGACATTGCTTGAACCTGCGATGCCATAATCTACTGTGAAAAGCGTATCCGCACTGGTCCAAATCAACGTAGCCGTAGTATCAGAAGCCGTTAAACTCGCGAATACAGGGGCAGGACATGCCGGCGGTGTCGTGACGGTTACAGTGTAATCATGTACCTCACCGTAGATAAAACTTGAACAGCTCTGCGCCGCAGTGATTGCAGCCGAATAGTTAGAACGCACACGTAAGCGGTACGAACCTAAACTTACCGTTGACGGTATAGTGATGGAGCCTGTAGTAGTGCTCCAAGTGTTTGTAGGGCTTGACCATAGATGCTCACCGCTGTCGTCAAAATCACCGTCATCATTAAAATCAATCCAAAGCGCAAAATATTGCGTTGACCAGTTTGAAGTAAAGGATATTGACGTGGGCGCAGTCTGCTGAATGAATACTGTATCCGATGTTTGTACGTTATAGTTTCCCGTTGAACAACCCGTGGCTGTATCTTGGAAACTGCCGATGAATACATCTTCAATATCATCCCCATAGGTGCAACCTGTGGAATACGTTGGTGCACAATACGTTTGTGCTTGTAGGGCAAGAGCGAACGTACTCAAAAGAATCGGAAGTAGGAGTTTTTTCACTTGTAGTACTATTTAGATTTTACCGAATGAAAATAAGCCTTTTTAAGATTCAACAGTCAGCGCTAGTAACATAAAAGGGTGAATGTTGAGAATAACTGATTCAAAGCATTGTTTTAATGAGGGTGGTTTGGAATGAATTGGTCAATTTTGTTTTCTATGAAACGCTATTTCTCCTTTTTGGCGCTATTCCTTCTATTGGTGGGGTGTGCCGTGCAAAGCAAGCCGCAAGGCGGTCCGCGCGACGAAACACCACCAATAATTCTTTCACAATCGCCGAGGCCAGGGGAGCTTCATTTTAACGGTCACGAGGCATCGATCGTTTTTAACGAATACATTCAAGCGAAAAATCTACGATCAGCAATGGTCGCAACCCCTGAATTGGAGGGGCTTCAAGCAACAGTCAAAGGGAAACGACTGAGCATAACGTGGGACGAACAAGAATTGCGTGCGCAAACGACGTACCGCATCTCTTTTGGAGACGCCATCGGCGATTTAAATGAAAACAATCCCTATCCTAACCTAGAAATGGTTTGGAGCACAGGCGATTATGTGGACAGCTTACGCCTTAATGTGCGTGTCGTGCCCCAGTCAAAAGTACCGTTTGAATCGCTAAAGGTTTGGCTCGTCGCTTCTAATACAGATACCGTTCAAGCCCCTGCGTTTAGTGCTACGCCTTCCAAAGATGGCATCGTAACGTTTAATTATCTCCCTACAGATTCCTTCGACATACTGGTATTTGAAGACCTCAATTTCGATGGAACGTGGGCCCCTGAGTCCGAAACCTTTGGATTTCTAAAAGGTGCGGCCTCCTCTTCCGATTCTATGGCATATACCGTTCCATTCTTTAACGCCTTCTTTGAAACGCCCGAGGAAAATTCAACCGCATTTATGGATTCCATCGCCACGCTTCTGGATACTGCAAAATCTGAGAATTTAGGAAGGCTGACGCTCATTATTCCACCGGCGAATACTACCGTCTTTGCTTGGCTTACACACGAAAGTGGTTACCTGCAATCCTTTGTTTATCCTTCGTTTCGAGAATCTGATACCAGTTACATTGATTTAGGAATGCAATTGCCCGGGAAGTATACTTTTTCGGGTTTTACTGATACCAATGGCGATTTCTTGTGGACGCCTGCATCTTGGTACGAGGGTAAAGCGAATGATCCCATTTTGGAAGAACAAACCTTCGAACTCAAAGCAAATTGGGACCTCGAGCAACCGCTAAACTTTAAGTGATGAATCGCAAACAGATCGTTCTTTTCCTACTGGTATTTGGCGCAGGGCTGCAGGGCTTCGGTCAATCGTATATATCTCGGTTATGGAATACGAAGAAATACGCCGAAATCGTCGACTATTCAGCGAAGGGCCAATCACTTAGCGGGCAGGATAATGTCTACGTTGGTCGCGCATTTATGGCGCTTGACCCGCCCCAGCCATTACGTGCTTTAGAGCATTACGATTTAGCGGTAGCAAAGCGCTGGCAGAAAGATGATTTGTACTTTTTTCGTTCTGAGGCCAACTATGCCGTCAAAAAATACAATGCCGCACTGGCTGATCTAGAGGTCTGCCTTCAAATGCGTCCGAACTACCAAAAATATTTGCTTTCAAAAGCGGCAATAGCTTATGAGAAAGGCGATAAAGAATTGGCTTATAAAACGTACTATACGGTAAGCGAACTCTACGATAAACAAATGCCTTATTACATGCTTGTGGTGATTAATATTGAGCGCGAGCGTTATGTAAAAGCACAAGAACAAATTGAAGGAAACCTTCTTCGATTCGAGCGCGGCAAAGACTTTTGGACCTTTACCGCGGAACAGGAAGTAGAATTGGAATGGCGAATTTTTAAGGACTATTCAAAAGCGCTGAAAGCGCAAGAGGCACTGCTCTCCTACAAGCCAGATAATGCCCTCTATTTGGTCAATACGTTGTTGCTGCTTCGTATCTCAAAACAGGATACCGCAGCGGCTATGGCTGAAGAAGATTTTCAAAAGCGCTACAATACCACTGCCCTTCCTCTCGAGTATTATAAGAAAGGTTCATTCAAGGTGAGCGAGCGTTTTACAACGAATGGGGTAATCGAAGATTTCAGGTATTTCCGTCCCCGCTTGTTTGACGGTAAAAAATACAGCCGATTTTATGTAAGCGATAACGGTCGAATAGTGGGCGAACATTGGGCAGGTCTTCAAACTTCACCTGTGGACAGCACTCAAAAACTTTGGCAATTCTACAATGGCGTAGCAACCCGTTATACCCCGGCTTCGGATACTTCGTATGTGGGTTTTTCAAGCCTTTTCGAACTTCCGGACAGTGCATTTACCGCGAGACCTTCAGGAGAAATCCGCATGGGGATGGACACCTCAGAGCAACACCTCCTGAACGATTCACTGCCTAAGGTGCAGCTTCCTAAAGATACCGTGCCCGCCGGAGGGGAAACACCTCTCTTTCCGGTACGTCAGGATTCTAGCGGGGTTCTAAGAGAGCTTTGATGTCTTCAATGATTCGTTCCGCTTCGTTGGTACCGTCGTAAAAACCACGAATGCGCTTTTTATCATCCACCAGGATGACGTTTTCCGTGTGAATAAAATCATGCTCATCAAAGCTAGTGCCGGGCTCCATGACTGCGAAATATTCGCGGCGCGCCATACGGTACAATTCCTCTTTATCACCGGTCAATAAATGCCATTTTCCTTTGATAGCACCCACGCGCTCGCTGTAGGCGCGCATCACTTCAACCGTATCGATTTCAGGCATTACGGTGTGGCTCACGAGGTGCACTCGCGGGTCGTCTTTAAAAACTTCCTGTACTTGCTGAAAGGTTTTTCCCATGTCAATGCAAATGGTGGGACACGTGGTAAAGAAAAAATCGGCCACATATATTTTGCCTTGAAGCAACGACGAGTCTGCGGGATTGCCCCATTGATCGACCAATTCAAAGTCGCCGATGCGGTGGCCGCGTCCTTTGCGCTCCAAATCATCGTCCACCACAGCTGGATTCAAGTCAGACGGATTGTAGATCGGCAAGACCCTTTTAGGCTGTAAAACCACATAGGAAGCAATGGAACCTCCAACAAATACTACAAAGAGAACGGCAATTTTTAACCATTCTGACGGGCTGAGCTTTATCTTTATCATAGAATTCAAAAGTACATCACGGCATGAAGCTTTTCCACACCTTTAGTCACGCTATTTTGGCGCTTTTCATTGCAGGTATAACCACAGCATGCGGTGGTGGTTCAGAACCCTCTGCGATAGAATCGTCTACAAAGCAGGAATCTTTGGAAAAGGGTCAATCTGGGGGATCTGAAATTCCATCAGAAATAAAAAGTCTTTTGTCAAAAAACACCTGTTTAGGGTGCCATAAAATGGATAAAAAATTAATTGGACCTTCCTTTTTGGCGATTGCCAAGCGTGGGTATACCGATAAAGAGTTGGTGCAGTTGATCAAGGAACCGGTCCCGGAGAATTGGTCCGACTACCCACCAATGGCCCCAATGGCGTGGGTCGAAGACAAACAACTGGAAGCCATGGCCGTTTGGATTGCCTCCTTACCAAAAGAATAATTTTTACCCCTTGGATATAAAAAACCTGCTTTCCGTTCATAAGATCAGTAAGTCTTATGGCATCAAAACCTTGTATACGGACATCACCTTTGGTATTCACGAAGGCGAAAAGGTGGCTATTGTGGCCAAAAATGGCGCAGGGAAAACAACCCTGATGCGGACGCTGATGGATCCCGCAACAGCGGATACTGGCGATGTAGTCTTTCGCAATGGTGTAAAACTTCGCTACCTGGAGCAACAACCAAATTTTGATAAGGGACTTACGGTTCGTCAAGTGCTTTACGACAGTGAGCATGCTGGCTTAGAGGCGCTGCGTCACTACGAAAAGGTGCTTGAAGAGGGCGGCGATGGCGATGCCATGCAACGGGCATTAGATCAGATAGAGGCAACGGATGGATGGAATGTTGAGGGCCGGATTCAAGAAATGCACGGTAAGATGAATCTGCCCGATATGGACCGGATTATTGATTCGTTTTCCGGTGGAGAAATCAAACGGTTGGCCTTGGCCCAATTATTTATCGAAGAGCCAGACCTCATCTTAATGGACGAGCCTACCAACCATTTAGACTTGGACATCATTGAATGGTTAGAAGAGTACCTCATTCAATACCGTGGAGCCTTGCTAATGATCACGCACGACCGCTACTTTTTAGAGCGTGTTTGTGGGACGATATTCGAGTTGGAGAACAAGCAGTTCTACAAATACGAAGGGAACTACAGCTACTACCTCGAGCAGAAAGAGGTTCGCGAGGCGAATGAGGCAGCGAACTTGCATAAAGCGAAGCAACTGTTTAAGAAGGAATTGGACTGGATGCGTAAAACGCCGAGCGCGCGAACGGGTAAATCGAAAGACCGTATTGACCGATTCAAAGACATTAAAAAAGTCGCAAAACAGCGCATCGATGACAGCGAAGTTTCTCTTGAGATCAACAGCCAGCGTCTGGGCGGAAAGATTTTAGAACTCCATAAATTAGGCAAGAGCTATCCGAACCGTCTGCTGCTAGAAAACTTCAGTTACGTCTTTAAAAAAGGAGAGCGTGCAGGGATTGTAGGGCCTAACGGATGTGGAAAATCCACACTGCTTAAGATGATTATGGGGCTCGAAGCCCCTGATAAGGGAAAGATCATCACGGGCGAAACCGTGGTGTTTGGACACTACACACAAGATGGCATCATCGATAAAGGCGAGTTAAAAGTCATTGAGGTTGTTCAGGAAATTGGTGAATACATCACTTTGAAGAAGGGTCAAAAACTCACTGCTTCGCAACTCTGCGAGCGCTTCCTTTTTGATGGGCACCAGCAGTACAGTTACGTAAGCACGCTCAGCGGCGGTGAGAAAAGAAGGCTGTTTCTGTTGACTATTTTAATGAAGAACCCCAACTTTCTCATTCTGGATGAGCCGACGAACGACCTGGACATTTTAACGCTACAAGCTCTTGAAGAGTTTTTAGACGACTTCCCGGGCTGCCTGTTGGTGGTGAGTCACGACCGTTATTTCTTAGATAAATTGTGCGACCATCTTTTTGTTTTTGAAGGCGGCGGTCGCATTAAAGATTTCAATGGGCATTATTACGAATGGCGTGAAGAGCAAAAACGTATTGATGCTATTCGTGTAGCGCAAGAAAAAATGGTAGTCGCCGTAACGGAAGAGGCACCGAAGGAAAAGGTAAAACTCAGTTTCAAGGAACGCATCGAATGGGAGGCTTTACCGGAAGAAATTGCAGCTTTAGAAGCGAAACGCGACGCACTAAATGCGGTATTCGAAGGAATCGATCAAGATCCGGAGGAAGTAGTACGCGCGGCAGAAGAAATAAAAGTCGTGCTGGCGGAGTTAGACGAGAAAGAAATGCGCTGGTTAGAATTGGCGGAATTTGCCAACGAATAACTAACTTTAAACCAGTACCTAACCTGTTAAAAAAGTACCATTGAGCGATTCAAATGCCATCCTGCAACTCCGCGGAATAACGCGCGACTTTAAAATGGGCGCACAGATTGTGCATGTCTTAAAAGGCATCGATCTCGATATTTATAAAAATCAATACGTAGCATTAATGGGGCCTTCCGGATCTGGAAAGTCTACTTTGATGAATTTGTTGGGTTGTTTAGATACGCCTACTTCAGGGTCGTATGTGTTAAATGGATCTGATGCAAGCGCCCTTGACGATAATGCACTTGCGGAAATTCGAAACAATGAAATCGGCTTTGTCTTCCAGACGTTTAACCTATTGCCGCGCTCGACAGCGCTTGACAATGTAGCCCTACCTCTCGTCTACGCAGGCTGGGGAAAAGAAGAACGTATAGCGCGCGCTCAAGAAGTATTGGAACAAGTCGGTTTGGGCGATCGCATGGACCATAAACCTAATCAACTTTCAGGGGGGCAACGTCAACGTGTAGCGGTGGCGAGAGCATTGGTAAATAGACCTGCGCTTATTCTCGCTGATGAGCCTACCGGTAACCTAGATTCTAAGACCTCCTTGGAAATCATGAAACTCTTTGATGCTATTCAAGCTGCAGGGAATACTGTGGTATTGGTAACGCACGAAGAAGACATCGCTCAACACGCCAAGCGTGTCATCCGTTTGGTGGACGGAAACATAGATTCAGATATTTCAAAATAACCCCAAATGAAAAGAATTGCACTCCTTTTACTGGTGGCATTCACTGCCCTTTCTGGCTACGCTCAAACGACTTTAACCCTAGAGGATGCCGTATTAAACGGTAGAAAATATTACCCCCAAGGGCTCATCATGCCGCAGTGGGTTCCGGGCACCGACGCTTATTCACATGTTACAGATGGCTACCAGAGTCTTGTTGTGCTGGACGCAAAATCTGGCGAAGAAACCGGACGCATCACCGCCGGTGAAATCAATGAAACCCTTGAAGGCGTTGAAGTTTTCGGTAGACGGCCTAATTCAGACCGCACCGAAGTAAGCATTCGTGGAACCTGGATGTTGAATTGGCTTGACAAAAACACGCTGTATTTTACCGAAAAGGGAACGCTCTACACCTACGATATTGCAAATAAAACGACCTCTGCACAATATACCATGGCTGCTGGACATAGCAACCTGCACCTCAGTTCCCAATTAAACGCTGCATTCACTGTAGGCAACAACGTGTTCGTAAACTGGATGGGCGAAGAGAGCACCGTTCAAGTAACCAAACATGAGGATCCTGATGTCGTCGCGGGCCAAGCCATTGCGCGCAGCGAATTTGGAATTACTGAAGGTTTATTCTGGAACAATGCAGGGGACGCCGTAGCCTTTTATGAGAAAAATGAAAGTGCCGTGGCCAATTATCCTTTGCTCGACATTTCCACTACCCCGGGTTCTTTGAATGAAATTAAATACCCGATGGCAGGTCAAGGCTCAGAATATGCGCGCGTTGGGGTGTATCACAAAGGGAAGAAGTCGCCTATCTACCTTGATACCGACGCCGTTGAGCACGACCAATACCTCACTAACCTGAGTTGGTCACCGGACGGTAAAACCATTCTTTTGGCCATCGTCAACCGAGCACAAAACCACTACGATGTAGTTGCTTTCAATGCGAAAAACGGAAAAAGAGGTGCCACTCTTTTGAGTGTAAGTAATGACAAATGGGCGGAACCCGAGCATCCCGCTTATTGGGTCAGCAACAAAGAATTTATATGGCTTACCGAACGCGACGGTTACATGAACCTCTACTTGCATACGACTAAAGGAGAATTGGTTCAACAATTGACCTCAAACGACTTTGAAATTACCGGAATTCTAGGTCGCGATAAAAGTGGCGACATCCTCTTTACCGCAACAGGTGAAGACCCTCGCGAATCCCACCTTTTCAGCGTGAGTCTCAAGGGAAAACAGCACCAGTTGACGATGGAAAACGGGACGCACAGCCCAACCGTACAAGAGGGCGGCACGTATTTTATTGATAGTTACAGTAGCATCGACGTCCCTTCGAAAACTGCATTAAAAAGCACGGCAGGAAAGGTCTTGCGCGAACTGGCTTCTGCTAGCGATCCTTTCGAGGGCACGAACATTCGCAAGCCCATGCTGGGTAGTATTACAGGCCCTGACGGATCAACACTTTACACGCGAACCTATTTGCCTTTTGATTTCGATCCCGCGAAAAAATACCCTGTGCTTGTTTACGTCTATGGCGGGCCGCATGCACAAATGGTCACGAACCGTTGGAACGGAGGTGGCCCGTTTTGGATGAACGAATTTGCGAATCGTGGATACATTGTATTTACACTAGATAACCGCGGTTCTGCGCATCGCGGGACGGATTTTGAACAACAAATTCACCGTCAGTTGGGCACTGTTGAAATGGAAGACCAGTTGGCCGGTGTAGCCTACCTAAAATCTCTACCCTATGTGGACGGGAATCGCATGGCCGTGCACGGCTGGAGCTACGGTGGATTCATGACTACCTCACTCATGTTACGTCAGCCGGGCACCTTTAAAGCCGGTGTTGCCGGTGGCCCAGTGACCGATTGGAAATACTACGAAGTAATGTACGGCGAGCGCTACATGGACCGCCCAGAAGAGAATGAAGACGGCTATACAGAAAACCGTTTGCACAACTACGTGAGTAACCTTCAAGGCGACCTCCTACTCATCCACGGAACCGTGGACGATGTCGTGGTCATGCAACACAACCTCAGCTTGGTGAAATCCTTCATCGATGCGGGGGTACAAATGGATTTCTTCCCGTACCCAATGCACCCACACAATGTGCGTGGTAAGGACAGGTTGCACCTGATGACTAAGGTGTTGAACTACGTTGAGGACAGTTTGGAGGAGTAGTGCTAAAGCGTTTTGCTAAACTCCTACCCGCATTGATCATAGGATTGAATGTAATCGTATTCGTTCCAATGACCTTGTGGATTTTTATCTCTGATGGCGGGCCAATGGGTTTTGGCTACCTAGGACTGCCTTTTACTTTCTTAATGAATATTGGCGGTGTACTGAGTGCTGTGCAACTGGTTCGGAAATCGAATCGAATGTCGTATTTAATCATCAACGGAATCTTTGCCATAGTAGGAATTTGCCTTACCCTACTATTGGTTTTAGAGGTTTGGGTATCTATTCTAGAACAGGTGAGTACGGTATAAATCCTACTCCGGCGGACAGTTGATGAAATCATCTTGACCAAAGCCGTCGCACATTGCCTGGCAAGGATTGGAATAACGTAAGATCTTACCATTGCCTTGTACACAAACGGGGTCGAACTCCATCGTACAAATGCAGTTTGGGTTTGAGGGCCCCACATTCTCCACGGGCTGCCAGCTTGAGCATCCATTTAATCCAAGGGCAACCACTGCCAGTGTTAGGATTCGTTTCATCATTTCTATATCAAATCAACTACCGTATCCGGGACAAATTTTGTGCCAATAAAAAGCCCGCGGACCTCCGGTCCGCGGGCTTTAAGATTTTGCTAAAACGCGCTCGTTACTTACGACGCTTCTTGCGCTTTTTCTTGCCTTGCACCACAGTC
>PZPA01000069.1 GCA_003045825.1 Bacteroidota bacterium
GCGCTCTGTAAATCCTAGCATACCGAAGCTTAGGTCCAGGTGGTTATTGTAGTTGTTGCCCGGAGCTACTTCGCTTGTAGGTAGAACGAATCCGTAGAAGGGATCGATCATATCTGGGAACGTGAACTGATTCCAATCCAACGTGCGCTGACGAAACGTAGCTTGAAAACCACTCAACAATGTAAAGTGGCGATTTACTTCAAGGTGGTAGCTGTACACACCGCTTACTTCGGTCAAATTCAATGCGCCATTTCCGGCATCATCCTTGACGGCCATGACGGCGACTCCTCCGTTTAACTTATCGACATATTGGTCGTAAGAAGCGGAATAGGACTGATAAACACCAAGCTCTGGGTACTGATTTCTGTAGTTACTGTGTACAGTAGGGCATCTTTCTAGACCCGCAAATGCTGGATTTAGATAGATAGGATTGGCATAATACTGGCTGAAGTGAGCGTCCTGAGCGGTACTCAAGGTGCTAAAAATCAAGCCTATAGCCAATGTTAGTATGCGCGTTTTCACTGCGTTCATGGATTAACCTATGTTTTCAAGCAACAAGTATAAGCAAAAAAAGTACGTTTTGCACTTGCTTGACGTTCCTCTTTAAACGCTTTTTTTAGGCGAATTGTTATCCAATAGACTGTAGATTTGTAAAAGTGAAAAAAATCATAGCCCTTACCTGTATCATTCTATACCCACTTTTCGGAGTAGGTCAGATGTCTTTTGATAACGGTACCTATGTTCGTTTTAAAACATTAAACCATCGGATTTCGGGCCCTCAAATGTGGGCGCAAGAATCCTCCGGAATGTACTCCTTGAGCGGTAGTGAAGTTTTAGACTTAGGGATACTCTCTAGTGGGGCAAATACTAGTGAACTTGAAATACGTTGCCGCCTCAATGGAACACTCGCTCCGCTAAATGCCACTAGCGAACTAGTTGGCAAGGACTTTTCCATTCCGTATTACGTTTTTGATTCGGATACTACTTTAGATGAGGACACGGAATTCTGGTTTTACATACCCCCAAGCTATGACATAACTTATGACCCATTGAACGGTAGTTCATCGTATACTTCCAATCCATACAGCGATCAAAAATATTTCTTGGTCAGTGGAGGGAATGATTCCTACCAACCTATTCCTTTGGAGGCTGTTCCTGAACCCGCAACGTCGAGAGCAATGAATGCTCGTGCGACGTGGGTTTATGATACAGCCATGTATAATTTGGTGGGGACCGGACGTAGATGGATGGGGGAGTTGTTTGATTTCACGACGACTAGAGTTTATGATTTTCGCGAACGCACAGCAATGATAGCCTCGACAGTGAACCAGCCTGTGCCCGGAACCGCTGTACATGTTCAAATAAAGGCAGTTGCACGTTCTAGCACGAATAACACGAAATTGCTTGTACAGTACGGTTCACAAAGCGCTTCGGTAACTTTTCCAGCCGTTCAAACCGGCTCTGTAAGCAATTACGTTCAAGAAAAATCACTTACTGCAACATTTACGGCCGATCAGAGTGCATCCATTACGCTTAGTTATGACAAGGCTGGCAATAATGCAGCGGCCATGTGGTTGGACGAAATGATTGTAGACTGGGAAACATCAGAGGAAGAGGTATACCCCAGTCAATCCATGGTAAATCATCCTCGTGGTGCCGGTAATTACTCACATTTTAATGTTGAGGGGACGAGTTGCTTGCGCATTTTCGGTATTGAAAATCAGCAAATTTCATCCCTTGTAGAACCTGCAGTTGTTGTTTCTGGAGGATTGGACCAATACCAATGGAAGTGGTATTCTCACGAAGATAAACTGAGAACATATAAGATTGGTTATTGTACGGATCCATTGGCTTACATTGTTGACCAGAAGGTAGATCTTGGCACCATCGAAACGGCCGTTTTGTCAGATTTGGACGGCATAGAAAGTATCATTATTGCACCCGATTCGTTACTCGATGCGGCACAAGAGTTAGCTGTATTTGAACGTTCGACAGGCGTAAGTTCAGAAGTGGTTGCACTCTCGTATATCTACGACGAAATGAATACGGGTAATCCCGACATAGGAGCGATAAGGAAATTCTTAGTGAAGGCCTATGCCGATTACGGTACGCTCAAATATTTAACCTTATTCGGCGATGCATCTTACGATTATAAAGGCAAACTTCAGGGGCGTCAGTCGAACTTGGTTCCTACGTATCATACGGCAGCAAGTTTCTCCCTCTATACTTCCTACATAACGGACGATTTCTATGGGTATCTGGATGCCGGTGAAACTTTGAATTGGTTTCTGGACGATTTGGATGTTGGCATAGGAAGAATTCCCGTTCGCAATGTACAAGAGGCGCAGGAAGCCGTTGCGAAAATCGGAAATTACTTGCAAGGCGCGGACCGATTTGGACCATGGCGCGCAAGAGGTGTTTTTGTGGTAGATGACGTGGATGAGGCATGGGAAAAGGAGTTTGCGGTAGTACAAGACAGGTTGGCAAAAAAACTCGATACGACCAGAGCGGAATTGAATCAGATCAAAATATATTCTGACGCGTACCTTCAAGATACCAAGCCCGGTTCGCAGCGTTACCCAGAGGCGCGTCAAGCCTTATTCAATGAGGTAGAGCAGGGAGCTTTGGCCGTTTCATTTGTTGGCCATGGTGGAGAGGTTGGATGGACTACTGAACGCATTTTACAATTGGAAGATATCAATGGATGGAATAACACCTCGAAGCAGCCGGTCGTTACGACTATTACTTGTGAATTTACCCGATTCGACGACCCCTTGCGCGTTAGTGCAGGCGAGCAGTTATTCTTGAATCCAAACGGCGGTGCCATTGGACTATTCTCCACAACTCGAAGTGTATTTGCGACCAATAGTACGTATGCCTTGAATGCGCTGTTGAATGAGGAAATGATGCAATTGGACAATCCCAGGTTAGGCGACGTATTGAGAGAAACGAAAAACAATAACAATAGCGGCGATAAAATAAAGTTCTCGCTTATTGGTGATGCGGCCTTACCGCTCGCTCGACCAAAACATCAAATGAGTTTCGATACCCTAAACGGTATGGCATGGTCAGATTTCCAGGACACGTTGAAGGCCCTCTCTTGGGTGCAAATCAAAGGAAGCGTGCTTGATGCGCAAAGTGGTGCGCTGATGTCTGGCTTCAACGGAAAAGCGTGGGTAACCGTTTTTGACAAGCCGCAAGAACAGGAAACAAAGATCAACGATCAGAGCGGCACGCCTTTCAGGTTTACGACGCAAAGCAATGCTGTTTTTAAAGGTCAAGCGAGTGTTGTGAACGGTCGGTATTCTGTTGAATTTAGAGTGCCGTTGGATATAAATCTGAGCTATGGTCCGCCTAAGATTAGCGCCTATGCGACGAATTACGAGACCGATGCTTGGGGCGCTTCGAACGACCAATTGATGGGTGGGATTTACGATGGTCTTATCACGGATACGGAAGGTCCAGAAGTACGGTTGTTTATGAACGATACTACTTTTATCTCGGGCAGTAGTGTTGAGTCGGATGCTACTGGCCTCGGATTGCTTTACGATGAAAGTGGAATCAACGCGGTGGGCTTGGGAATAGGTCACAACATGACCCTTACATTGGACGGGGAGGCTATCAATGTGAACGATTATTATGAATCGGATCTGGATGATTTTACACGCGGATCGTTGCGTTATCCATTCAATGACCTTGCATTAGGCGAACATTCTTTATCACTGCGTGCTTGGGATGTTCTAAATCAATGGGGTTACGACAGTATTGCGTTTGTTGTTGTGGAACCCAGCACTCCTATTTTAGACCAATTGCTGGCTTTCCCAAACCCCTTCACGGATCAGGTAAAATTCCAATTGACCCATCAAGAGCAGGGTGAAGAAGGCGAGTTAAAAGTTTCCGTTACAAACAATCAGGGCCAATTGGTTTGGCAACGTGCGCAAACCTTGCGCTTAAATGATGCAACAACCAAGTTGCCTACCTTTACGATGTCCGAACAGTCCGGCAAAACACCAGGTGCGGGATTTTATTCCGTACGAGTGGAATGGACGCGATTAATTGACGGAAAATCGGCCACAATACAAGAAAAGCTCATATATATACGTTAAACTTGCGCTGCAAGAAGCTATTACACATGAAAAAACTCAGTTTAGCACTGCTTATCCTCGCTACAACCGTTAAGGTTTCAGCACAGAATGACTTGAAATACAATGTGGTAACCACTGCGGTTCCCATTTTATTGGTGAGCCCAGATTCACGAGCCGGAGCCATGGGTGATGTGGGTGTTGCCAGCACGCCGGATGCAAATTCGAGTGCTTGGAATCCTGCGAAATTAGCTTTCCTAGAAAATAAAAAAGCGTCAATGGCACTTTCGTACACGCCTTGGATGTCAAAATTGGTCCCGGATATTGACCTGGCTTACGTGAACTACACGAAAGCGTTGAGTGATCGTCAGGGAATCAGTGCTTCATTACGTTACTTTTCTTTAGGTGAAATCAATTTTACCGATGAGCAAGGCAACAGTATGGGGACCTTCAATCCGTATGAATTTTACTTTGACGTAGCCTACGCCTTGAAATTAAGCGATCATTGGAGCGCGGGAACGGCCCTTCGTTGGATTTTCTCTGATATTGCACAAGGTCAAGTCGTTCAGGGCTTGCAAACCAAGCCGGGACAAAGCGGTGCAGCGGATTTAGGATTTTACTACCAAGGCGACTATAAAAATATCAAAGGTGGACGCCGACAAGCCTTTTCTGCAGGAATTGCAATGACCAATCTCGGCGCTAAAATTGCCTACTCCGAGAGCGGTAATGCTGATTTTCTTCCTACGAATTTACGTTTGGGTGGAGGCTATCATCTCGAAATAGACGACTACAACAAACTCTCAGTATACCTCGACATCAATCGTTTATTGGTTCCAACCCCACCACTTTTAGGGACCAACGGCGAAATCATTGCGGGTATTGATGACAACGAACTGACACCGCTCATGGGGGTACTCGAAAGTTTCAATCCGTCTTCAAAACCTGGTGGTTTTGAAGAAATGCTTCAGGAAAACGTCTATAACTTTGGAATGGAATACAAATACAACGATTTCTTGTTTGCGCGCACAGGCTACTTGCATGAGCACAAGCTTAAGGGGAATCGTCAGTATGTTACTTTAGGTTTTGGTCTAGCCTATCAGGTATTTACAATAGATATGGCTTATCTAATCCCTGCGAGCCCAACGACACGTTCGCCATTAGAAAATACGTTACGTTTCTCTATGGCCTTCAATATTGATGGATTCTTAGCTCAGTAGTCCGAATATTACCGATTTAGCAAAGTTTCGCAACTTTAATTCCATCGTGCAGAACTAAATATTCAAAGTTGTTTTGCTAGGTGGGCTTTTGCGTTATTTTTGCTCCCACAAAACACATCGATTGAAATGGCAAAAAAGCGCATTACAAAAGCTACCTACCTGAAATGGTATGAAGACATGCTCTTCTGGAGAAAGTTCGAAGACATGGCAGCAGCCTTGTACATCCAACAAAAAATCCGTGGTTTTCTGCACCTTTACAATGGTCAAGAGGCTATTCTAGCAGGTTCTGCCTACGCTATGGAGGAGGGTGATAATATGATCACTGCGTATAGAAATCATGTTCAACCTATGGCTTTGGGTGAAGACCCAAGACGCATCATGGCGGAGCTCATGGGAAAAGTGACAGGAACTTCTCGTGGAAAAGGTGGTTCAATGCACATGTTCTCTCCAGAAAAAGGATTCTGGGGCGGTCATGGTATTGTTGGTGGTCAAATTCCATTAGGTGCAGGTCTTGCTTTTGCCGATCAGTATTTAGGACGAAATAATGTAACCTTGACCTATATGGGTGATGGAGCAATTCGTCAGGGATCTTGGCATGAAACGGCTAACCTTGCTATGTTATGGAAATTGCCTGTGGTATTCTGTGTCGAAAACAATGGATATGCCATGGGTACCTCAGTCGAGCGTACAGCCGGTCAGACGCCAATTCACAAGTTAGGTGAAGGCTATGACATGCCTAATCGTGCGGTGGACGGTATGGATCCAATTGCTGTTTATGACGCAGTGTATGAAGCTGCGGAACGTGCACGTCGCGGTGATGGACCAACGTTATTAGAAATCCGAACCTACCGCTATAAAGGACACTCTATGTCAGATCCTCAGAAGTACAGAACAAAAGAGGAAGTAGCAGAGTACCAGGCAAAAGATCCTATCACTCTTTGTTTGAATAAGATTAAAGAGAAAAATTGGGCGACAGAAGAAGAGATCACATCCATTAACCAGCGTGTTAAGGATTTGGTTGCGGAGTGTGTGAAGTTTGCTGAAGAAAGCGATTTCCCCGATGCATCTGAATTGTACCAAGGGATTTATGCTCAAGAAGATTACCCATTCATCAAAAACTAATTCGAGATGGCGATAGTAATTAACATGCCCAGACTTTCAGACACGATGACTGAAGGTGTTGTTGCAAAGTGGCACAAGCAAATTGGCGATTCTGTCAATGAAGGTGATTTATTGGCTGAAATCGAAACGGATAAGGCGACCATGGAATTTGAAGCTTTTCCTGGTCAAGAAGGTAAGTTACTATATATCGGTACAGGCGAAGGTGAATCTGCCCCAGTTGATACTGTTTTAGCTATTCTTGGTGAGGACGGTGAAGATATTGAGGCATTAAAAGGAGGCGAAGCTCCGGTCGTGGAGGAGAAAACGCCAGTTGCAGAAATGCCGGCGCCTTTGGTACCAGAACCAGTAGTGGAGACCCCAGCACCTGTTGCGGCGTCTACTCCTGCGGCAGCGCCGGTAGCAATTGAAACCGACGGTAGTATCAAGGCATCACCTTTGGCGCGGAAGCTTGCCGCTGATAAAGGTGTTGATCTTTCTATGGTAAAGGGTAGTGGTGATCATGGTCGTATTGTAAAGCGTGACATTGATAGCTTTAATCCAGCGATTCACACTTCACCACAACCAGGCGTTGCTTCAGCACCGTCAGTTCCTGCTGGTGTAGAAAGCTTTACGGATACACCCGTTAGCCAAATGCGTAAGGTTATTGCTAGCCGTTTATCTGAAAGTAAGAATACAGCACCGCATTTCTATGTCACTATGGATATAGATATGGACAATGCAATCGCTGCGCGGAAAGCAATGAATGCAGGCGGTGAGGTGAAGATTTCCTTCAATGACCTCGTAGTTAAGGCATGTGCTTTAGCACTCAAAAAGCATCCAGTCATTAATAGTTCTTGGATGGGCGACTTCATTCGTTCAAATCATCACGTACACATCGGTGTAGCCGTGGCTATAGAGGACGGGTTATTAGTACCTGTTCTTCGTCATGCTGACCAAATGCCTTTGGCTGCTATTTCTGCCAGTGTGAAAGATCTGGCGGGTAAAGCAAAAGATAAAAAATTGCAGCCTGCAGATTGGGAGGGAAATACCTTTACTATTTCTAACCTAGGTATGTTCGGCGTTGAACAATTTACGGCTATTGTTAATCCACCGGATGCAGGGATACTTGCTGTTGGAGGCATCAAGCAAGTCCCCGTTGTGAAAGATGGACAAGTGGTTCCAGGGAACGTAATGAAAGTAACGTTGAGCTTAGATCACCGTGCCGCAGATGGCGCAAGTGGTGCAGCATTCTTACAAACAGTAAAAGGTTTCCTTGAGAATCCAGTTACAATGTTGGTCTAAAACCATTTTTACCATTAATATTACACGGCCCAGACAACAAGTCTGGGCCGTTTTTGTATACATATATATAGTACACATAAAATCATATTGGATTATGGGAGTTGTTTGGATAACGGGAGCGTCAAGAGGAATTGGCTTTGCCACCGCGCAAAAGTTTCTTTCAGAAGGATGGAAAGTGGTTGTTTTAACGCGGGACATAGAAAAATTGGACGGCCTTAAGAAGGCTTACCCGGACCATCTTCATGCCTGTAAAGTAGATCTCATGAACCTTGGTGATGTCCAATTGCCAAATTACCCCGTCGACATCCTTATAAATAATGCTGGTGCGTTAGTTAATAAACCGCTTTCGGAAGTTTCCCTCGCCGATTTGCACAAAAGCTATGGCGTAAATGTCTTTGGACCCTATTTGTTGATCCAGAAACTGCTTCCGCAATTCAGTGAAAAAGCTCATATAGTCAATATAAGTTCCGTCGGTGGCATTCAGGGTAGCGTAAAATTCGCCGGTTTATCCGCCTACAGTTCCGCTAAAGGCGCGATCAATGTACTTACAGAATGCCTTCAAACGGAATTTGAGCAGAGTACACGCTGGTCTTTTAATGCGCTCGCACTTGGAGCTATTCAAACAGAAATGCTAAATGAGGCGTTTCCCGGACTACAAGCACCCCTCAAGCCTGAGCAATTAAGCCCCTTTATATATGCCTTTGCCACCTCGGCGCACCACGTTATGCGTGGGAAAGTCGTGCCAGTTTCAATGTCAACCCCTTGATAATAAGAGGGCAAGAAAAAAGTAGAAAAAAAAGACACTACGAGTGCTTGTATAATTAAAACACTAGTATACATTTGCAGCCGCTTTGGAAGCAAAGCACGTTCTTTTTAAAGAGGTGAAACAAGGAGAAAATAAAATTTTGAATTGTGTTGTGAGTGTCAGAATCCGTTCTACATTTGCCACCCCAAACAAAACGCTATTAGGGCGAGATTTGGATTTGCAACGAGCATTCCAGAGCACTGTAAAAAGTGTGAAAAAAATCGAGCATAATGTTGACATAACCGAAACGGTTTGTACATTTGCCCTCCCCAATCAAGGAATTGAAAAAGGGAAATGAAATAAGAAGTTGTCTCGACAATTTCAAGAAGCTTAAAAGTTTCAAATTATTTCATGGTAAGTGTTGCGAGTTTAAAAAACGGTTGTACATTTGCCGCCCCAATCGAGAGAAAGGGACATTAAGAAAAGAAGTTCTTTACATATTGGTTTAAGAAACAAGGAATGCAAAAAACCTTGTCAATTATCTTTGAAGTTAATAGCTAGGACACAAACAACACATTACAATGGAGAGTTTGATCCTGGCTCAGGATGAACGCTAGCGGCAGGCCTAACACATGCAAGTCGAGGGGTAACAGGAAAGCTTGCTTTTGCTGACGACCGGCGCACGGGTGCGTAACGCGTATGCAACCTACCTCATACTGGAGGATAGCCCCTGGAAACGGGGATTAATACTCCATAGTATCACGAATTCGCATGTTTTTGTGATTAAAGTTTTTCGGTATGAGATGGGCATGCGTCCCATTAGCTTGTTGGTGAGGTAACGGCTCACCAAGGCAACGATGGGTAGGGGGCCTGAGAGGGTGGTCCCCCACACTGGTACTGAGACACGGACCAGACTCCTACGGGAGGCAGCAGTGAGGAATATTGGTCAATGGAGGCAACTCTGAACCAGCCATGCCGCGTGAAGGATGACGGCCCTATGGGTTGTAAACTTCTTTTATAGAGGAAGAAACTTGTCTACGTGTAGACAACTGACGGTACTCTACGAATAAGGATCGGCTAACTCCGTGCCAGCAGCCGCGGTAATACGGAGGATCCAAGCGTTATCCGGATTCATTGGGTTTAAAGGGTCCGTAGGCGGGTCTTTAAGTCAGTGGTGAAAGCCGACAGCTCAACTGTCGAACTGCCATTGATACTGGAGACCTTGAGTACAAATGAAGTAGGCGGAATGAGTCATGTAGCGGTGAAATGCATAGATATGACTCAGAACACCGATTGCGAAGGCAGCTTACTAACATGTAACTGACGCTGAGGGACGAAAGCGTGGGGAGCGAACAGGATTAGATACCCTGGTAGTCCACGCCGTAAACGATGGATACTAGCT
>PZPA01000070.1 GCA_003045825.1 Bacteroidota bacterium
AGAGGGGTTGTTCAGTGCAGCGTTTATGAAAATGAAGAGACTTTCAGGTACGGTGTGGACCTGACTTCTGGAATTGCTGGTGGTGGTGGAATAGAGGTGGGTTCTGGCCTGATGATTGCGCCTGGAGCACAGGTGGAATGTAAAATTGGCCCCTTATCAAATCTCAAAATGAACCTCAGACAAAAATACTTCCCAGGCGGCACCTACAGTCCCGTATATTTTGGTGTGGAACTAATTCAATCCTTACCTGTTTCGTTGTGGTAAGAGAGTAACTTTGTACTATGAGAAATTTTTTACTGATTCTTTCTTTTTTAATTGGTGCAAGCACTTTTGCGCAAGTAAACCATACCGACGAGAAGGGGCTTAAACAAGGCAAATGGGTTAAGACATACGAATCTGGAAAGAAGCGCTATGAAGGGTATTTCAAGAATAATGTTCCTGTGGGAACTTTCATCTACTACTTTGAACGCGAAGGAGGAAAGATGTCCGAAATCATTTACCGGAAGGAGTCAGGAATAGGTTATGCAAAAGCTTACCATAGCAATGGAGTACTACAAGCGGAAGGAATATATAAGAACCAATTACGTGATAGTACTTGGCGCTATTACGATAAAAAAGGCATCCTCACTCAAAGTGAAGAATATGCTGCAGGTGTCTTAGATGGGGACCAAATAACCTACTACGAGAGCGGTAAATTGGCCGAGAAGAAAACGTTCAAAAACGGTGCGCAAGAGGGCGTATGGCTCAGGAAATGGGAAGACGGGAAGCTGCGCACGAAGGGTATTTATGTGGACGATCAACTGAACGGTGAATGCACCTATTTTGATGAGGAAGGCAAATTATTAGCCAAAGGAGTTTACAAAAGGGATAAGAAGCACGGAAGTTGGTATTATTTCGAAGAGAATAAAGTAGAACGTAAAGAGGATTACCGTTACGGAGAATTGGAAAGTGAAACCATCTATGACACAGAAAAAGAAAAGTGATACAACAGTAGTTGTTGGACTTAGTGGTGGGGTAGATAGTTCCGTCACAGCTCATCTCCTTAAAGAAGAAGGGTACAATGTCATCGGGCTGTTCATGCGCAATTGGGTGGATGAATCCGTCACCATCCATGACGAATGCCCGTGGGTAGAGGATAGCAATGATGCCATGATGGTAGCTGATAAGTTGGGCATTCCGTTTCAAGTGATTGATATGAGCGCTCCTTATCAAGAACGTATAGTAGATTATATGTTCAGCGAATATGAACGCGGTCGTACGCCAAATCCAGATGTCCTTTGTAATCGCGAAATAAAGTTTGACCTTTTTTTGAAAACTGCGCTATCAATTGGTGCAGATTATGTTGCCACAGGACATTACGTGCGTAAAGAGACCATTGTGGATCAAGGTAAAGAAGTGCACCGTCTGTTAGGTGGCCTGGACCCTAATAAAGATCAAAGCTATTTCTTATGCCAATTATCACAAGACCAATTAGCTAAGGCTCTTTTCCCTATTGGCCATCTTCAAAAATCTGAGGTAAGGGAGATTGCTAAAGAAGCAGATTTAGTGACCGCTGAGAAAAAAGATTCACAGGGGCTTTGTTTCATAGGGAAAGTACGATTACCGGATTTTCTTCAGCAAAAGCTGGAGCCTAAAACAGGCAATGTATGGGAAATACCGCGTGATGCTGATATTCTTCGAGTACCCAGAACAACATTAGTAGAGAAGGCAGCGCCGTTCGATTTTCATCCAAAACACGGTTTCAAACGTGGTAAACACAATGGTGCACATTATTATACTACCGGACAGCGCAAAGGCTTGAGTATTGGCGGCAGCCTGCTACCGCTCTTTGTGTTGGGCGTAAACACTACGTACAATGCCATTTACGTAGGTCAGGGCGAAGACCACTCTGGCTTGTATAGGGACGCCCTATTTATAAAAACGTCAGAAGTACATTGGGTTCGAGAAGATTTAAGTTTAGAAGTCGGAGATACGTGTACTTATGATGTTCGCATTCGTTACCGTCAGCCGCTTGTAAAAGCGACCTTACACAGAGAAGAAGAGGGCATTTACATTGCTTTCGAAACGCCAGAAAAGGCCATAACTCCTGGACAATTTGCGGCATGGTACAGTGGAGAAGAGCTAATAGGTTCAGGAACTATTGCAGAATGAGAAGAAGCTTCAAAATAGCGGTCATACTATTTCTTTTTAGTACTTCAGGCCTATGGGCCCAGCAATTGGCATCTCCTTATGCCGTTTCTTTCATCCCTAAATCAGTTTTGATAGATACGCTTAACCCGAGCAGCATCTTGTCAAATAGAGCTGTAGAACGTCGCTCAAAACAAGGAATAGAATTATCAAAGACTGATGTCCCGATACAGCGAACCTATCTTTCTAAAATAAAATCCATTGTAAGTCATAAAGGACCGGCGAGTAAGTGGTTGAATATGCTTTACGTCGAAGCGACTCCCGAAGAATTAGTGCAACTGATGTCGTTGGATTTTGTAGAAAGTATAATCCCTATACGAGGCGGAATGTCTCAGCAAGAAATTATCGAATTGCCATATGGTTATTCTGAAAGTCAGACCAAGCAGATCTCATTGCACAGTTTGCATGTCCATAGTGATAACGGATATGACGAAATTGTGGCATTAGGGGAAGGAATGCTCATAGCGGTTTTAGACGCAGGTTTCGTAGGCGCAAATTCTATTACGATAAGTGACCAATTAAAAACAACCACCACAAGAAATTTCGTAGAGGGAGGCACCAATGTCTACCAAGGGTCATCGCACGGATTTAGTGTGTTGAGCACCATGGCGTCCTATCAACCGGAGGTTTTTATTGGCACAGCTCCACAAGCTTCGTACGCTTTAATCAAAACAGAAAAGGAGCTCAGTGAAACGCCTGAGGAAATGTTTAATTGGATTGCAGGAGCAGAGTTTGCGGATTCTATTGGTGCTGATATCATTAATTCTTCTTTAGGATACAGCACGTTTGATGATCCCGCAGACGATTATACTGTGGCAGATTTAAACGGACGTACCTCAATTATATCGCTAGGGGCGGTTGCTGCCGCCCGGACAGGAATGCTAGTAGTGACCAGTGCAGGTAATGCCGGTGGGAGCAGTTGGGATAAGATCACTTTCCCTGCAGATGCAGATAGTATTCTGACCGTTGGGAGTGTCACTCAATATGGTATGGCAAGCAATTTTAGTTCGCGTGGATATACCGTCGACGGAAGAGTTAAGCCCAATGTAAGCGCTCGTGGTGAAGGTGCGGTTGTGTACCGGTCAGACGGTACACTAGCTTATGCAAATGGCACCAGTTTCAGTTCGCCCATAGTAGCAGGGGCAGCGGCTTGTTTATGGAGCACAGTGCCGAATGCAACGGCTCAAGAAGTGATAAAGGCCCTTGAAATTAGCGCTTCACATTACTACCAACACAACCCTAGAATTGGTTATGGTATTCCAAATTTAGATTTTGCGCGCCAGTACCTTTCTGCTGTTGTAGACGGCGAATTACCGGAAATCGTCGTATATCCTAATCCATTTCCAGATTACATCACATTATTTCTTCCCGACGGCGAATCCTTACCCATCCATTTAGAACTACGGGACCTCTACCAAAGGACAGTAGCTACCGCTACATTGGAATCTAAGCGATATAAGGCACTGTGGGCACCTGGAGAAACTATTGCTGCAGGAACCTATTTCTTATACATTGAAAGGGGAGGACGTATGCAAGTCCTTCGTGTGACCAAACTATTGTAGTTAGTCTCCAAAAAATCCGCGAAGAATTTGTCGTAAGCCCAAAGCTATAAAGGCAATACCACCGAGCATTAGCACTATAGAAAGTACCGTCCAGTACCAAGCTCCGGAGGTTCCTTTACCAATAAACAAGGCAGGACCTAAAAATATAAAAGGGAAGGACCACGCCAGCTTGAATAGACCCGCTACAATCTCATCTTGATTACTCTTACTCATTAGTATGTTGTATTGCCGTTATTGCAGCTCGTACGTTTCCATGTAACAACAGCATTTCTTCTGCTAGAGCTGGTGAAACTTTTGTTATTTCAACAATCATGCGCGTTCCTCGTTCCACAAGTTTAGCATTAGACAGTTGCATATCTACCATTTTATTCCCTTCAACTTTTCCCAATAGTATCATGGCACTTGTTGAAATCATATTTAGCACCATCTTTTGGGCAGTTCCGCTCTTCATGCGGGTAGAACCGGTTACAAATTCAGGGCCTACTACCACCTCAATAGGATGCTCCGCTGCCTTTGCTATTGGTGCACCTTCGTTACAAGTTATGCAAGCCGTTAAAAGTCCGTATTTCTTAGCTTCTTCTAAACCGCCGATAACATATGGCGTGGTTCCACTAGCGGCGATGCCGACGACTGTATCTTTCTGTGTCAGCGAGTAGGGAAGTAAATCCTTCCACGCACCTTTCCAATCATCCTCCGCATGTTCTACAGCTTTACGTATGGCGGAATCTCCGCCTGCAATGAGACCAATAACAGTTTCATGGTCTACACCAAAAGTAGGAGGACATTCGCTCGCGTCTAAAATGCCTAATCGACCAGATGTACCGGCACCAATGTAGAACAAACGACCGCCCATCTTCATGCGCGCTACTAACGCTTCTACGAAAATGTTAATCTTTGGAATAACAACGGATACAGCCTTTGCTACTTTTGTATCCTCAGCATTAATACCCCTCAGTATTTCTAGAGCACTCATGTGCTCTAATCCATCGTAGAGTGATGTGGATTCCGTGGTCTTCATGCGAGTTTTCTTAAGCGGGCCATATAAAAACCATCATTGTGTTCTGACGGATCTACCGTTTGATCTTCTAGTAATTCAAACTGAGCTCCTGCAGGATGTGCTAAAAAAGCATCCACTTGATGACGATTTTCTTTAGGGAGTATGCTGCAAGTGGCGTAAACCATAGTACCACCTATTTTAAGCAAATTTGAATAATCGCGAATGATGCTGAATTGGACCGATTCCAAGCGTTCCAAATGCTCTGGTTGGAGTTTCCATTTTGTATCAGGTTCTCTTTTAATCACTCCAGTACCAGAACAGGGAACATCTAAAAGTACATAGTCGGCTATATTTGACAACTCCTCTAATATTCCCGGTTCTTCCCAAGCTCTTGTCTTAACAATGCTGAGCCCGCTACGCTGCGTACGTTTTTGGAGCTCACCTAATTTACGGCCTTCTACATCCATTGCAATCAGAGTGCCTTTATTTTGCATAAGCGCACCAAGATGCAGTGTTTTACCTCCAGCACCTGCACATGCATCGATAACTATACTTCCTGGCTTAGGACTTAAGTATGGTGCTATAGACTGAGAACCTGCGTCTTGCACTTCAAACTTACCCGTTTTAAACCCCTCAAGATTATTCAATCGAGGACGTCCCGTTAATAATAGAGCCTCTGGAAATATAGGATGAACCGTTGCTTTCAATCCCGCCGCCTCTAGCTCATCTAGGACCTCTTGAGTAGTAGATTTAAGAACATTGACTCGTAGATTGACGGAATTAGGAATGTTCATAGCCTTAGCGATCGTATCCCATTTGGACCCCAATTGCGCTCTAGCTTCAATATCAAACCACTCTGAATAGCTCTCTAAGATCGCGGTTCCACTTAAGCTACTCAGACGTTCATCTATATTGACATCTCGTATGGCATCAAACTTAGGCCAATCCGGAAGTTCATAGCCACGCCAAAGCCAGTATATCCCAAAGAGCTTTTGAAGGTCTTTCCGTTTTGTCGTAGGTTCTTGTCCTAAAAGTCCCCAAAGAAGTCCCCACCAGCGCACCATTTCATAGGTATGTTCGGCAACGAAACTTCGATCTCGTGAGCCCCATTTCTTATTTTGACGCAATAACTTTTCTACAACCTTGTCCGCGTAAAGCCCCTTCCCAAAGGACATTTCCAACGCTTCTAATACTCCTGCGACGGTGTTTGGAAAAATCTTGGGTGTCGCCATTAAAGTGCGGGATAGGTGTTGGGATCTTTTTCATGCATTACAGCATACAATTTTTCTACGATGTCGTCGTAAGAAGGCTTAGAGAAGTAGTCGCCATCAGATGCAAAGGCCGGTCTGTGATCTTTGGAGGTTATGGTAACCGGAGCACCGTCTAAATACTGATAGCCCTTCTGGTCTTCTAAAATATGTTGCATCAAGAAGGCAGAAGCACCGCCACGTACGTCCTCATCTAGGATAACCAAGGTATTCGTTTTCGCTAAGCTTGCTACTACATCATGGTTTAAGTCAAATGGAATAAGAGACTGTATATCAATCAATTCCACGCTAATGCCCATGGTCATAAGTTCCTGTATCGCAGCTTCTGCAATGGTACAGTTTGAACCGTAAGTAACAAGCGTAATATCAGTTCCTTCCTGCATAATCTCTACCTCACCGATGGGCATTGTGAATTCGCCAACATTAGTAGGAAGCGCCTCTTTTCTTCTATAGCCATTCAAACATTCAATGACGATAGCAGGATTATCTAATTGCATTAATTTATTGTAGAATCCTGCAGCTTTAGTCATGTTCCTTGGGACCAAGACATACATACCTTTGATGGTGTTGATAATGGTTCCCATAGGAGACCCAGAATGCCAGATTCCCTCTAGCCTGTGCCCGCGAGTACGAACAATAGTTGGTGCTTTTTGACCACCTACCGTGCGGTAGTGAACAGTAGCTAAATCATCGGACATGATTTGAAGTGCATAGAGTAGGTAGTCTAAATATTGAATTTCAGCAATAGGACGTAATCCACGCATTGCTAACCCTATACCTTGCCCCATAATGGTAGCCTCACGAATTCCAGCGTCTTGAACTCTTGTTTCACCGTATTTTAATTGCATGCCCTCAAGGCCTTGATTCACATCACCAATTTTACCGGAATCTTCACCGAAGACCATCGCTTCCGGATGCTTGGCGAATAGGGCATCAAAATTGTCTCTGAGTATGATTCTTGCATCTACCATCTCTTGAGTCTCGTATACTGCTGGGGTATGATCTAGAAGTGCCGCCTCAGCCTGTACGCTATACAAATGAGAACTGTAGCGTTCGTTTTGTACAGCGTTTTCTTTACTTAGCCATGCTTTTAACGGTTTGACGTCTATATTACTATCACCCGCCACTATTCGAATGGCCTTACGAACTGCTTTGAAAGAATGTGCCACCTCAAGATCCTCATGAGCCTCTAATTCATTGATAACATTAGTAATGAATATTCCCTTCTCGCCCTGGGTTTGAATACTTTTTAATAGAGGAAGTACCTCATGTTTCAAGCGTATTGGATGGCTTTGGTAAATGGACCACGCTTCCTTTTTACCGTCACGAGCTAGTTTTTTAGCTTCTTTTGTGATCTCGTCCAGCTCTTCTTGAGATGCAACATCATGTGCTAGAATCCACTCACCGAACTTTACAATACAATCTTGATCTTTTTCCCACTGCAAACGCTCTGCCGTCTTGTAACGTTCATGAGAACCGGAAGTGCTATGTCCTTGAGGCTGAGTCATTCCTTTTACGTGAATCATTACAGGAACATGCTCTTCACGTGCGACGCGTCCAGCATGTAGGAATGTGTTTATAAGTGCTGGGTAATCCCATGCTTCAACCACAAAAATATCATACCCTTTTCCTTTTTCATCGCGCTGAAAACCTTTGAGAATTTCGCTAATATCTTGTTTTGTGGTTTGATACTCTGCACCAACTGAAATACCGTATTCATCATCCCAAACAGAAATTACCATAGGAACTTGCAGTACTCCAGCAGCGTTTATGGTTTCAAAGAAGAGTCCTTCAGAAGTGGAAGCATTCCCTATAGTTCCCCAAGCCACTTCTCTACCTGCTTTTGAAAACTTATCACTACCGTCGAAAGAAACTTCTTTGTAGACTTTGGAAGCTTGAGCCAACCCTAAAAGTCGTGGCATTTGTCCGGCAGTAGGACTAATATCTGAGGAGCTATTGTATTGTTCTGTAAGGTTGACCCAATCGCCATTTTCATCGAGTGATCTTGTCGCAAAATGACCGTTCATTTGACGGCCTCCAGCCATGGGTTCTTCCTTGATATCAGTAACAGCATAAAGGGAAGTAAAGAAGCGTTTTGCATCCATTTCACCCAGTGCCATCATGAAGGTTTGATCTCTGTAATAGCCGCTTCTGAAATCACCCTTTTCAAAGGCTTTCGCCCAGGCAATCTGCGCCAACTCTTTACCAGCGCCAAATATTCCAAATTTGGCCTTACCTGTAAGAACTTCTCGACGCCCCATTAAAGAGCATTCACGAGATAATACGGCGATTTTATAATCTTGAAGTACTTCGGTCTTGTACTCTTGGTAACTGATTTCTTTTTTCTGCTTTTCTGTCATGCGATAGGGTTGAGTTAAACTCAATGCAAATATACGACAGAATCTGCGCTACAATAGGCGCTTAAACACAAACAGAACGAACAAGGTTATCACGATCAATAGCAGAACCTGGATACCGCTACTTTTATAATGTACCTTATGCAGCTGAAGGTCCTTGCGGTAGCTAATAAAGAGGTAAATGAGAAATGATATCGCAAATAGAGCGGCAAAGATCCAATGCCCTGTCGTTATGTTTTCCATGTTGTAAATTTACGATGCAATCGTTCATAAAAAGCAAATCATGCAGAAACAGATAAAACATGTAGAAAAGTTCCATGACACTTTTGGAATCACCAATAAATACGAACCTACGGCAGCAGCGACAAAAGAAACTATAGCCTTACGGCATAGGCTTATGGCAGAGGAAAACGAAGAGTACCTCGAAGCTGCACTAGATGGTGATACAGTAGAAGTAGCAGATGCTCTTGGTGATATGATGTACATCTTGTGTGGAACCATTCTTAGCCACGGCATGCAACACATCATTGAAGACGTGTTCGAGGAAATTCAAGCGAGCAACATGAGTAAACTAGGTTTAGATGGAAAACCAATTTACAGAGAGGATGGGAAAGTAATGAAAGGTCCTAAGTATTTCAAACCTAACATTAAAGCTATTCTAGATCGCTAACAATCGGAGCCAACAAAGAAGTTTTATGTGGCCGTTGATCAAATATTGTTTGACAACCCGGCAGCCATTCAGGTGAGGAAGACTTATTCGGGATATAGTTTGCTTCTACATCTCGAGCCATTTTTATCTTCTCCACAGCATCTTCGTGGAATGTAATTTTCATCCAAGAGCAGCTACTTTTATTGGAACCCTCCATCGCACCGTCATCACTCACATTATGGAGTAAAGCTTGGGCATTGCCATCGATTCTCACACTTTTCATGGAGTTTTCGTCAAAGTTGCCTTTTAGAATATTACCGGTAGTTTGATCAAAATACAAGGAGTCTTTGGTCTTAGTCGCAATAGTTACGTTAGCGAGCATATATAGACTGTCTAGCTCGTTATTGACTAGTTTCAATACGGTTGAATCTGCACCGAATTCGCTGTTACCACTCCATAAAGTGGGAGAAGGGTATAAGACCAATTCTTCTTCCGCTTCACCAAATAAAAAGTGTGGACTGATGCCTTGAAAATCTTCGCTAAAAAAGGAAGTTTGACCAAACAAATGCACTGTTTTGCTTGAGA
>PZPA01000011.1 GCA_003045825.1 Bacteroidota bacterium
AAGACATTACCTGTATTTCCAACAATGCAGGTGTGGACAACTTTGGTCTAGGACTGCTGCTTCAAACCAAGCAGATTAAAAAAATGATTGCCTCTTACGTGGGCGAGAACGACGAGTTTGAGCGTCAGATGCTCTCTGGCGAGCTCGAAGTTGATCTCATTCCTCAAGGAACATTAGCAGAACGCTGTCGCGCTGCTGGAGCAGGGATTCCTGCTTTTTACACCCCTGCAGGCTACGGTACAGAAGTAGCCGAGGGAAAAGAGGTACGCGTGTTTGATGGCAAGCCGCATATTTTGGAACATGCTTTTGATGCTCCTTTTGCATTTGTTAAAGCGTGGAAGGGCGACAAAGCCGGCAACCTGATCTTTAAGGGAACGGCACGCAATTTTAATCCGATGATGGCCATGGCAGGTAAGATAACCGTAGCAGAGGTTGAAGAACTGGTTGAAGTCGGCGAATTGGACCCGAACAGCATTCACATTCCGGGGATCTTCGTGCAACGCATTTTCCAGGGGGTGGACTACGAGAAACGAATAGAACAACGCACCGTGCGTGCTAAAAGCGAATAACCATGGGATTGAGTAAAGATCAAATTGCACAGCGCATTGCCCAAGAACTTCGCGACGGTTGGTACGTAAACTTAGGTATTGGAATTCCAACCTTAGTGGCCAACCACATCCCGCAAGGCATCAATGTGGAGTTTCAAAGTGAAAATGGCATTTTAGGCATGGGACCCTTCCCATTTGAGGGCGAGGAGGATGCGGATTTAATCAACGCAGGCAAGCAAACCATCACGGCACTGCCGGGTGCGAGCTTCTTTTCCAGCGAGCTCAGTTTCGGAATGATTCGCGGTCAACACGTTCAATTGACCGTTTTGGGCGCCATGGAAGTGAGCGATCGCGGCGATATTGCGAACTGGAAGATTCCAGGAAAAATGGTGAAAGGAATGGGCGGTGCTATGGATTTAGTGGCTTCCGCAGAAAACATCATCGTAGCCATGCAACACACGAATCGTGCAGGAGAAAGTAAACTCCTCAGTGAATGTTCCTTGCCGCTTACCGGTGTTGCTTGTGTAAAGCGCATTGTAACGGATCTCGCCGTACTAGAAGTGGACGCTGATCGTGGCTTCGTCTTGATTGAGCGCGCACCTGGAGTAACAGTGGAAGAAATTCAGGCAAAGACCGCAGGTCGCCTAGTAGTTAAAGGTGATGTACCGGAAATGAAATTTTAAGGCCTTGGCCGAGGAATAAAAAAGGCGCCCAATGGGCGCCTTTTTTGTTTGCTTAAAGGTCAAACGCTTGAACCAATTGCCACAGGGCAATGTGTGCATTCCGCGCTTGGAATAGGGCCGCAGTTTTACCGTTTTCGGCATTGAGCAAACCCAATTGCGCTTCACGGAATTCCAAAAAACTGAGCTGACCCCGGTGGTAACGTTCTTTCGTTTTCTCGAAATTTTGTTGCGCCACTAAAACATTCTTTTGCTCCAATTCATATTTCGCCTGTGCATTTACAAATACCTCTGCTGCATTGCGTACTGAAGTAGCAATATTCTCTTCCGCCTGCAACCTGCGTCGCGATGCAATCTCCATATCTAAAGCAGCATTTTGACGTTGTGTTCTGCTGCGACCGCCGCCAAAAATATCATAAGAAAGGGTGAGCCCTGCATTCAAACCTGTTTGTTGCGAAGCACTCAGAAAGCCTGCTTCTGCTTGACTTTGGTTGAGTCCATAACTCATTTGTGCACTCACAGTGGGAAATAGGGTGCTTTGGGAAAGCTGGTACTGCAATTGTGCCGTTTCTTCACCCATTCGAACCAATTGTAAACTTGGATTATGAGCCAATGCCGCGTCCACCATCGCTTCCAGCGCCATGGGCATAGCGAACGTATCGCTTACTGTTTCCGTCACTTCAAAATCTGCCGAAAGCCCAGCAAACGAACGAAACGTGTTCTTAGCATTGGCGAGTTGCGCGCGGGCATCCATCAAGGTTATTTTATCCCTGTTCAACGCCACCTCTGCGGACAACAACTCTGTCGAATTTGAACCGCCCAAAGAATGGGTCAATTTCGCACGCTCGTAACGGTCTAAACTTATAGTCATGTTCGCTTCAGCCGTCCCTATAGTCTCTTGAAGTAAAGCAATGGCATAGTATTGACTATGTGCTTGAGCCACCGTGGCATTCATTTGCTGTAGTTCCTGTACACTCGCCATCGCAGCAGCCTTCTTCAAAACTCCGTAAGTCCGTTGCAAAGCACCACCAGAAAAGAGGATTTGGCTCAATGCTAAAGACGCATTTTGAGCGGCACTTTGTGCCCCATCTACCACTTGACTCTGGCCCGTTGCAAATTCAAGATCTGAATTCTGATTACTGTAATTTGCTCCGGCAGTGGCGCGCAATGCGGGCAATGCTCCCGCATTGCCCAGCGTCGCACTATTCTCGGCTTGTTCGCGCTGCAGGGCTACCACATACAAATCGTGGTTGTATTCCAACGCAGCAGCAACAGCAGCGTCTAAGGAGAGTAATGTAGGTTTTGACTCCTGTGAAGTAGCACTAAGGAGAACACCTAAGAACAGCACTAGGGTTACGACTTTATTCATGGTCTTCTGCTTTATTCAATTCATTAAAGTAGGTCTCGGTTGCCATCTCCCTAATCGCTGGTTCTACGGACTCACGAGTCGGTCTTTCCCCCGTCCAGAAATGCTTCAAGTTCACGCGCGAATCGTTCACCAGTGCCATGAGCGAAGGCAATACGACCAACGTTAAAAGTGTAGCAAACCCAATACCGTAGGCAATTGAAACGGCCATAGGAATAAGAAATTGAGCCTGGAATGAGGTTTCTAAAATTAAGGGGGCTAGACCAGCAACGGTGGTGACTGTGGTCAAGAAAATGGCACGGAATCGGCTCAAGCCTGCATTATAAATAGCCTCATAAACAGGCTGTCCACTCTTTACGTTCAAATTATACTTACTAACCAGTACTAAAGAATCGTTTACAATGATTCCAATCAATGCCACCACGCCAAGGAAACTCAAAATTGACATCGGCATGCCGTGCAGCCAGTGTCCCCATGCTACACCCGTCATACTCAACGGAATCAAAAGCATAATGACAATGGTCTGAATCAACGAGCGGAAGGTAAAAGTGATGGTCAATACAATAAGAAAGAGAATCAACGGCATGACCGTTTTTGAACTGTCTTGGGTTTTCTGACTTTCCTTCTGCTGGCCTTCATAACGCGCATCTACGGAAGGAAATTGGGCAAATATTGCAGGCAATATATCACTCTGTATTTGCGCCAAAAGTGCCGGTGCAGATCCATTTGGGCTAGCTAGATTGGTCTCAACTCGAAATTCTCGCTGTCCGTCCAGGTGGTTGATGTTTACCGTTCCTCGTTCAATCGTATACGTGGCCAATTCTCTTAGCGGCACGCTTCCCTGGGGCGTAGTGATCAGCAATTCCTCTAAGTCCCATAACTTCTTACGGTCCTTCTCTGCCAAACGTACCCAAACCTTTACTTCGTCTTCACCTCGCTGCAAGCGTTGCACTTGCGCACCAAAGAAAGACTCACGCACCTGAGTCATAATGCCCCCGGGGGTGAGCCCTAAGTAACGCGCTTTATCTGTCAATTCTAACGTAACCTCACGAATCCCTTTCTGGTCGTTATCAATAACGTCCGTCAACGCATCCATGCTTTTAAGTTTGGATTTTAAAATCTCCTTCGCAGCCTTCAACGCTTCGAGGTCATAGGACACCAACGAAATTGAGATCGGCTTGCCAAAAGCTTGCGCTCCACCGAAACTCAGATTGTCCGCACCTGGGATTTCTCCGGCAGCTTTTCGTATGTCGTTTTGAATAAGGAACGATGGTGTTAATCGTGTTTCTGAATCCAGGAGATTTACGTTTAATCGGGCCTTAGAGGTCAGCGGGCCTACATTTTTCTGTACGGCAACCACCACATCTAAACCGTCTTCGCGTTCCGCTTTGTACTGCTCATTCACGCGCCAAACAGCATCTTCAATGTGGTTGATCCATTTCAAAGTCACCTCGTCGTTCGTCCCCGCAGGCATGTCAAGGTTGATGTCTATGTTATCGCGCTCAATGAAAGGGAAAAATTGAGTCCTAATAATTCCACCACCAATGGCACCAAAGGTCACCAGCATGATTGCAAAGAAGAATGCAAGGGTAATCAACTTATTGTTGAGCGACCACCTCAAAAACGGGGCATAGTAGCGGTCTCTAAATTTGAAAAGCGCACCCGTAGCTATGCGCTGTACCGGATTCATTTTCTCATCGCGTTGAAGCTTTGCATGGCTCAAGTGAGTCGGTAAGAACAATAAACCCTCCACTAAAGACACCGCCAAGGTTGCCACCACGATAAAGGCCATTTCAGAGAAGAAATCGCCCGGACGGCCCGCTAAGAAAAAGAAGGAAGAAAACGCAATAATGGTCGTTAAGACAGCGCTAACTACGGATGGAATAACCTCCAATGTCCCTTCCAGTGCTGCCCGCATGAGCGGCTTTCCTTTTTCAAAATGTGCGTAGATGTTCTCTGCAATTACTATCCCGTCATCTACGAGAATACCAATGACTACAATCATCCCAAAGAGCGAGATTACATTGATGGTAATCCCAAATTGCGTGGCAAGAATGAACATACCGGCAAACGAGACAGGAATTCCGATAGCAACCCAAAAGGCCAATCGCCAATTCAAAAACAGAGTCAACAACAATAACACCAGGAAGAAACCTAGCAAACCGTTCTCGAACAATAGATCCTTCCGTTGATCCAAAGTCACCGAAAAATCACGAATCACATCGATCTGCATGTTCCCCGTGCTGGCATTGTATGAATCTACATACCCGCGCAAATATTCACAGGTTTGCAGGAGGTCTTCTTCATCCGTGTTATTTACGGTAATCTCTACCGATGGAATGCCATTAAATTCTGCACGCGTTGGCGCATCGGCCCAGCGATTTCTTACTGTACCTACATCCTTAAGACGCAGTGTTTCGCCGCTTGGACGCGCATAGACTATAATGTTTTGAAGCGCTTCTGCGTCGTATTGTTTGTTGCGCGAACGAATGAGCATTTCTTCCTGCGTACCCTTAATGGTACCACCGGTAATATCTAGGTTTGTTGTGCGCAATGCAGTGGCAATCTGGCTTAAAGAAAGATTGTACTTACGCAGGGTACTTTTATCTAGAGCAATTTCTATTTCTTCATCTGGAAAACCGCCTAAGGAAATTTTAGAAATTCCTTCTACCAAACGCAGCTCACGTTCTATGCGTCGCGCCTCTTGTTTCAAGCTAACAAGGTCTACTCCCTCGCCGCTCAACGCCATACTAACTGCAAGGGTAAGGTTTTCTCGTTTCGCAACCCGAATAGGCTCCATGCCGGTCGGAAAAGAGGGGACGCTTTCAACCGCATTTTTCACGTCTTCCAACACAAGATCTGTATCGTAGCCCTTTATAACCTCAACACTGATCGTCGCGCTGTTCTCAGATGAGGTAGACGTGTATTGCTCTACACCCGTCAATCCTTTAAGGTTCTGCTCAATTTTATTGACGACGCCTTCTTCCATCTCTTCAGGAGAAGCACCTGGATAAACTGCCGTAACCGTTATATTCCTCGACTCTACTAAAGGGAAAAACGTTGTGTTCAGGGCGTTGTAGCTGACCCATCCGAAAAAGAAGATTCCGATGAGCAGTGTGTCTACCCCTACGGGATATTTAATAAAAAATTCTATGAGTTTTTTCATCGCTGGCTTCGGTTAATTTTTTACCGCTACAACGATGGTTCCAGATGCTGCTTTGAGCGTTGGCGCATCAGCGAGCAACTGCCCGTTCTTGAGTCCTTTGATGACAATACTTTCATCAAGCCATTCCACTACTTCGACAGCAGTTTTCGCAAGTAAAGAATCCGATTCCACGGTATACACGTATTCGTTATCAAAAACCATATAAGCCGGTACGCGAAGGGCATCATACACCTCAACGTTAGCAATAGTTCCTGTGAGGTACATGCCTTCTTTGAGATCATCGCCACGAAGTGAAGCAATGAGGTTGATGTTTTGGCTTGCATCATCTACAACAGGGCTAATACGATCTATCTGACCTTTCCAGGTACCCTTGCGATCCGGGCTAGTGAACGTAATGGACTGGCCCAATTTTAATTCGTCTGCATAGGACAAAGTCACGGCCCCCTTCAATTCAAAGCCGCCGGATCCAACAAAACTTCCCAGAGCCCTTCCTGGACTCACTAAATTTCCTTTTTTCACTGAGGCCTGAGCCACAACCCCATCAAAAGGCGCTCGAATACAAAACTTCTCTAAACGCTCTTCGGCGCTTTTAACTTGATAGTAGGCAGTAGGTATACCACGAGCAATCAAGAATTTCTCCAGCTTGGTCGCCGTCTTTGGCATCGGTACTAATGAGCTATTGAGACTCAACGCATCATAATAGGCTTCCCAAGCCGCGTAAGCTTCTGGGTAATCTGCATTTAAATCAGGTAAAATGGCCAGTACACTATTGATAAAACTACCTTTAAGACCCATCACGTTCGCCTGCGCTTCCGCATTGTCCAATTGCAACATGATCTGCCCCTTCCTAAATGCAACACCTTCCAAGAACGGTGCATCCCCATCCAAAAAAGTCCCACTAACTTCGGCCAATAAGTCTACACGCTCTGTAGCGCTCAACTTCCCATATACAGTTATGGGCAAGGCAATGGTATCGTTCGCAACTTCAATCACTTTTACGCGCGGCTTAATCCTATCTTCACGTATTTCCTCCTTCGTCGACATCGCGCTTAGCTTGCCTTTGACGAAAATTCCTATTGCAAGAATCGCCAGAGCGACTACAATATTTCTGATCAATTTACTATTCATGTGTATTTAGGTTAGTTATATGTATTTCGTACCGTCGTATTTCTTCAAAAAAGCCCATTCCCCTGAGTCCTGCAAGGAAAACCACTTTGCATCGACTCTCATCGCATATATTTTGTGTAAATAAGTAAGTACTCACTCATTTATTAACAATTCTCGCAATCCACGCAAACACAAAACGCTGCTTTCTTCATCTCCGTGAAAGGCCAACAGCAATGTTCGTTCCAACACCTCAACTGCAGTGCGTGCAACCGCTTCCTCCGAACCATGACCCACGCTCGATATGGCCCAACGCAAACGTTCCATTACAAAAGAATCCATTTCTCGACGCACCAGGTCTTCCTGCGTTATCCGAATCATTGCTATCCAAGCGAGTAAATCGGGACTATTTTTGAATTTATCAAGCTGAATAGAAGTAAACGAGCGCAATACTTCAGTAGGATCGGCATCGTTTAAGAAACCGTAAATCAATCCGGCTCGTGCTCTTTCACCCGCAGACAACACCGCCAGAGCAAGACCGTTTTTAGATTTAAAATGGCGGAATATCAGCGCTTCACTTACGCCTGCATGCGCCGCTATTTTTGCCGTCGACATCCCCGTGAGGCCGTGTGCAGCAATAAGCGTTTGAGCGCTTTGAAGTAATGCTTGTTGTTTTTCAGTCATTGTAAGTGTTCACTTACAATAATACAAAAATTGTATCCGGAAATTAATGTGCTTCCAACCAAGTTTTCCCCGTACCCACTTCAGCAATCATTGGAACCGCCAAATCAACGGCTGCTTCCATTTTTTCTACGACCAACGCTTTAAGTGCCTCGAGTTCTCCTTCGACTGCATCAAAGACCAGTTCATCGTGCACCTGAAGGAGCATCTTCGATTTTAATCCCTCTGCACGCATAGCTCGATCAATCTCTATCATGGCAAGTTTGATAATATCTGCTGCAGAACCTTGTATAGGCGCATTTACCGCATTTCGTTCGCTGTGCCCCCGAACCACCGCATTGCGACTCTCGATATCTTTAAGGTACCTGCGTCGACCCGTTATAGTCTCTACATACCCATTTTCGCGTGCAAAAGCGACCTGATCATCCATATAGGCTTTGATTCCCGGATACGTTCGGAAGTAACCGTCAATAGCGGCTTTGGCTTCTTTACGACTCATATCCGTTTGCTGACTTAAGCCGAAAGCGCTAACACCATAGACAATACCGAAATTGACTGTTTTCGCATTGGAACGTTGTTCGCGAGAAACTTCTTCCAATGGCACTTCAAAAACCTTCGCTGCAGTGGCTTTGTGAATATCCTCTCCGTTTCGAAACGCCTCGATCATCGCTTCATCCTTTGCTAATGCAGCAATCACACGCAACTCTATTTGGCTGTAATCTGCGGCTAACAAAACGTGTTGTTCGTTCGCGGGGACAAACATAGCCCGAACGCGACGACCGTTTTCCGTGCGGATCGGTATGTTTTGCAGGTTGGGGTTGGTTGAACTCAACCTCCCAGTAGCCGCTACGGTCTGGTTGTAGCTGGTATGAATCCGCCCCGTTGCAGGATGGACCAGTTCAGGTAGCGCATCTACATAGGTACTCTTCAATTTTTTCAATTCTCGGTAGGTCAAAATAGAATCCACAATCTCATGCTTGCTCCTATAGCCCTGTAAAATATCCTCCGATGTTGCGTATTGGCCTGTTTTTGTCTTCTTGGGCTTGTCTGATAATTTCAAATCTTCGAACAATACTTCACCCAGTTGACGCGGGGACCCCACATTGAAAGGCCGGCCAGCCAATGCTACAATAGTCCCCTCGAGCTCGTCTATCAATTGGCCCAATTCACGACTGTAGCTGTTTAACGAGGCAACATCTACCCTTATGCCTTCTCGTTCCATCCGCGCCAAGACGGGCACCAATGGCATTTCAATATTTTCAAACACCTTCAGCACCCCAGTTTCTTTCAATTTTGGCTCAAAAACCGCTTTCAACTGAAGGGTGATGTCTGCATCCTCTGCTGCATAGTCGACCACAGCTTCCACAGGCACTTCGCGCAGTGTCTTTTGCATTTTACCCTTTTTACCAACGACACTTTCGTAGGAAATGGTGGTATAATTCAAATAGGTCTCCGCAAGAATATCCATTTTGTGGCGCATATCCGGCTGCAGTAAATAATGTGCGATCATCGTATCGAACAATGGACCGCGCACTTCTATGCCGTAGTTCAGTAATACACCGATATCGTATTTTAAATTCTGACCAATCTTTCGGACCGATTCAGATTTGAAAAACGGCTGAAACGCGGCAATCCACTCTTGTGCCTGGTCACGCTCCTGCGGTACGGGCACATAATAGGCTTTACCTGCTTCAAAAGAGAAACTCATACCAATCAGTTCGGCAGAAAGAATATCTAATGATGTCGTTTCTGTATCAAAGCAAACCTCTTCTTTTTCAAGCAACAGTCGGCCCAATTCGCGAGCTTCCGGCAAGGTCTCAATACATTGATACATGTGATCCGCTGTCGCAATCGACAATCTTCCGCTGGGTACGTCCGCTTCAGTTATCGCCTGCTGCGGTTCGCCAAAAAGGCTCATTTGATCATTACTGGCCAATGCTACCTTCTTTGTTGGCACTGGCTTCGCGCTAACCTCATCCGCGGCATCGCGCTGCAATCCCAACCTTCTGCCTAGTGTGCGGAACTCTAATTCTTCAAACAGATCTAAAAGGGCTTCTTGGTCCCATGGATCTCTAGTCAGTGAATCTGGGTTTAAATCAATAGGAACTTCAAGAATGATCCGCGCCAACTTTTTTGAGAGCAGCCCTAATTCCGCATTATCTCGAATTTTCTCGCCAAGTTTGCCTTTGATCTCATCAGCATGCGCCAATGTTTCTTCTAAAGAGCCGTATTGCTTCAAAAGTTTAGACGCAGTCTTCGCACCGACACCGGGTAAACCGGGAATATTGTCCACAGCATCGCCCATCATACCTAGGTAGTCAATGACCTGTTCAACGCGATCGAGTTCAAATTTTTCACAGACCTCCGTCTCTCCCCAGATTTCCGGCGGATTGCCGCCGCGCGCAGGGCGGTACATAAATATGTTTGGTGATACCAATTGGCCAAAGTCCTTATCGGGCGTCATCATGTACGTGGTATACCCCTCTTTTTCGGCTTGCTTCGCCAAAGTTCCAATCACATCATCTGCTTCATACCCCGGAACACCTAAGGCCGGGATTTTAAAAGCTTCCAAAAGCCTGTGGATATAGGGCACGGCCAGCTTTATCGCCTCCGGCGTTGCATCCCGGTTCGCCTTATAGTCTGGAAAAATCTCGTGGCGTTCAGTAGGCTGGGGCAAATCGAAACAAACGGCGATGTGCGTAGGATTCTCTTTAGACAACAGGTCCAGTAGCGCACTTGTAAATCCATAAACTGCACTTGTATCAATCCCACCAGAAGTCACTCTTGGGTTTTTTGCAAAGGCAAAATACGCCCTGAAAATGAGCGCATAAGCATCTAATAAGAACAGCTTTTTGCTTTGATCCGGTGTTTCTTGACCCATGGAATAGATTTTGCGATTGGCTACAGAAAAATAAGGGAGTTAAGATAGCTACTTCAGTGCAAATACCGAGTTTTGCAAGCAAACAATCCTAACCGCATGGAGTTGTTATTAAGCATCCACACAGATATTATGATTTTCAGAATATTCTTCACCCTCGGGTTCATGCTCGCCATTGACTTATACGCCTACCAAGCCTTTAAAACCGTCTTTCGTAGCAGCGCCACCCCCTATGTATATTGGGGCATCACGATTGCTTATGTTATTTTCTCCATCACGCTGGCCTTAATGATGACGAGTGGAAAAGTAGAATACCGCTACCTCGGTTTACTCATGGGTGCATCCATTTTACTTGCTGTCCCTAAGCTCATTGCCATTGGCCCGCTTCTTATAGAAGATATAGTGCGGTTGAGCCAATTTGTCTTTCGCGGTGTAACCACCCAACCCACTTTAATGCCTGAGCGCAGAGCCTTCATTTCGAAATTGGCCCTGGGCCTCGCCGCCATACCCTTTTTAGGGATTATCGACGGCATTTGGAAAGGACGCTATCGCTATCGAGTTATTTCCCACACTCTGGAATTTGATGACCTACCCGATGCTTTTGACGGCTTTACGATCGCACAAATTTCCGATATACATAGTGGATCTTTCGACAACACAGAAAAAGTTCAATACGGCGTAGATATGGTAAGTGCACTTGGAGCCGATTGTATCGTATTCACTGGCGATATGGTGAACAATACCGCCAGCGAAGCCGAACCGTGGATTCCCGTTTTCCAAAGATTAAAGGCAAAATCAGGCATCTTTTCTATCCTAGGCAACCACGACTACGGTGATTATTGGCGTTTTGCTTCACCGGAGGCCAAAGTCGCGAATATGGACAGGCTGAAAGAAATTCACGCTGAAATGGGCATGGACCTCTTACTCAACGATAGCCGTTTTTTTGAGCGCAACGGACAGCGGTTGTACCTTGCAGGTGTTGAAAATTGGGGATTGCCACCATTCCCTCAGTACGGCGATTTAAATTCTGCGTTAAATCAAATCCCAGAAGATGCATTCACAGTGCTCTTGAGTCACGATCCGTCGCATTTTGACGCCGAAGTAAAACAACACCCAAACAAAATACACCTGACACTTAGTGGACATACACACGGCATGCAATTTGGCATTGAAATCCCTGGGTGGATCAAATGGTCACCTGTAAAATTCAAATACCCCAAATGGGCCGGTCTTTACCCAGAGCAGGACGGGAGAGTTTTGCATGTAAACCGTGGGTTTGGATTTTTAGCTTTCCCAGGTCGTGTGGGGATCTGGCCGGAGATCACGCACATCACGTTAAAGAAGAAGGTCGCTTAGAATCGGTCCTTGTAAAGCTTCGACATGAAGTAGATGTGAGGCAAACTGATCGCGCTGAGGAAGACTAAAAAATAGCTCGACCAGGCCAGCATTGAATTCTTATCGAATCTAAATACCAACAGGAACAGTACCACCGCGCCGATAGTAAATGGCAGGGCCTTCATCCACATTTCTAAATTTGTCCATTTGTGCGACAACTTTAAGTGGTTCCATCCAGATAGACTGTGTTGTAAAACAAAGTAAATCCCGAATGCGGTAGCCAAAGGTAAAGTAGCAGTCAAACTGAGTGTCACCATCGCAACGATCCAGGGGATCGAACGAAACCAAAGCCCCATAAAAAGCCCAAGTGTTAGGGTCATTCGGATGGCCATATTTACAAATTCAGCAGGCCAATCCACCCTTGTGATGCCCATAACTTCCAGTACTGTATTGACCTCGCCTAGATGTGGCAACAAAATCATAGCCAGTAGCATTGTTCCCCACAAAAACGACAACCCGATACTAGGGAAACCCCATTCGCGCAAGTCCGTTTCTCCGAAATGCCAAGCGCTGTAGACTAGAAAAGCGACTAAACCTATGACCGGACTGGCCGCCCAAAATAAAACGACAAGGAGCATGATGAAGCAATAGCGCAAAATGAATTTTGGCAATCGGTCCTTGTTTGCGTGGCTGTAGCCATCCAGTGCCCCATGTGGAATGCCGTATAAAAACAACAAGAAAACCAATATGGCCTGCAAGCCGTAGGTAATATAGGTAGGCAATAATACAACCGCGATTGAAGCAAAAACCGTGAACAAAAGCGGTGCCCAACGGGAAGGCTTAGCTACCACGAAGGCAATAAAGGAGGCCGCCAATGCCCAGAGAAACTTTAAAACCGGCAATCGGGCAAACATGCTTAATTCCCATTTAACGGAGGACTTTTCGTCCAAGAACTGAAACACCTTACTCGCTCTTTGGGTAGCAAACAGAGATTCAAAAATTTCTTTACCCCAATGTGGTTTATGCTTTAAAATATGCAGCAGTAGATGGTCGTAAAAATTAAAGCGATCCATCTCGCTTTTTGGGAGACGCAGCCACGAAGACTCTTTTCGCTCTTGCGCTATACCGCTGGCCAATTCCTTTGCATGCTCAAACATGCTCTTAAAGGCATAACCGGTAGTGGCTTTTATTTTTCCCGCACGCGCGCCGGTAGAAATGATTCGCGCATCTTGATCTTTTACTTCAGCGTACTGTGTCATAGGAATTGTCCCGCGCTCCTCATGTACGATATCGAAAGATAAACCAGGAGATAGTAAGTAGTTGCGAAGGTGATTACTTGCCAATTCATGCGGCAATGGTTCGCTTCCGAATCGCGTCATTTCAACCAATGCCTCTTTCGTTCCCGTTGGAAGCACGTACATGAACTGTGTGAAACCGTTTTGGGGAATATTGAAGTCCATAAGGGTCATCTCATTCGGCGTCCAATAATCTTCCTGCAGCTCTACTCGCCAACCCACAAAACTTTGTAACACTAAGGGACCCATTGGCTCCTTAATTCTTGGCGGTCGACTGTCGAACACCTGCTGAACTTCCCAAGTATAATCGCCACTTGACAATTCTACCGCATCCGTCCTGGTTTTCAATCCATCAACCGCGCCTCTGATCCAGACAATGTTCTCATAGGACTGCGCTACGCTCTTAACCTTATTATACAGTGCAGTACTTTCCACCATATAATAATGTTGGTCCTCGAGCGATTCCAGTCCGTCGGCAGTAGCTATTGTATCCCATTGATGGGACAACACGTCGCGAAGTTCGGTACGTATCTTGTGTTCTGAATCAGCCCAAAAACAATAGGTTTTATCGTTTTTTAACTTCGCGTCCGGTTCAAGGATAAGGATCTTAAGCGTATGCAACAGATTCTTTCGCTCCAATTCAAGCAAAAGCAACCCGTTGGCAGCGCCCATTCCTAAAAACCCTATATCGTACCGGTTCATTGATTAAATGTCGATTTGACCCTTTATAATTTGTCTAACAGCTCCTGTTCGATTAAGTTCGCTAAACCATACTAATTAGAGGTATATATAGCCATTTATAACAATTTACCCCCAATATATAAGTGTTTTCACTTATTTTTCACGTGTCGTGAACAAAAGAATATTTCGTAAGTTAAGTGGTAGTTATAACCTTTAATATTTTAACACCATGTCATTATTTTTAGACGGATCTATGGGATTCGATCCGAACGATTACGTATCGTTCACATTCTTCGCCGGATACATGGCGATGTTAGCCGCTTCGGTATTCTTCTTCTTCGAAAGAAGTAGAGTTTCAGACGAGTGGAAAACTTCAATGCTCGTTAGTGGGCTTATTACTGGTATTGCAGCAGTGCATTACTACTACATGCGTGATTTCTACGCTGCCGGTAATGGAAGTCCAGTAGTTCTACGTTATGTAGACTGGACGCTAACCGTACCACTTATGTGTGTTGAGTTCTATTTGATCACCAAAAAAGCTGGTGGTACGAAGTCAATCTTGTACAAACTGATCCTAGCTTCAGTTGCGATGCTCGTAACTGGTTACATCGGTGAGGCATTTTACGCAAACGATCCTGTTTCTTGGGTTTGGGGTGCTATTTCTGGTGCTGCTTACTTCTACATCGTATGGATGGTATGGAAAGGCGACGTTGCTAAGTTGGCGAACAATGCAGGTGGTGCAGTAGCGAAAGCAAACAGTGCCCTAGCGAAATTCGTAATCATCGGTTGGGGTATTTACCCTATCGGTTACATCTTAGGTACAGCAGGTGGATTCTTCGGAATGGACCTAGGTATCGAAGCAAACGAAGAAGTACTAAACTTGTGCTACAACCTTGCAGATGCAATCAACAAAATTGGATTTGGTCTTGTTATCTATTCTCTAGCGATCAGCTCAGAAAAAGAAGCAGCTTAATCAATCATTACAGAGTGTTGGAAAACCCCACGGCGAAAGTCGTGGGGTTTTCTTTTTTCGGCAAAACCGCATTCTTGTCTATTTTTAGAGGATATTTCATCCCGAGAACATGAAAATTAAACTCCTACTACTGGCCCTACTGGCTACCCTATACGTTACTGGCCAAAATAAAGGCGTTCATTCCTATGCGATTGATCTAACCCATGTCGTTGAAGACCGTGTGAAGGTTACCATTGATGCTTCTTTGGTCCAATTATCAAACCCCAAAGACAATCAATACAAATTTCACTTTCCCGCGACCATACCAGGAACCTACGCCACGCTAGACTATGGTCGATTTATTCAGGATTTTAAAGCGTATAACACAGGTGGACAACCGCTGAAAGTCAAGCATAAGGGCAATACCTTCACTATCTATGGCAAACCAGAGCGCATCGAATATTGGGCAGACGATACGTTTGATGCGCGCATTCGTAAAAATAAAGTCTTTGAGCCCGCAGGGACGAATAATCAAGAGCGGACTAACTTTCTGTTAAACGCAGCTGGCTATTTTGGATTTTTCGAAGGTAAAGAGGCACTCCCCGTAGCACTTGAAATCACAAAAAGTCCAAGTCTTTATGGGCTTAGCGCATTAGAAGGTTACAGCTACGGCAATACACAAAACTTTTACGCGCGCGACTACCATCACTTCCTTGATTGCCCCATAATGGTAAGTAAACCGGATACGACATCCTTCAAACTAGGGGGCGCTAAAGTGACCATAGGTGTGTTTACGGAAAATGGCCGGGAGCTATCACAAGAGATATACGAACAAGTCGAAACTAGTATGAAGGCGATCGAAGCTTTTTTAGAGGGGAATCTTCCCGTCGAAAACTACGCTTTTCTCTTCTATATCAAAGACCACACAGAGTTCGAAGGGCTATTTTCTGGGCAAGAAATTAAGGTAGGTACAATCATTAAAGCCATTCGTACACTTGCTGGAAAAGGTTTTGGAGCGCTCGAACACGGCAACAGCTCTGTGTACTATTTGCCAGATTTCGGAGGCACAACCGTTTTGGATGGAATGGCCGATGTGTGCATCCACGAATTTTTTCATATCCTAACACCACTAGGTCTTCACAGCGAAGAAATTGGAAATTTTGATTACATCAACCCAAAAATGAGTCAACACCTTTGGCTCTACGAAGGCATCACCGAATACTTCGCAGGCATCAGTCAACTAAAAGGCGGTGTTATAGATAAGGAAGAATACATTCAAAGTCTACTTAGGGGAAAGATTCGTTCTGCCGACCGCTATCCAACAGCGAAAATGTCATTTACCGAAATGAGTGAAAACGTTTTGAAGAACCCCTATAAAAAGCAATACGGTCAGGTCTATCAGCGTGGTGCATTAATGGGCGCATTACTAGATATTCGTATCATGGAACTCACCGGTGGTGAAAAAGACCTGCACGACATCATCCTCGCTCTGCGCGACGTTTACGGACCAGACAAAAGCTTTAAAGACCCACAAATCATCGCCGAATTTGTTGCATTAGTACATTCTGATCTTCAAGAGTTCTTCGACGACTATGTCAGTGGACGCAACGAATTGCCTACCAAAGAGTATTTAAACAAAGTCGGTATAGATTACGACCGCCGTTACGCAGGTCCTGTTGTGGTAGATCCCCTCCGGGACAATGGTTACAAAACAAGAGGTATCCGATCTACGGACTACATAGAAATCAAAAACATCTCAAAAGAAAACCCCTATGAACTAGAAAAGGGAGATCGCGTACAACGTTATGCTAATGAATTGGAAACGGCATACGGCGGACCTAAAGAAGGTAGCCCCTTAGTACTGTTAATAGAACGCAACGGAACGAAATTCACGGTGCCTTATAACGTCGCTTATACAACGGGTTCAAAAAAACACTACATCCGATTCCAAAGAAATCCGACTGCGGCACAATCAGCCTTGCAAAAGCTTTGGTTTAAGAATTAGCGAGTTATAATGAGTTGCTCTGTGAATCTGCTGGAAGGAGAAACCGCCGTCACGTGAAAAGTCCCATTAGGCAGCGCGTGTATCCCTAGCTGAATCTTTGAACCATTATAAGTATGCTTTTCTCTGAGCCACAGCTTACCTGTAGTATCATATATAAAAATATCCAGCGCGGTTCCTGACGCCCATGCACCATCGATAAATAACGCGTTACTTGTGGGGTTTGGGAACAACATAATGGGGTGGGAATTCGGCTGTTCAGTGAACCCTATACCCTGAATGAATTCGAACCAATTCAAATTAAATTCAGAACCTACATCAAGACGCAATTTATAATCTCCTTGAGAAAGGATGCCGCCAGGTTGATTTGTCGTTTGCCAGGTTTGCCAACCGCCCGTTGCACCTAAAGATATTGATGGAAAACTTGTGACATAATTCCCCAGTGTATCCGTAAATATGAATTGCATATTCACCCCTGAAAGCGATGCGTGACGGTAATCAACGCTGTAAGTAGCGCTATTTAAAACTTTAACGTCGTAGATAAGGTAATCCCCTGCACCTAAGTATCCTATGTTTTGACCTCCTCCAATGTCCGTCGTGTTCTCAAGGGCAATACCATCCATTGTAGTAAACGCTTCTGCTTCAATTTTACCGGGAATAACATGTACAGTTGGTAGCGTATTCTCTACTAATTCTTGACTAAAGGACTGAACATTGGTGCCGTCCTTCGCTTGTAACGTTGTCCCTGCGTATGAAATTTTGATTTCATCCAGAAACGTTAAAGCTTGGCCTATACCTATGAGCACATTACGGGAATTGGAGGGACTCTTGGCGACGGAGGTTATAGATGCCGGAACTCCATTCACCGTTACATAATAGGAAGCAGTGGCGCCAAGGTTTGCTGAATCAAGAGGTTTGTTTGTCTGTACTTCGATCGTGCTGTTATCGTATGTAACTGAATGTACATATTCCGCATTGATTGTAGTGGTGCTGCCCGTGGGAACAAATTCAAAACTTGTCACATTAAACCCTCCCTGATTTGCTACAAATCTGATTTTCTTATCGTCTGCAGACAGGACAACGTTTGGTATCGTTTTGGTCGACATCACAGTCCAGCTGCCCGTATTTGTTGCGTAGTAATTTGGTGTTAATCTTACCCCATCCGCTTCGAAGTAAAAATTACCTCCGGTAGACCCACTGCAACCTTGTCGCACCTTAATGGTATAAAGGCTGTCTTGCGGTATCGTTACGCTGTAACTCATCCAATCTTCAGTATCAACAAAGCCCACCATATAGCCATTGCTATTTACTGCATCCGTGAACTTCTCAATATCAACTCCGTCATTTCTATAGGTCCAGCCTGAATTCCATGAAGGAGGGGGATTTAGTTGGAAAGATTCCGTATCAAAGTAGGCGTCCCCCAAAGGCCCCATATCGTATTCTGAAGCATGAATCACACCAGGTAAATCATGTGATTTCCATGGAATAGAAGTTGGATCCTGAACTTGACGAAACATCGCATCAATGACACCTCTATTATACGTACAGTTCTGCGCTTTTAAATCCGTAGTTAACTGCATGAGTGTTGCAGTAGCAGTAGCAACCGAAGGAGCCGAACCATTACCGCTCCAATAATCAAGTAGATCTTGATAGCCCGCAGACTTGGTAATGCTCAACGGTGCATTGATCGTCTCAATCTTTTTTAATGGCCACCAAGCCCAACCTACACCTTCAGATTCCATAATGCTGATCAAAGAAGTATACCATGCATTGGAGTTTTCCCCTGTTTCACCAAACCAAATAGGCACATTATAAGTATCACGTAAATCCAAGCCGTACTGAATGTCCGCTACACTATTTACAGGTGACCAGTACTTATGTGGTGAATAGGCCATATTGTTATCCCATGGCGGTGTCAAACCGGTATAGGTGTTTGCGAACCAATTCCCTTCAATAAAGAGGATGTGATTGGTATCGACAGAACGAATGCTATCCGTAACATCTTCGTAGAGTGCACGTAATAAGGTACCGCCAGGTAAATTCCAGTTGGGCTCGTTTAATAAATCGTAACCCGCAATAGTCGTATCCGTCGAATAGCGTTCTGCCAATTTTTTCCAAAGGGAAGACGTTTTATTTCTATTGTGAACACTTTCCCAAAGCGAAGGCTTTGTCGGGTCATAATCGCTTATCGCTTCATCATACCCTTGACCTCCTGGGGCTGCATGCAAATCCAGAATAACATACATGTCATTTGCGTTGCACCACTTGACAACTGAGTCAACGAGATGAAAGCCTTTCGTTAACCACGTGTTTTGGCCAAGAACAGGCTCCTCTTCAATGGGTAATGTGAATAGATTGTAATGCAAAGGAACACGAACCGTGTTGAATCCCCAGACGGCCATAGAATCTACATCAGCTTTACTGAAATGATTTTCTAACCATGCTTCATAAAAAGCTTCGGTGGCCGTCGCGCCGATGAGGTCCTGAATAGTGTCTTTAATCTTGTGCTGTGGGCTTGCAAATGAAGCCGTCTGTAGCATATAGCCCTCTTGAACCATCCAACCACCAATACCCATTGCGCGAATGAGTAACGTGTCCCCATTCCCATCAACAATCGCTTTACCTGCAGCTTGAACGTATTGTGCTTTAAGTGGCTTAAGTACGCTTAAAAGAAAAACGCCTAAAATGAATAGAATACGGGGATGCTTCATGACTTATATGAATTAAACAGGCTCTAAGTTCAATTAATATTTCAAAAATCTCTTTCCCATGTGGCAGACATTAACTGGACAAAAGGGTCACAGGCCTTGAATATATTCGTCTAATGCATCTTCTTTCTGGAGTTCTAGTTTCTTTTTTAAACGGTATTTAGCCTTTTCAATGGCGGCTGGGCTCACATTTAACACTGTTGCAATCTCCTTGTTACTCATTTTTTGACGCATTAGGTAGCACAGCCTTATCTCACCTTTTGTAAGGTTTGGAAATCTTTTTATCAAACTTGCTGAAAACTCTTCGTGCAACTCCCTGTAATTTCGCTCGAAGTGGTCCCAATAGTTTTCGCTTTGTAATTCTCTATTGATTTCCCTTGTCATCGATTTCAAAAATGCTTGAACATCGCTAGATCGGTCCTTCTGTTTACTTTCATTGACCAGGCGCTCTTTGAATGATTGGAGCAATTCTAATCGACTGGTGGTCTTCATTAATTGAAAACTCAAATCTGTTTTCTGCTGGTTCGATTTAACCTCAAGCTCTATTGCCTTTGTCTTTAGCAGCTCACGTTCCGTTTCTACTAACCTCAATCGCGTTGACCTAAACTTTCGGTCCTGATAAAAGAAGACTCCTGTTGCGATTAGAGAAACGAAAACAATCAGAAGTAATACCCTGAACCATGCACGTTGAATCAGGTAAGAAGCAATAGTAAAAGGAATTGTAATCGACTGCACTACTTCGTTCGCCCCTGTTGATTGAAGTTCTAATGTGTAGTTCCCCGGGGGCAATTCTTGCAAGTCAATAGTTCTACTGCCATAAGGCAACTCTACCCAATAGCTGCCCAATTCTTTTATTCGATATCGATTCGCTATACCGTTACGCAATAAATTACTGACCAATTCAAAATTGAAACGTACAGATTTCGTGCCTGCTGGGAAAAGTAAAGGCTGTGAAAGGACTCCTCCATCTTTGATTAAATGGACAACTTTAGGTAGGTTATCTGCATAAACCTCCGTCAAAACAAGCAGCGGTTTTACAGAGGTGATTGCCGTATCAGTGTGAATCTTAGCTACACCTTGGGTTCCTCCCAAAAGCAAATTAGAACCTTCAAAAAGCAACGTTTTTCGATTCGACAACCCGACCTGTAGCTCATCGGTCTCCTTAAAAACTTCATAAGACCACTTCCCAACGGCATCTTCAGAGATACTTAACAGTCCCAAGCTAGTCGCAGCAAATAGTGCACCGTCGTGTTCCGCTATTGAATAGCAGTTCACAAAGGAATCCTTGCCGATTATAGTATCAACAATCTGTCCTGCTTCGACTACCAGTATTCCACTACCCTCGGTACCAATGAGCTTATACTGATTATAGATCGCAATATCAAGTACTGAGTTTTCTAATGGAATAGCGTTTATAGTTCCTTTATTTGAAAGCGTGTAAAGTCCTTGAAATTCCGTTCCAACCCACAGTAGGTCGCCATCAAATTCCAAATCCATTATATTTCTTCCTACTTCCCATGCAGTATTGAATGGAGAGATAATTCGAGTCCCATCCCAAAACTGAAGTCCATACAGCGTTCCGATCCATAAGCTATCGCCCCAGGTAGTCGCCATAGACCAGATGTTTGAATTCTCCAAACCCCTAGAGGAAGGTGAAAAAGCAAGGAAGCGCTCTTTGATCGTTCCGAGAGTATCAATTACAAATAGGCCTTCACCTAAACTTCCTACCCATAATTCATCCTTATAAAATGCCAAGCTCGTAATTACTTCAGGCAACGCATCATTTGAGAAAGTCTGTGGCAGAAAGCCGGATGCTCCGCGCGAGTATTTCACCAATCCCTCGCCATCAAATCCTACCCATAAGTGTTTGTCAGAGACCATGCTGATTGCACTCTGGATACTAGACGCTATAAATTCTTTTGGCTTGGGCAGCCGCTCTACCGCCTCATTTTGTGTTGAGAATTGGGCAACACCACCATTAAACGTTCCTAGCCAATAAGAGTCGTACACTTCATAAATGCCATAAAACTGATCGGTTATGATGCCCGAGCGAGGGTCTTGCTTGGTATAATGAAGGGTGGTTGTCCCATCCCATTTATACACGCCAGAACCATCGGTAGAAATCAGTAAACCATCTCCGTTTATAATAGCATCGCGCTGTGTTCCATCGAATTCGATATTCAATTTCTCAAAACGCTCACCTATTCTTTCAAATACACCTGTACCTTCTACACTATAAATGACTCTTCCGCCGCTTACGTCTACCGTCTTTCTGAATGAGCTTACACTCGTATTTACATTATACGACTCAATGCGCTGCTCAGATTTTAAGTAATACAGCAAATGATCACCACTGGTTGCAATCCATAGCGTATCGCCCTGATCTGCAAAATCGAAAATAAACTTTAAGTCTTCGTTGAAATCCTGACTCTGAAGGCGCTCCCAACTTTTGCTACCTGCCTTGAGTTGGAAAGCACCCAACCCGGAACTGCCAGCCCAAAGTGTCCCTTCGTTGTCTTGATGAAGGGAGATTATAGAAATATTCCTTGGAAGTTGTGGTAGTAAACTATCGTTTATCGGTCTAAGAACTTTTAAATCAACGCCTACAATACCTCCCAACTGAAGTCCAATTATAAGAGTGGAATCTTTTGTAACGAGGAGGCTTTGAACATTATTTGATCTGCGGTTTACTGTGGAGTCTAAAAAAGAAAATGACGCTGCCCTACCCTCGTTGTACTTGTATAAACCGTCTCGTGTTCCTATCCAGACAAATCCCCAAGGATCTTGTACTATAGAATACACCGTGGGATTATTCAAGCCCTCCGCCGAGCTAATATGACGGATAGATTGACCTCGTAAACCAAAGGAGGTTAGTATGAACAGTATTAAGAGAAGGCGACGATGCATATCAGAAATATACAAATGAAAAAGGGACCCGTTACCGGGTCCCCTCAACACTTACATACTAACCAAAAGGTAAGTGATTATTTAAGTGCAATGCGCACAACGCTTTCGCTCAAACCATTTTGAACGCGTACGATGTACATACCACGAGGTAAAGAGGCAACGTCTAAACGTGCTTCAGTTTCCAAGCGCTGCTCCAATACTTTCGCACCAGTAACGCTGTAGACAGCTACGTTAGAAGGAATACCCGTTGTGTTTTCTATGAACAGTACATCAGAAGCTGGGTTTGGCTTAACAACGAAGTCAGCTGTTGCTTCTTCGATACCGATACCGGAGTTACCACACATTTCCCAACCGTGGATCTCCAAAGTGGTATCCGCAGTTCCGCCCAACATCATGTAACGGTTTGTAAAAGCACCTTGAGTGATTGTACAAACTGAATCGCTTGTTGCTGGATCGAAGTTTTCCTGAATTGCCCAGTTGTCTGCAGTAAACTTCCACTCGTATGCACCAGGCATTAGAGAAAGAGTTACCTCATAAACACCGTCGCCATCTGCATCAGTCATCGCAGTAGCATCACCACTCCAACCGTTCATAGTACCTGAAAGGTATGCGTCGGTAAAAGCAGGAGAGTTCGTGCGATCTGAACGGAATGTAACGTTTACAGGTGTTGGAGGTACAGGACAAGATCCATCAACAGTACACTCGCCAAAACAAGTTACTAAATGGAAATCTCCATATAACGCAGAACCAACGCTACGATCATTGTAGTTTGCAGGATCACCACAAGGCTTACCAGCTAAGTTCTCTTTACAACCCCAGCTAGGGCAATTACCGTTCATGAATGTAAAGAACGAGAAGAACCCTGTATCACGAGGAAGTGTGATAGAGTATACTGAATCACCTATAGGATACATCATGTTTTGACCCGGCGTACCGAAACCAGAACCACCACCTAAGAATACACCTGTTGAATCAACAGTTTGATACTCCATATTTACTTGCATAGTCACGTAAACTTGTCCTGCTTTTGCTGCACAAGATTCCCACGCTACACCTGGTAGAATGGTATCACCCGTGAATGCTGCAAAACGATTGGTATAAATACCTGTAGTCTTAGTACATGTAGTTCCAGAAGTCAAACTTTCTTGGCCAGTCCAGCCGTCAAGAGTGAACTTGTACTCAATAGAATCAGCCGTTAATGGTAGTGTAACCGTCCAAATTGAATCCCCTTCTGGGTCAGTCATTGGATTACATGTTCCACACCAGCTGTTGAAGTCACCATTCAAGTGAACAGTAGTGTACGACCCTGAATAGTCGCGCATGTCAACGATAAACGTGACATCTTTTTGTGCAAAACCCAACATTGGAAGGGCTAGCATTAATAAAGCGTAGATTTTTTTCATGTTAAGAAATTATTTATGGTTAGTAATTATTGAAATACTCTTATATAATCCACCAGCATATACTGGGGGAACGTGGTTGAAGGGCCTACTGGACCAGGCCAGTTTCCTTCTACGGCAATATTTAAAATAAAAAAGAACTTCTTTTTAAACGCGCCCAGATTGGCAATGTTTAATGTATGATACTGAATGTCGTCGCGGTACCATTTAATTGCGCCACTATCCCAAACTATGGAGAATACATGAAATTCATCATTGTATGTACCCGAAGCGAGGCTATTGTTGCCGCTGTGCTCAGCATGGCTGCCATTATTTGACCAATGTCCTGTTCCATAAATAGTACGATCGTTATAGCCATCACCTCCGATCAGCTCCATTATATCGATCTCGCCACAGCTCGGCCAGCCTTCGGTAGAAAAATTATCACCCAACATCCATAAGGCAGGCCATATTCCAGGTCCATAAGGAACCTTCGCTCGTATGTCTATTCGCCCGTATTTGAACGACTGCTTTCCTTGAGTTGTGATTCTTGCCGAAGTATATGGCGCACCTAAATGCGTTTCTTCCTTTGCGGTAATTCTCAAATATCCTTGATCAAGCTCAGCATTCCTATTACCACCGCGGTAATATTGACTTTCATTATTTCCCCAACCCGAAGCACCAGTTTCATAATTCCAATCAGATAGATTTAAATCTGTACCTGAAAAATCTTCCTCCCAGACCAATGTTTTACCTGGATAGGAATTCGGTGTAGTATACCCTATATCTACTATAGGTGGCGCACCATCGTCGTTACGCAACGTAATTGATGCATACGGCTCGGGTATGGTCACATTCACAGGATTGCTAAACGAAATCCAGAAACTTTCTGTTTCTTCTGAATCCACGTCACCAAAGATGGTTAGCGGAATAGACGCCATAGTAGCACCTTTTGCAATTTCCAACGTGCCTTGTGCTTGTTCAAAATCGACTCCTGAATCAGCATTTACACCGTTCGTCGCATAATCAAGCGTAATGGTTTTGGCTGCAGGAGCAGATAAAAACACATCAAAGTCTATAACTTTAGTTGCATTCCCTTCATCTATCTCGATGCTGTAGGCACTAAGTTGAGGAACCGCAGGAGTCTCGCAACCAAAGGTGGCGAGACTCACAACGATCGTTAATGCTATATTACGCAATGTTTGAATCATCTATTACGATTGAGAGTATAGTGTGAAGCGCCAAAGGCCGCCACCGAAATCGCATTCAATTTCCATATAACGGTCTCCCGCAACATCTGTCATTGATAAAATGTCATACGTTACTGACGTTACCGGTGAAGAAACCTCACCGCCATTTGCCGCCTTTGGAATCCCAATAAACGCACCAAGACCATTTACCTTTAATTGATCCGGTAAAGGACCATTTCCAGGAATGATTTCAAAAGAATGTATTCCACTTGCCCAAGCATCGTGCGGATAAGTCAAGTTCGTTTCAGGCGTACAACCTTCTGCTGCAACACCCATGTAGGTTTCTGCATAGACATCTCCATTTGCATCATACTCCATGGTACCGTCTTCGCTGAAAATCCACTCATCGTTGAACAGACATGGACGATCTGTTGGTCCCGTTGCCGGGATTGCCCACCACGTTGTATTGCCGTCTGGACCGACCCATAGTGAGCCCGCCTGTGGTGCAAGACTCCACGTTCTGTTTGAACATTCCGTTAACCACTCCATGGCGCCAATACATGGCATAGGACCGTCTTTCAAAATTTCAATTTGGCCATTAGCAGAAGCACTACCGCCTTGATTAAAGACAGTGTGCGTTACGTCATAAGTACCCATAGTTCCTATAAATACTTCGACACTTTCACCCGTATAAGTTCCTACGCCTTCGATGTCCCAATTAAATAGGAACGGATCACCAGAACTGTTCGATACCAACTGAACAGTATTACTGTCAATGTACGTAAGTGAATAATCTGCCTGAGGGAGTGCTCCCAATTCTGTATGTCCCGCTTCGCTTGGCTCACAAGCAATGAAACCGAACGCTACAAGACTAAATAAAGCTAATTTCTTTAACATCGTTATCAATTTTTAGTATCCTGGATTCTGGGTTAAAACATCTGGTGCAGCATCTATTTCTTGCTGCGGAATAGGAAGGTATGTGTGTGTTGAAGCAACGAAGCCTTGGTCTCCTAACACCTCTGAAGCCTTTCCTGTTCTAATAAGATCGAAGAAACGGTGTCCTTCCGTCGCTAATTCCAAACGACGCTCGGAATAAATATCTTCTAGCAATTGATTTCCAGAGCTCGTTAAAGCAGCGAGACCTACACGATCTCTTACCTGATTAAGGTATGTTCTTGCGGTTCCTTCTGAACCACCGCTTCTTACGATTGCCTCTGCAGCCATAAGCAATACATCCGCATAACGGATTTCACGAATGTTATTCCCCCAATTCAATGCAGGATCACCGTCTGGTGCAACATTCGCAGCTATTGGTGCATATTTGCGCATCCAGAAGCCGGTGTTTTGATACGCAGGCGTATATTCTGCGCCAGGCAAGGCATTTGCGTCGATAATGGTGTATCCATAACGTGGGTCGCCGTCCATAGCAGCTTCCAATTCAGTTGATACCGGACAGAATCCCCATCCTGTAGCATAAGTAGGACCATTGTAATCACGCATTCCAATAAACTGGACACCAACGTTTCCTTCTCCACCGCCCCAGCCGAACGAGCCCCAATCTGAAGCCGAATTTTCGCTGTAGGTGATTTCAAAGACACTTTCTGAAGACCATTCACCGTCAGCGGTCCACAGATCAGCAAAGCTAGTGAGCAACGAATATTCACCAGATTGAATGACCGACTCACATAGAGAGGCAACTTGGCTCATATTGTTTTCATCGTTCTCAAAAAGAAGGGCACGCGCCAAAAGAGCCTGTGCTGCACCTTTTGTTACACGACCTAATTGATTAGAGCTTACCGATGAAGGCAGAACAGCAATAGCATCCTCTAGGTCAGAAATAATCAAAGGGTATATTTGATCAGGACCAACTTGTTCAACTGTATAGTATTCTGATGCGCCCAATGTATGGTCTATTAAAGGGACATTGCCGAACAAACGTACCAGGTCAAAGTAAAATTTGGCACGTAAAAATTTAGCTTCACCTTTCGTGCGTGTTCTGAATGCTTCACTAGCATCCTCAATACCATCAATTTTCTCTAAGAATAAGTTGGCACGATAGATTCCTTTGTACGACTTTCTCCAAAATCCACGCTGTGGACCAAGGTTCGGTGTCAAAGTGAAATTATCATACGCCACCCATGACGGCTGATCAGATGCATCACTTCCTCCTGCATAGGTATCATCAGATGCAACGTTTTGAAGAAAACGGAACATGGTAAACCCATACTGGTCGTTCCATTGTAGGACGTCATAGATACTAACAAGCGCCTCAAAGGCTTGTTCTTCCGTCTGGTAGTAGTTCACCTCCAATACACGACCTACAGGGCGAGTATTCAAGAAGTCTTTAGAACAAGACCCCAAGATCAATGTGAGCGCTAATAGTAAGCTGACCCAGATACTTTTTGTTTGGTTTAACTTATTCATTATTTATTTATTTAAATGTGATGTTTAATCCAATGGTATTCACGCGCGCTTGCGGATAAATACCTCTATCGATTCCCATTCCGGCCCCAATCTCAGGATCAAAACCGCTATACTTTGTAAAGGTCAACAAGTTTGTTCCGCTATAGTATACACGCATTTTACGCAAACCTAAGCGATCCGCAATGCCGCCCGTTAGATTGTAACCAACTTGAAGTGATTTTAATCTAAAGAAGCTACCGTCTTCCACATAGAAGTCCGAACTACGTGCAAAGTTCTTATTCACGTCGTTAAAGGTCAAACGTGGATAGGCATTCGTACTTCCCTCTCCAGTCCATCTATCGATAGCGGATGCTGGCATGTTAGAAGTAGGTAAATCGTAACGACGCGTTGCGTTGTAAATCTGATTTCCAAAGACTCCTTGTCCAAAAATGTTGATATCCCAATTCTTGTAGCGCATATCAATGGTCAAACCAGCCGTCCAGTCCGGAGTTGGGTTACCAATCATTGTGCGGTCATCCGCATCAATAACACCGTCACCATTTACATCAACAAAGCGGAAATCGCCGGGCTGGGCCATTGGCTGCAAGGTATCACCTTCTACTCCCGTATGTGAGAACACATCATTCATGTTTTGGAAAATACCGTCTGTTTGGTAACCGTAGAGGTAGCCAATCGGTAGACCTTCAGTTATACGCGTGATTTCTAAGCCTTGTGGGCCCCAACCGGCTCCTGTCAAGTAACCTGCATCATTACCTATCAAGACTACTTCATTTTTGATAAAACTTGTATTCCCACTAATTCCTAGAGAGAAGTCTTTACTGTACGTGCGGTCGTATCCAAACTCAATGTCTATACCTTGGTTCAACATAGAACCAACATTAGCCGTTGACGGATCATTACCAATATAATCAGGTAAAGGCGGGCGAGTTTTCATACCGTTGGTACGGCGGTTATACACGTCGAATCCAAGAACCAAATAATCGTAGGCGCGAATCTCAGCACCTAAGTTTAACTGGGCAACACTCTCCCAACGTAAATCTGGGTTAGCAACCTGCGCAGGCGTAGTTCCGTTCACTAAAACTTCATTTGCTCCGAACGTATACGAACGACCACCAATGATGGTTGAAGCATATTCTAATGATCCAGCAGCATCGCTACCGTTCAATCCATAACCAGCCTTTAACTTAAGGGTATTCACATTATCATATATCCAGAAGTCTTCTTTATGAACGTTCCATCCTGCTGATAACGAAGGGAAATATCCCCAGCGATTATTCTGACCAAATCGAGAAGAGGCGTCACCACGTAGAATTGCAGTTGCAACGTACTTTCCGTCATAATCATAATTTACACGACCGAAGTATGACTCAATAGCATAACGCTCCCAACGACCTCCATATACTTGCTCAGAGATCTCATTACGACCGTAATCGATCGTTGCATCTTGAAAGTCTTGGGTGGGAACATCGCGTTTGTTACCGCCGATGTAACGTCCATTTACCTCCTGAGCACTGTGTCCTAAGAGGTAATTAAGATTGTGCTTGCCAACACTGTGCGAGTAGGTCAATGTGTTATCCCAAATCCAGGTAAAACCTCTATTAAATGAAGAATATACATTGTTTGTGTCCAATAGGTTGGTAGCATTTAAATAATGTGAAGGCGTTAAGCCATCGCTACCCCAAAATGCTAAATCAATCCCCATACTAGAGCGTGCCTTTAATCCAGGTAGGATCTCAAATTCAGCATAGGTGTTGTTTACAATCTTGTCCGCCCATCCCACATTATTGATTATGCTGTACGCAGCAACGGGGTTGACTACCTCTGATGTAACTCTATTCGAGATTCCGAAGATTCCGTTATCATCTCTTACTAGGTTTGATCTAAGCACACCGCCAGAAGAATAAGGCGTACCTGATAAAACCGTTGGATCTGTTTCGTATAAAGGCGTAATGGGGTCAATATTCAAAGCGCGACCCAAGGGTGATCCCCATTCTGTATTTTCAGCTACACCATTGCTTTGGTTGTGTGTGTAAGCTACGTTCCAACCCACTGTGAGACGGTCGTTAACTTTTGTAGTCGTGTTTAGACGAGCTGCAAGTCTTTCATAGTACGATTTGCCTTCAGCAACAATTCCTTCCTGATTGAAAGAACTAACAGAAGCATAATACGAACCGCGATCTGTTCCGCCGGCAACACTTATATCACTATTCTGAATGATCGCGTTTCTATTGAACACTGCATCTTGCCAATCTGTCCCAACGCCATACTGAGATGGGTTTGAGTAAGGAAGCGCCTGACCTGCCGCTGCGGCCATTTCATTTTGCAAGGTGGCGTATTCTGTTGCATTGAGCACTGGAGTTTTCTTCCAAGGGTTTTGCAGTCCCGTGTAAGAAGTAACTTTTACTTGCATTCCTTTGACCTTCGATCCATTTTTGGTTGTAATGATAATTACACCGTTTGCACCGCGCGCTCCATAAATTGCAGCAGATGCTGCATCTTTAAGAACTTCGATTGTCTCAATGTCATTTGGGTTTAAGAAATCAATCCCTCCACCAATAACTACTCCATCAACGACATACAGTGGATCCGATCCGTTAATAGAAGACGTCCCTCTAATGCGTATCGTTGCCCCCGCACCAGGTTGTCCTGAGCTTTGAACGACGCTGACTCCGGAAGTACGGCCTTGAAGCGCAGTTTCAACACGTGGCAGCTGCAAATCTTCAAGATCTTCGCTTTTAACACTTGAAATAGCGCCAGTAACATTGGATTTTTTCTGAGTACCGAAACCAACTACAACTACCTCATCGAGCGTAGCACCAGCTTGGTCATATTTTAGTTTTACAGTAATCTCCTTGGACGCGCCAAATTCAATATTCTGAGAGAGATAGCCCACAAAGGACACTCTTGCTGTTGAACCCTGAGCCACATCAAGGGTCCATCTACCCTCTATATCTGTCATTGCAGATTTCTGTCCTGCCTTGATAACTGCACCCGGAAGAGGTGAGTTGTCCGTAGCATCTAGAACAACGCCTCTATACTGAGCGCCCAACTGCGCTGAGAATCCTATCGTGAATAGGAACAATAGAGACGCGATGAAATGTTTTCGTTTAGTCATTTTGTCGAGTTGTTTTAAAGATAAAGTGTATTTGGTACACTCAAAGATGCTTAACTGTAGGTCGAAACACAAACCTTAGCGCCGGACAAATGCCGGACATTTGCATAAACCGCCCTGTTATTATAGGTTTAACAGCGCTCAAAGCGGTTGCCTACACAAGGATTAAGCGTCTAACAAATCGTCAATATCGCGACGGTCCTTTTTTGTAGGGCGTCCTAGTCCTTTTTGACGACTTACATTACGCGCTAAGCGTAGAAACGCCATTTTATCGAGCTCTACCTGAGGGGTTTTGTTTTCAATAAGGTCCGCAACAAATTTCGCACTAACCCGACTTTTAGGCAATGCTTTGATTTGGAAGACTTCATCATAGCCGTGACGTTTTAAGGTGAAAACATCTCCCTCTTTGACTTCGCGTGAAGGTTTAACGGAATTTTCATCCATGAAAACACGATTGCTGCGCACCTGCTCACCGGCTAAGGTGCGGGTTTTGAACAATCGGACACACCACAAGAATTTGTCTATACGCATGGCTACAAAATTGCACGTTTTCCACTAATTTCAAGCCTTCAAGATTAAAAATGATCGCATGAAGAAATCAGCACTCCTCGGGGCATTTATCTTTAGTACGTTATTTGCCTGTCAAAACGGAGACGAAGCGGCAACCGCGACCCCGGAAGAAAGCACTCAGGTTATGAATCACTCAGCAAAAGGCTACCAATTGTACACCGTGCGTGAAGCACTTACCGGGGCGGACTCCATCTCAGCTACCCTGCGGGCTACGCGCGAAATGGGTTATGAAAAAGTGGAGAGCTTTGGCTATACGGAAGGCGGTTTTTTAGGCCTGAGCACCACAGATTTTAAAAAGGCAATTACAGATGCGGAGCTTAAAAGTCCATCTGGACACTATATGCCTCCAGAATTGGCCAGTGAGACGATGGGAACCATCGATCCAGCGTCCATTGATGCGTTTTTAGATGCTGCAGAGGCGCTTGAACAAAAATGGGTCATTATACCCTGGATGAACGAAGCATGGAGAAATAAAGAAGGGTACGATCATTTGATTGAATACCTTATCCAGCTGGGAGAAGCTGCAGCAAAACGCGGTATGGTAGCGGGCTGGCACAACCATGATTTCGAATTTACACCTTTAGTAGCGAATGATCCGAACGCGCCCTTTGCGTACGAATACCTTTTAAATGCCCTAGAAAGAAGCAACGTGATCTTTGAAATGGACATACACTGGGTGGCCTATGCTGGACAAAATCCTGTTGAATGGATGGCGAACTATCCGGGCCGATTCCCTTTGTGGCATGTGAAAGACTTTGCAGCGGATACCTCAACGCAAGTACCTGTTGGTCAAGGTGTACTGGACTGGGCGGAAATATTCGCTATGGCTGAAACTGCTGGGCTGCAACATTACTTTATCGAACAAGATTTCTGTGCCGCGGACAAAAGCGTTCAATGCCTTCAAGAAAGTATTGATTGGGCCAACCAACAGCCCTTCATGGATTAAACTAAACCGCTCAAGCAGCGTTAACACAACAACGAATTCAAAAGACCTATGTACGGAGGATTAAAGGACCATTTGACCACACAACTCGAGGAAATAACGGACGCTGGATTATTTAAACGCGAACGAATTATTACGACGCCACAGGACGCTGTGATTAAGACCACGGAAGGCGAAGAAGTGCTCAATTTCTGCGCAAACAACTACCTAGGATTGAGCTCGCACCCGCGCGTGTTGGCGGCGGCCCAGAAGACATTAGAAACACACGGTTTCGGCATGTCATCGGTACGCTTTATTTGCGGTACCCAGGATATTCATAAGGAGTTAGAGGCCAAGCTTGCGGAGTTTTTACACTGCGAAGACACCATTCTCTACGCAGCGGCTTTTGATGCCAATGGCGGCGTATTTGAACCGCTTCTAACCGCGGAAGATGCCATCATTTCGGACAGTTTAAATCACGCGTCTATTATCGATGGGGTCCGCCTTTGTAAAGCACAGCGGTACCGCTACGCAAATAACGATATGGCAGATTTAGAAGTGCAATTGAAAGCTGCTGAAGGTGCCCGATTCAAAATTATTGTGACCGACGGTGTGTTTTCTATGGACGGTTATGTGGCACAATTGGACAAAATTTGTGATTTGGCAGACCAATACGATGCGCTCGTGATGGTCGATGAATGCCACGCCACTGGATTTATAGGCAAGACCGGAAGAGGGACGGTAGAACTGAAAAACGTGCTGGGCCGCGTGGATATTATCACCGGAACTTTGGGCAAAGCTTTGGGCGGCGCCATGGGGGGGTTTACCTCTGGCCGCAAAGAGATCATTGAGATGCTGCGTCAAAAATCGCGTCCCTATTTATTCTCGAATTCGCTAGCACCCGCGATTGTTGGTGCATCCATCGAAGTGTTGAATCTTTTAGGTGAAACTACCGCACTCCGGGACCAATTAGAATGGAACGTCAACTACTTTAAAGACGGCATGAAAGCGGCTGGATTTGACTATAAGGACGGTGAAAGTGCCATTGTACCTATTATGCTCTACGATGCTGCACTCAGCCAAAATTTTGCGGACCGATTGCTCGCGGAAGGCATCTACGTGATCGGGTTCTTTTACCCTGTCGTACCGCAAGGCCAGGCAAGAATTAGAGTTCAGTTGAGTGCTGCGCATACCCAAGCACATCTCGACAAAGCCATCGCAGCTTTTACAAAAGTGGGTAATGAACTCGGGGTACTGAGCTAATTGATCCACATTTAACAACACTTTATCGAGGTTATACGTAGCTAAAAGCGCTTATCTGCAGCCGTAGCGTTACTTTTGTTCCTCATTAGAACTACAGCACATGCTTATTCAGATTTTACAGTTCGTCTTAGGACTCTCTATATTGATCGTACTTCACGAGTTTGGCCATTATCTCCCGGCCCGTTACTTCGGTGTACGCGTCACGAAATTCTACCTCTTTTTCGACTACAAGTTTTCATTGTTGAAGAAGAAGATTGGGGAAACGGAATGGGGAATTGGTTGGATTCCATTGGGCGGCTATGTAAAAATTGAAGGCATGGTGGACGAAAGCATGGATACCGAAAACCTCAGCGAAGAGCCAGAGGAATGGGAGTTTAGAGCAAAACCAGCCTGGCAACGTGTGATCATCCTTACCGGCGGCGTCATCATGAATTTTATTACCGCTTATTTCATTTATGTCTTCTTATTGATGTCCTACGGGAAAGACTATTTACCAAACGAGAGTTTGGTCAACGGCATCTGGACAAACGAAATGGGACTCTCCATGGGATTGGAGCACGGGGATAAAATTGTGAGTATCGGAGATATGGTCCCCGAAAGCTACCGTGAAATTCCAATGGAGATTCTATTAAGCCAAGAAGAAGATATCGTCGTGGAGCGCGCGGGTAATCTAGTTACCGTACCCATCACCATGGAAGCTATCGAAGATATGATCAGCAACAAAAAATTTGTTGGATTGATCAAACCCCGTATGCCCTATGTCATAGGCGCATTTGGCGAGGTTAGTGCCGGTGCCGATGCAGGACTTGCCGTGGGCGATAGCATCGTCGGTCTTAACGGTCAGGAGCTGCTGTTTTTTGACCAGTACAAAGAAGCCTTACCGGAATTCGTAGGGCAAGAGATTGTACTTTCTGTGTACCGCGAAGGCCAATTAGACAGTGTTAAAATGACCGTCCCTGAATCTGGTCAGATTGGTGTTTACAATACTGGCGAGGTCTTTAAATACTACGAAATCAAGAACAAAGCCTACACCTTTGCTGAAGCCTTGGGCGGCGCTGGTGGCGAGGTCCAGAATAAATTAATGAGCTATATCCGTCAATTCAAGCTCATCTTCAACCCTAAAACAGAGGCGTACAAAGAGGTTGGCGGTTTCTTGACTATTTTAAAGCAATACGACCAAGCCTGGAATTGGCGTCATTTCTGGGAATTCACTGCATTTTTAAGCATCATGCTCGGATTCTTAAACATCCTCCCTATTCCCGCATTAGACGGTGGTCATGTGATTTTCACAGTAATCGAATGGGTATCGGGTAGAAAACCATCCATCAAAGTGCTGGAATATGCACAAATGGTTGGATTCTTCTTACTTCTCGCACTACTCATTTTCGCAAATGGGAACGACATAATGAAGGCCGTTGTAGGCGGGTAATCCTATGGATTTAAGCAGTACCATATACACGCATCTCGGTCAGGTCAACGATCCTGAGATTCCGGTACTGAGCCTTCACGATATGGGGATTTTACGTGGGGTAAACGTGCTCCCTGAGACGGACGAACGTCATGCGCAGGCGCTTGAAAGCTTTCGTACGAGCCATCCCGATGCCCCAAATGAACATGCCGATCATGTCTATGAGATTGTCATCAGCCCAACCTACGTAGGCTGCCCAGCAATGGACCGCATGTCCCAAGATATTGAAGAAGCAATGTTTGTGCGCCAATTGCCCTTTGCCATCACCCAACAACTCCAACCTTCCTGGACCACCGAATGGATTTCGGAAGAAGGAAGAAAAAAAATGGAAGCTTACGGCATTGCACCCCCTGTATCTGGGTCAGCTGATAAAAGAGCCCTCTTTGCGGAGGCACCGAAAGTACGCTGTCCCAAATGCAAAGACCAAGATACCCGAATGCTCAGTTTACACGGCAGTACGGCTTGCAAAAGCCAGTACGTCTGTAACAGTTGTTTGGAGCCGTTCGAATACTTTAAGTGTTTGTAGAAACGACCGAGGACAAATGCGCTCCATGTCCTAACTTTGAGGAGCCCAAACACAGACTCATGTCAAAAAAGACCACTATTCCGTTCGAAAAAGCGTTTAAGCTCATGGCCACGGCCAAGAGCATGACCGAGCTGTATGAGCGGGAAAAGGATACGACATCAAAATATGTTCACGCGACGAGCCGTGGCCACGAATCGGCCCAGCTTGCGCTTGCCCTTCATCTAGAAGCAAGAGATTACGTTGCCCCGTATTACAGAGACGACAGTTTGCTGTTGGGAATCGGCATGACACCTAAAGATTTAATGCTGCAATTGCTCGCTAAAGTGGACGATCCTTTCTCAGG
>PZPA01000071.1 GCA_003045825.1 Bacteroidota bacterium
CATTAAGAAAAATGTAGGTGATCCAGTTTTTTGTTTTTGGAGGAACTCCCGCATCTATTTGACCACCGTGCCTTGCCGGAACAAGATCGGTTGGTACCCTTACGGGTTCTTAATGCTAACAAAAAGATACAAAAAATTGTGGGATTTAAGCGAACATGTTGAAACTAAATCGTTCTTTTTCGCTAAAAAAAACTAATCCTGACTCAACCCTTCTAACCTACCATCTTCAAATTCTATCCTCAAGTCGGGGTAATATTCATTTTTAATCTTGTACCCCCAACTTTCATAGAAGGTATGTCCTATATCACGTAAATCAACCTCATCTGGCTTACCTACCAATAGCTTAACAGAATCTTTTGGCATTCCGGTATAAAGTGTCACCACCCCATTCTTCCCGGTTATTTCTACTGTGGTAACTTTTTCATCGACTTCACTAAGATCGACTGGAGTACTAAACGTGATCATTATGAGAAACAACCAAGTTGCAATAACTCCCATTATAAAACCGAGTAAAAAAATAAGTGACTTCCTCATGGGATCAATATCTAGGGTTAAAATTCTGGCCTCGACTAATATAAGACCTTCTAGGATTGTTCAGAAGCAAACAATAAAATCAGCGTTCTTCGTTTTTCACCCTTCATACCCCCCTCCCTAACCGTCACAGCTCGCCAGATTCTCACGATTCAAGACTCAGTGGAGGGTAGTACTTCAAGCGCTCTATTATTGCAATATGACTCTTAGAACCGCACTTCGACCGCAGTAGAGCAAATGGACATCTAGATTAAAAATCAATTATCACCTGAATAAATCGAAGGTCAGCCCTCCATAGATTGCGATGTAGGTTAGATTGACATTTAGGGCAATACGCAACCCACTTTTTTCTATAAAGGTTCTCTTATAACCAGCGGTAGCCCAAGCCGTTGCTTCATCACGGATGGGCACATAAGTCGCCTCAGTGCGTAAAAAAAGCATATGTTCTATTTCAGAACGTCTTGACTTTAACTGTACATACAAAGTGGGCGTAGTAAATAATGGTGAATCTGGCTCATAGCGTGAAATAGGATCATAAAGACCGATTGGTAAAGAAACTGCCACGTGATCACCAAGTTGAAACTTAGGACCCGTCAGAATAGAAGCATTACTGTAAAAATCAACACTGGTGCTATGGGCATATGTCGCCTGGGTTGACCAATCCACATATTCTCCCAAACCAACGGAATGAAATAAACTGCCACCCACTTCACCCATGGGTACTCCACCAAAAACTCCAGCAGCCACACGATGGTTCCCTGCTCCTATAGATTCGACCTCTTGAAATTCAGGTAAATGGGTCGCACAGGAGGATAAAAAACCTAATCCAATGATAATCAAATACTTTTTCATGTTAAAAAGATACATACTATCAGTATAAAACGACAACCACCGTTTCAATTTGTCCATCCGCTTCCCGCCCTAACCGGCTAAGCCCCAACTATACCGCGGAAACGATTTTTTCATCAAAAAAAAATTATTGCTAGATTTAACTAACTAATACATATACCATGAACTATTACCTTAAAGTACTCCGCCAGTATGTTGATTTCAAAGGCCGCGCCCGCCGCGCTGAATACTGGAATTTCGCATTATTCAGTACGCTCATTTCTATTGCATTAACCCTCATTGATATGTACGGTTTAGGCACAAATCCTATGGCCGGTGAATCAGGCGTTCTAAGTAACCTCTACAGCCTCGCAGTATTCCTCCCATCACTCGGCGTTTTAGTACGTCGCTTGCACGATGTGGGCAAAAGCGGATGGTTCTTCCTTATCGTACTCATCCCATTGATTGGTGCCATCTGGTTGCTCGTTCTATTATTTAAAGACAGTGAACAAGGTGAAAACAAATGGGGACCTAACCCCAAATCCGACCGCTGGTCTACCTTAGAATAATCCATAAAAAAAGCCCTCCAAACGGAGGGCTTTTTTCTTGCCGGCAGTTTCCTACCAACTATTTCAACAACTCCTTAATTCCACCCAGAGAGCTCAACACTCCAGTGGCTTCATAAGGAAGGAATACGGTCTTATTATCCGTACCCTGCCCTAGCGATTCTAGGGTCTTAAGGTATTCTTTCGCAATAAGGTACTGGATAGGATCTTTCGAATCCCCACCTACAGCAATCTTGATCAGCTCGATAGCCTCCGCTTCAGCCTTTGCTGTTTTAATGCGTGCATCAGCAGCACCTTCAGCCTCTAAAATGGCAGACTGGCGCTCACCCTCCGCACGTGCAATATCACTCTCACGCTGACCTTCGGCATTCAAAATAGCGGCACGCTTCAAACCTTCGGCCTCCAAAACGGCAGCACGACGGTCGCGCTCTGCACGCATTTGTTTCTCCATGGCCGCCTGAATATCAGCGGGCGGATTGATGTCCTGCAATTCAACACGATTCACCTTCACGCCCCACTTATTTGTAGCATCGTCAAGAATGGAACGCAGCTTGGTATTTATAGTATCTCTTGAAGACAAACTCTCGTCCAATTCCAGCTCACCAATCACGTTACGCAGCGTCGTCTGCGTCAATTTTTCAATGGCATCCGGCAGATTTGAAATCTCATAAACCGCTTTCACGGGGTCCATCACCTGGAAATAAAGCACAGCATTAATCTGAACTACGACGTTATCCTTGGTAATCACATTTTGCTTGGGAAAATCATAAACGGTCTCACGAAGATCGATACGATTCAGTTCCTTGAAGTTGACCAATTTCCTTCCATCAATCCCTTCCATCACATAGCGCCACATGATCGAGCGCGGACGGTCCACAAAAGGCCAAATGATATTAATTCCACTACTCAGGGTCCTACTGTACTTCCCCAATCTTTCGATGATAACCACTTCCGACTGCTGAACGATCTTTAAACCCGCAGCGCCAAAGATGACAACCAGCAGCGCCAGCGTTGAGAATATAATTACAAATCCACTCATTTTATTTTTCGTTTAGGTATTAAAATTCTAGTTCTCCACACGTTTCACCTGCAATACGATACTGTCTCGAGAGACGACATGCACCCGCGTTCCTACCGCTAGATTTTCCTCGCATTCCACTTTCCAATCATCACCGCCTATGAGCGCACGACCGGCCCCCGTAGCGTTGTCAACAGCTTCCGTAACGCGGCCTTTCTGTCCAACGATCGAATCTGCGTTCGTCTTTACCTTATCCTTTAAAAAGCGATCCACCACGGGCTTAATGGTAAAAAAGGCAATAACAGAGCCTAATGCAAATAGGGCAATGAGCCATTCCGTGTCCAATTCAAAATACGCCCCAACACTACTGAATACCAATCCTACCCCGAGCGCCCCAGCAAGGAAACCCAGTGTGAAAACTTCAATAATCAATGAGAAAATGGCCAGCGCCAATAAAATATGCCAAAGCCCTACAGACTCCATACGTAACGGTTTTTTAGTTAAAAGGGAAGTTACTAAAGAATCGCTAATTCACTTCCGCTTTTCACTAATTTAGACCATCCAAAAACCCCGACGATGCGAAAACTGCTTCTAGTCCTTCTGCTCACTACCACCCTCAGCGCCCAGGAGCGCGTGCTGTTTATAGGCAACAGCTACACCGCAGCAAACAGCCTCCCCACGATGGTCGCTGCCCTTGCCTCTTCCGCTAACCAGAGTTTAATCTGTTCACAACAAACCCTCGGTGGCGCCACTTTTTACCAGCACGCGCAAAGCAACGCGACGTACACGCAGCTCGCCAGCCAAAGTTGGGACTATGTCGTCCTCCAGGCCCAAAGTCAGGAGCCCAGCTTTCCCTTCGGCCAATTCCAATGGCAAACCCTACCGTACGCCATTCAGCTTGTGGATTCCATCCGCAGCATCGCTCCATGCGCCCAACCTGTATTTTTCAGAACCTGGGGCCGCGAAAACGGCGACCAAGCAAATTGTGCCGTATTTCCCCCACTCTGTACCTACGAAGGCATGGACTCCATGCTTCACCGCCATTACAGTCTCATGGCGGACACCACAGATGCCTACCTCAGCCCGGTAGGATCCGTATGGAAGCACATTCGCGACACCGACTCCACCATTAACCTCTACACTTCTGACGGAAGCCATCCCTCCCTCGCCGGCACCTACGCAGCAGCCTGCACTTTCTTCACCATGATCACACGACTGGACCCCAATTCCATCACCGACGATCAAAACCTCAACCCTACTGTTGCAGCGGCCATTCGTCAAGCCGCAAAAGATGTCGTCTTCGATTCATTAGCCGTATGGGGCGTCGGTGCATACGATACCCAAGCAGGCTTCACTGCCAGCATGTCAAACGACACGCTCACATATACGGATACAAGTGTATTTGCTGATTCTGTGTACTACGATTTTGGCGATGGAAATTTCAGCTCCACCCCAAACGGTATTCATGCTTATGGGCAGGATGATTTTTTCACCGTCACCCAATACGCCTACCGCTGTGGCAAGGTAGATACTACCACTATTCTGATTCAATCAATGGTAATATTCGCTATCGATGAAGATGATCGACCGCATATTGATCTAAGAAAATTGGACCAATTCTGGCCAGCCGACCTCCACTCCATAACCCTCTATACCCTCGATGGAAGAAGACTCTGGAGCGCAGATGCTGGAAACATCCCTCCACTGCCACACAATACCAACTCCCTTGTGATCCTCGAAGCCACCTGGCGTAACGGTAAAAGAACGCGTCAACGGTGTTTCACGAATCAATGGTAGTAGTAGTTTCTTGCTTTTTCTAGCCCGCTCGACGATTATTCGATTACCTTGCACTAATGAAAAAACTACTCTTTACCGCATTACTGATCTTCGCAAGCACAGCGGGCTTTGCACAAAAAATGAAAGTCCAGGTGGACAAAGAATCAGGTACAATTACCGTGAATGAGGTGCCACAAGCCATTCTTATTAAAGAGAATGCACCGGGCCAATTAGGCATCAACAAGAACTTTACCATCACGAACCTCGATGGAAAAGAACTGCTTTACTTCGTTTTTACTCAGGAGCCTGAAACCAACAGTCGCGGATACAAAACAGGTAAAACCCTAACATATTATACCCTTAATTTTATCGAAAGTGGTGGTCAAGGCAGACGACCAGGGACGATGACGGCTTTAGGCGCTGCAAAAATTGCCATGAAGAACGGTCTTATCGTGGATGGTGAAATAGATCCCGAAGCGCAAAAGAAATTCTTACTGAAATATTAAAACTTAAAAGTCTCCTAGAAAAAAAGCCACCCCGTAAGAGGTGGCTTTTCTTATTTTCTGAAATGCTGCCTTTTAGAGCAAGTCGAATCTATCAGCCGAACCTTCAATCACTTCTAGAGTTATAGATAGAAAGCCCAATTATGAACGCATTATTTTTCACCATCGCCATGCTCACCTCATCGATTGCTTTGTTCGACTTTACTCCTCAAGGAAATTTAGACCGCTGGGCGGTGATCAACGACGGAGTAATGGGCGGGCTTTCTAAAGGCAGTTTGGAAATTACTCCTGAAGGGCACGGGAAATTCTCCGGTTCGGTTTCTCTTGAGAATTATGGGGGATTCACATCCATCCGTTGCGCTGTCGCAGATATTGCAGTAACTGAAAGTAGTAAGGTTCAACTTCGTATCAAAGGAGACGGTAAGGATTACCAATTCCGCGTAAAACATAAAGCTCGTGATTACCAAAGCTACATCACCACGTTCTCTACAACGGGCGAGTGGGAAACTATAGAAATGCCATTGAGTGACCTCTACCCCTCATGGCGCGGTCAAAAGTTAGATATGCCAAATTTTGATCAATCGAGCATCAACGAATTCACCTTCCTTATTGCCAATAAACGCAATGAGAATTTTGAGTTATTGATTGACGAGATTAGGTTAGTGCCTTAAAGGTTAGTACATACCGCCAAGCCCAATTCCTACTCCCAAACGAATCTGAAGTCCAGGCTCTTCCCAGCTGCGCACGTTAACATAGCCTGCACCAACGACAAAATCTAATGTTACGGTATCAAAGAGCAATACACTCTGATAAGCGTTTAACGTAAGCATGTATTTGGGATCCACATCTAGAATGGTCTCCGCCATCAGCTCTATAGACCTTGACTGCTCATAAAAAAAGAAATTTACAGGTACAAAATCTAACCTGACTCCACCGGCAAGGTAAGCGCCGGATTGAGAAAATTCACCCAACGAATCGCCGCGTGACAATCCTAATGCACCTTTCCACTTAAAAGCGGGTATACTTGACAATCGCTCAACGGTTAAATGTGGGGCGATCCCTAGGTAAGACTCGTAGTCGTAGGAGTCATCTGTGATTTCTTGAAAAATGACTAATGGAGCCTGTATACCAAAACGCCAATCATCTAGACCTAGATACAGGCCATTACTTATGCTCAAATCATTGACTTGTGAATCTGCGCCAGTTGCCGTACCGTCTTTACGAACAATGGTTTGCGCTTGAGCAGCAATGCCAATGGTAAATAAAAGAACTAGTACTTTAAGCTTCATACAGGCGCCATTTTAAAAGCCGCAATCCTCCGGCCATGTTGGGTCGCCAAAGATATCAGTATGAAGGATAACTTTCTGTGAGGTTGTCATTTTTCCCATGGCTCCACGAAACATACCTTTAGAATTAAATGTCCAAACAGCATTACCCTCGGCATCCAGCGCAATCAACCCGCCATTACCGGCCTCAGAGTTGAGCACGCCAAAGATGACCTCTCTTGCACTCTCCTCCAAGGTCAACCCCTGGTATTGCATGCGCGCATTGACTTGGAAAGCCACATTATTTCGGATGTAATACTCCCCATGGCCAGTGCAGCTTACGGCCGCACCATTATTATCTGCATACGTTCCCGCACCTATGATGGGTACATCGCCCACGCGACCGTATTTCTTACCCATCATGCCACCTGTGGAAGTTCCAGCGTACAAATTTCCTTGGTTGTCCAAAACCACGACCCCGACAGTGCCGTTCTTCTTCATCTGTTTCCAGCGCTCGTATTGGGCTTTGCGCTTGGGTGTTAAAAAGTATTCGTTATCCACAAACTCGTGATCCTGAGTCTTGGCAAACTCCTCTGCCCCATCGCCAATGAGCAAAACATGTGACGTCTCCTCCATCACGGCCCGCGCCAACTTCGCCGGGTTCTTGATGTGCTTCAACCCCGCCACAGCTCCCGCCATTTTGGTGGATCCGTCCATGACCGAGGCGTCCAATTCTACTTCGCCCTGATCATTAAAGACGGCACCTTTACCGGCATTGAAATGCGGATCGTTCTCGAGCATGGTGAGACACTCCACGACGACGTCCATCCCATTGGCGTTATTGGCGAGCCTGCCATACCCTACCTTGAGCACGGCCTTCAGTGCAGAATCATACTCCGCGATTTGCTCATCGGTATAATACTTACGCTCTATACCGCCCGCGCCGCCGTGAATAACAATCGCAGGGCCGTCAAATTTGAACTGCTGGTGATTTTGACCATTCGAAAAGAACGGAAGGGCCAATAAAAGTAAATGCAAACGCATGAGAATGATTTTAATCCGGTGTTCTAATATAACAGATTTACTCCCCGTGAAAAAGCTTGTGTTTTTTGATGGGTAAACCTTTTTTAATCCGCCAAGCGTGGTAGGTGCTCGGGGTATCTGGGGTCCATCGGGGTAGAAAGAGAGCGATACCGAACCGGTCTAATTGACTCAGATTTGCGAGAATCAACATCATGTATAATGTCCACTGCGACACTCCTGTCCACCAGAGGTGTGTAAATCCTAGCAAAATACCTATTCCTAATAATTTACCAGAATAAGCGTGAGCCGCTAGCTCTTTGCCGAATTTTAGAAAAGAAACCACATAGGTTAAGCACTCCATGAGCAAGGCGACTCTGATCCACCACAAATGCGGCCTAAAAATCTCCGGACGCCAGATCCATATCGCGGTACCTACGCCCAGCCAAAAAATCAAATCTGCAATACTATCCGCACGACGCATCAGCGGTGTGGCAATACCAAAGGAACGCGCAATTATACCGTCAAGAATATCACCAATAAGCGCAAACCAAATGATCGCAACCACCACTGGCCCCACCCACGTATCAGGCAACGTAGATAGATAGATAACTAACGGTGCAAAAAGAACGCGACTGAATATGAGCCCCCACGGAAGAATGTATTTCATAGACAGACAATGTACGTCTATTTCATGATGCGGTGCATCGTAGACTTCGAGACGCTAAAATAACTGGCAATCTCCGTTTGAGTACAGTACAGTTCTATACCGGGGAACCGGGCTTTAGTCTCTTCCCACAAAGTTTTCTTATCCTGGTGTGTTGGGCCTCATCTTTGAAGACGGTACACGGCAAGCGGCAAAGTTTCAAATTCTACATTAATGAGTTAAGCATTAGTTGTAGGTATGTTCGGGGGTCCGCAATGCGGACCCCCTTTTTTTCATGAACAATCAAATATTCACCACGTTACCTTAAAAACTATGACAACCTTAAAAGATGAAATCGTAACAACCCCTTTTCCTGTTCGCTCTCTTAATGTTTTTGATTGGTTGTGAAGATCCGCAACCCACTGCTACTTGTGTAGATGGTGTCCAGAACGGTAGTGAAGATGGTGTAGATTGTGGTGGCGATTGCCCACCCTGTTTGAGCACTTTTACTATTGCAGGTAATGTTCAAAAGGGTCCTTTCTTAAACGGTAGCTCTGTTCTTGCCTCAGCATTGGATTCCAATCTTACGCCGCTAGGCGGGACGTTCAATACCCAAATCTTAGACAATTCTGGATATTTCGGTTTCAACAACCTTCAACTGCCTTTTAGTTTCGTAAGTCTTCGTGCAGATGGCTTCTATTTCAACGAGGTTTGCGGCGAACAATCCGCAGCACAGATCACACTGAATGCCGTTTTAGATTTGACGAGCGCAGGACCCGCAAATGTGAATACCATCACTCACTTAGAGAAAGCACGAATTGAATATCTAGTGGCAGGTGGAATGGATTTCACAAGCGCTAAAGCAAAAGCCATGAATGAAGTACTGGCCATCTTTGAAATAGATACCACACAAAACTTCCCACCATCACAGCTCCTATATATCGCAAACAGCTCGTACGCTGACGGAGTACTCATTGCAATCACCTCCATACTTCAGGGGTATCGCTCCGTAAGTGAATTTTCAGATTTAATGGCTAACATTACCACCGACATTCGAATGGATGGTACGTTAGACAGTCCTTCATTGGGTGCAAAACTTCGTGCGCACGCTTTAGTTCTAGACACAAACGCCATTAAACAAAACATCGTAGACCGTTATCTCGATCTAGGAATCACAGTTTCAGTACCCAACTTCGGTCAACACATCATAAATTACCTGTTGAATACCAATCATACGGGTGGAGAAGACGTTATCGACTATCCAGAAACGGGTCTATCTGGCACCAATTTT
>PZPA01000072.1 GCA_003045825.1 Bacteroidota bacterium
TGTAGGTGCCTCCTGGGAAGTATTTTTGCCTGAGGTTCATCTTAAGATATGATAAGGGGCCAATTTTACATTCCACCTGTACCCCAGGTGCAATCATTAGGCCAGTACCCACTTCTATTCCACCACCGCCAGCAATTCCAGAAGTCAGGTCCAAGCCGTATCTGAGAGTCTCCCTGTTTTTCATAAAGGCTGCACTGAGTAAACCCTCTGCATATGCGCCGTAACCGCCACTGGCCGCCCAGAACGTATGACCATAGGCATCCAACGAATAATTCTCATTGCTCCAAGTTTCAATGCCGAGCCCCATGGCTATACCTGACATAGGATTATAAGGATTGCCGTTTCGATCTATGCCGGGAGAACGCTGTTGTCCTACTCCAGCCAACACTTTTAAGGCTACCTCGCGTGAATCATTATAAGTATAGTCTACTCCTTTCCTATGAAAACCTAAGGAGCTCTTGAAATCTATATGCCGGCTGTACGAAACAAACGGAATAGAAGCTTCATCGCTTAGCGCCGTCCATTGTCCTACGCTGAATTGATGCCCGCCAAACTGGGCTCCAGCACTTACCATAGTGGATATTCCACCACCTGTGTACACACCGCCACCACCACCGGATCCTAGGTGCGTACGAAAGAAGAGGCGTTGTGAAGGGGTATTAAATCGTAGCCCCATGGAGTAATTCATATATCCGTCAATATTGCCTAAGGCACCAGCGCCCAGTTGCAGTTCAGCTCCAACGGTATGATTGGTATTTAAATATTGTCCGACACGTACACCCGCATAGGCACTTTGAACAGGTTCACTATTGCGACTAGCATCTTCCGGACCCAAGAACCAAAGCCCTGTGACTAATTCAAAATAGGTGGGATAATAGCTGTTATGATCGAAATATTCTATTCGATACGGCAGTACATGAGTGAATCCCAGCGAGAAGTGATTCGAGGTAATGGCTCCTGAAGGAAAATCGATGTGGTTGTAGGCTAAATCTACTAATCCGTGTTTATGTTTGACGCTCAGCCCTGCATAACCGCGATACATTAATCCATCGCCGTCGGGAGCACCCGCACCGCCTCCAGAGGCTATTGATCCGCCCATATGAGCAAATACCCATGGGCGAATGTTTTGATAAATACCTCCTGTAAATCCGAAAGCATAAAAACCACCATAATTACCCCATACGGCACTTTGAGTTTCTAGACCGGCCGTAATAGAAGTTTTTGTTTTTGTGTAATCCTTGACCAACTCAAATCGTTGGGTCACCCACATCATGTCATTAGTGGATTCTAGCGGCTCAAACAAGAGTGTCATAGAAGTCCCTTGACCTGCACAGTGCTGATGGGCTATAAAGAAAAGAGTGAGTAATAACCGGCGCATCAAAATTGGGTGTTAAAAGGAATATTGAAGGTCATGCCCAATTGCCATCCATAGGTAGGAAATGCCTGAGAGGAATATACGTTGTAGATACCGCGAGCTGTAACATCCCAATAATCGTTTACAGGTATTTCAAAACCCGCATTGACAAAAGCTAGCGCGGCAGCGCCCCATAGGTTAATTCCACCCCCTGCTCCGGCTCCAACCTGCGTCTCGATAAACCAAATATTTGGCTGAAGGCGTAAGCCAAACAAACCTTCTGCATAGGCACCTCTGCCGTCTGTAAAGGCCCAGTAACTCTCTCCCCTCAGCTGGACCATACCTTTTCTGTACAGTCGAAAAGCTATGCCCAGGTTTGAGAAGCCATCTTCGCCGAGATACGTTCTGATCCCGTTTTCAATACTGAGATTCATCGGCGTGAAGCCGTTTTCATTTTGAGTACTGGTGAAATTAAAATCGGTACCCAAATGAAGGCCCGTAAAACTAAAATAGAATGGACCATCGATCCATTTGAGCACGCCGCTACTTAGCCCCATAAACTTGCCATGGTAATGCCATTGCAATTCCCCTTGAATTCCTGCAAGAACTCCTCCTCCGGCCGGTGCGCGTCCACCACCACCCGTTCCTAGGTTGATTTCTGCTAATGTTCGGAAGTTCCCAAAGTCGCTATAAATACCATAGCCACCGTACACATCCATATATCCTCCTAAATCCGTGACGGCCGCAGTGAGGTAGACGCTTTTATACATGTGGTCATCAAAAAGTCGACCACCGACACCGACAAACGCAGTGTTTCTATCGTGCTGATTCCAGCTGGAATACATTGCGTTTGTGAATATCTGTGCTTCAACCAATGCATAAGGCGAACGACTAAAATCTTGAGATAAACTTAGGCTAACCATTGGGCTCCATCCTTGAATAATGCCGGTGCTGACGTAACTGTATTGACCACCAAGTCCAACATTAAATTGCCCGATCGAGTAATCTAACATTGCAGCGGTTGTTAAGAAGCCTCCTGAACCGTCATTGCTTTCAGCACCTCCCCCAGAAGTGAACATCAATTTTGGGTGGAGGTTGAGCGCATTAGTTATTGGAATTCTACTACCTGCTTGGTAACCAAAGGTGTAATAGCCTGCCCGGGTGCCGACAGCAGCGTTATTCAGACGTATACCCAGGTAATTTGGTCCACCATTGATGTGATAATTTGCAGCAGTCCCGATGAAGCCTATAGCACCTCTAGGCGCTTCCACCACTTGCAAGTAATCAAAATCAATACTAGTGGATTGCGAGAATCCCGTCAAAAATTCGCAGGCAAAAAACAGAATGAATAGCTTTGCTCGTATGAAGTTTCGAAGAATCATAAAGGTATTGGTCTTGCTTAGTTTAGTGAGCATTAAAGTTAATGCGCAAGAGGCTAGCGATTCCGCTGTTGTGGAAGAAATCGTTGTTTTCTCAACGAGAGGGATCAATCCTTCCGGTGCACGCTATCATTTAGACGGCTGTAGGTATCTGAAAAATGGACAAATAAAGGTGGATGAACGTCAAGCGCTTAACCGAGGACTTCTGCCTTGTTCGGTTTGTTTGCCAGATCGTGCGAGTGCTTTACCATTCTTACGGACTAAAAACACTGAATCTCGACCAAAAGCCTTTCGTAAATGTGTTTTTAAAACTAAGACCGGTGCGAAGTGTGAACGAGAAGCCCTACCTGACCACAGGTATTGTGAGTTGCACAAAAGCCGGGCAAACAAGCCCAAAGGAAGGCGCCAATAAATTGATTAAAACCTAAACGAAAAAGCCCCGAGAGCGATGCTCTCGGGGCTTTCTTTCTGTTGGCGATCCGGACGAGACTCGAACTCGCGACCCCAAGCGTGACAGGCTTGTATTCTAACCAACTGAACTACCGGACCGTATTCTTGATTGGGTTGCAAATGTAATAGCGTTTTTGAAATCTACAACACCTTTGAGCAAAAAATAATCGTCTTTTTGAAACTTTCTGATTCTTTCGAAAAAAGCCCAATGTAGTTTCTTAGGTTTGAGGGAAATATGTTAGAATGAAAACAGCGGTAATTCTTGCGGGAGGAAAAGGGACTAGACTTGCAGAGGTTAGAGCGGACGTACCCAAACCCATGATGCCTGTGTTAGGCAAGCCTCTTTTGGCCTACCAAATAGACTTACTCAAAGCGCATGGCTTTACTACGGTGTGGCTCATTGTAAATCACATGTACGAGCATATTGAATCATATTTCTCAGACGGTAAAGACTTTGGGGTTGACATCAAGTATTACGTTGAAGAAAAGCCATTAGGCACAGTTGGCGGAGTGAAAGCTATTGAAGCACAGTTAAAAGAACCATTTCTGGTACTCTACGGGGATGTTTTAATGGATATGGATCTAAGTAGACTCGTGGCTTTCCATCACAATAAGAATGCGGACGCCACATTAGTAGTGCATCCAAACGACCACCCATACGACAGCGACTTATTAGCTGTTGATAACGAAAGTCGGGTGACGGCCTTCTATGCAAAACCGCATCCAGAAGGTTTACGCTACAGAAACCTAGTGAATGCAGCAGCCTACGTTTTTGATCCTGTCGTGCTTGAACATTTGGAACCCGGGGTAAAAGCGGACTTTGGAAAAGACATCTTCCCTACCCTTCATTCAAAATTAAATGTGTTCGCCTACAATACGCCTGAATATCTAAAGGATATGGGTACACCGGACCGATTAGAAAAGGTTGAAGAGGCCCTAAAAAGCGGAAAGGTCGCCGCACGTAACCTAAATAACAAACAACGGTGTGTTTTCCTTGATCGCGATGGTGTTATTAATATCGATACAGACCTTATCGACCGACCGGAAGATCTAGAATTGTACCCGTATGCCGCTTCGAGCATCCGTAGACTAAATAAGATGGGCTTCTTAGTGGTCGTGGTGACCAATCAAAGTGTGATTGCCAGAGGACTTTGCACCATGGCTACGCTTGATGAAATCCATAAAAAGATGGAAACAGAATTAGGGCAAGATGGGGCTTTTGTTGAGGCGATCTACTATTGCCCACACCATCCGCACAGTGGGTATGAAGGTGAAATTAAAGAGTTTAAAGTTGAATGTAGTTGTCGCAAACCTAAGCCAGGTATGTTACTAGAAGCTGCGGACCGATTCAATATTGACTTAACGCAAAGTTACCTTGTAGGAGATAGTCCAAGGGATATCGAAGCCGGTGCTAATGCAGGAGTTGAAACCATTCGAGTAAAAACTGGTCACGGTTTAAAGCCGCATACTACAGTGCCTAAACACTACGTCGAAGATCTCGTATCTGCGGTCGACCTTATTGAGAATCAGTTTTTGAAGGCTTAGTTAAGCTATTAAAGTCCTTTTTGAATTGGACACCCACACCTTGTGTATAAGGACCTGTACTTTGGAGTAAAGGATCATTACGATTGCTTCTGTTGAACGCTTTAAGCACTACATTACCCTGCTTTGAGATGTCCAGTGTTACTTCCGTATCTCCAAGTAATAAAGTTGAGGCCTGCTCCTGTCCTATTGGCACGTCAAAAGACGATTGCAGCTTTAATTTTCCGTCAAAGAAATTTTTAGACACTCCAAGATTAAGATTATCGCCCTGGTTTCCAAAGTTGGTCAATGGGTTCGCGCCTGTGGTGTAATCAAAGTCGACAGTAACATACTGACCTATTCCCGCCGCCAACCAACTGCCAAACTCACTCACAAGGAGTTCAGAGGTGGTGTTACCGAGCGAAGATTCGAAATTTATACTCTCTTGAATGGCCAAATTTTGTTGGAAAAAATCGCCCAACATTAGGAGCGAAAATGCTTGATAGTGAAGCGCTTCCTCGTTTAAAAAATGACGATTTAGTTCTTGCTGGTAGGAAGCAGGACTTTCCGGTAATTCGAGGGCAAAATTTATTTCGGGAGAAAGTAGAGGACCCGACAGCGCAATAATTAGATCTACAGGAACTTTCTCATTATTGTAATTCGCGCTGGTGACTAATCCTGTGAGATCCGTTTGAACGCGGTATACGGCTTTTAAGTCAAGCTCAGCTTGATAGACATCGCCGCTCCATGATATGGTCCCCCCGGGTAAAAGTTGGAATTGCTTGTTAATGATGTTTTGAAGGGTGAAAAGGTAATCCCCTTCTTGAACAGTATAAACACCGTAGAGCTCAACACTCTCATCTTCAAGAATTTTCAATCGCATTGAGCCGCTGCCTTGTGCACGAATTATATCTCCCAATACTTCGTCTAGAACCAATTCTATTCTAGCCTCTGGGGTTACTTCTATTCCCAAATCTGCACTAAAATAGTCCGTGACTCCTGTAAAAGTAGGCGGAACTACTGACGGCAATTCTGAATCTACAAATCGGATAAAACTTGGCAATTCCACGGCAGTTGGATTATCCATTGGAATTTTAAGCACGGTCCCTTCTTTTGTGGTGGCTTGAACATTCAGTTGCAATTGTTCTACAGGACCTACTAAATCCATCGTTCCCGCGGCGACAGCCCTACCGTAGAACATATCCTCAGCATTTCGCGGCTTATTCATCGCAAGCAAACTATCTGTAGACAAGTGAATATCTAGGCCGAATTCGCTCAACTGGCGATGCAATATAGAGCCCCATGCCAAAGCCTTGGTTTGGTCTATCCTTGAGACCAATCCAATTGAATCTAATTGGAATCCTTCATGAGTTATTGAAATTGAGGATTCTTCCACTACCGCGAATTGCGCGCCCAACAAAGGGATTTCAATCTCCCCTTGATGCCAGTACACCTCTCCTCTTGATTCCCAACTATTTAGTGGTCCATAAATCTGCAAACCTCCTTCTAAGCTGCCCGCCAAACCGGCTATGGATTCATGAAAGAATGGGTTCAAAGAAGCTACATTTAAGGAAGCTAGATTAAGACTGATATCTAGATCGTCCATTGAGGTGTTGTAGTGGCCTCTAGTAGATAAATACGTCTTGGTGCCATCCAGTAACTGACCTTGAACATAAATGTCTGACCGTGAAAGGTCGTAACCAATTTGACCATCAAACGCACCGTATTCAATGCCGTTAAAGGTTAGACCAGTAATTGAAGTCTTCGCTGTCCAACGTAAAGAAGAGTCCTCAAGGAATTGAAGTTCTGCGGCGTAAGATCCACCTAAAACAGCTTCTGGGGTTCGAATTAAATAATTTAAAGGCCGTGCATTTAGTTCAGCAACAATGGTAGCCTTAGACGAAACTTCTTCATCGAAGGTAAACGTACCGTCTAAACCTAAAGCGCCGGCACCGCCTCCGAACTGCAAGCCTGCGACCTCTATGAAGTTGGAATTCCATGAAATATTCTTGGAAGTAACCAATTTAAAGGTGTCTAAACCAATATTGAAAATGCCGTACTCAAAATCAGCACTGCCCGGTGTATACTTGAATGCACCAGTAAATTGACTTGGAATACTATCCTCTATTGCGCCTGATAAACGAACGCTACGGTTCTTTCCTATGCCGTGCGATTCTGCTTTAAGTCCATCGATAGTTATTTCATTCACACGTGCCTGGTCCATCGAAGCTAAGGCATCAAAATAGTCACCTTGGTGAAGTACCGTTACATCTAGGCCCGATAAGGTATAGTTGTCATAAGAACCGGAATGAACTGCCCCATCGAGCGACCAGGTTCGTCCTACATTATTGTAGTCCCATTTGAGTGTGCTTCCGGCTTCTACCGTTAAAGGCAAGTGTAATAGATCGGCCAACCAATTCACCTCACCCACCCTTAGATAACCTTCTAGTTTCGCTTTTGGCCAAACTTTCACAGAACCATCATCGTATGAAGAGGCTAGAATAACCTTAGCGACTTCAGGCAATAGTTGGAAATTCCAGTGACCTACGAGCCGACCATTGGCGACATCACTTTGTACTACTAGAGAACGGATGCCGTTTTCAAGACCGTGCTCTGCGAAGAATGAACGCAGGATTACAACATCATTTGGCCGTTGCAATACAACTTCATTAGCTGAAAAGTTACCCGTAGAATTTTCAAGATAATTAAGGCCAAATAAACCGCTAATGACCTGGCCAGTATCCAACGGATCAAATAAATCTAAACCTACCGCATGTACCTCTAGATCCATGATGTAATCGCCAACATCTCTCACCACAAAACCTTCCAGATCTAGAAGGGTGTCTAAACAAGATAGCCAAATAGAATCTTTTAAACCATTATGATGCAAGTCAAAGCTTAATCCTCTGCTTGTATGCGTGGAGAATTGGAGCTTAGGGAAAACTCCGGTGGCTACCCAGTTATTCTGAATCACCGCCGTAATATTGGGTTTCAATGCCGTCTTAAAAGTAATCGCTTCAAGGTTCGTTAGCCCCGTTTCTGTAATGTATGCATTAACAAATGCCGCGGACTCTAAATCTTTGAAATTAAGAGTGTATTTCGCTGAATTTGAGCGAACTTTCGCATCGACGTTGACTATTTCTCCCTTTTCTAAAGTCCCTGTTATGTGCAGGTTGCGAGGAATAAAGTTCGTAGGTAGATTCTTAGGAAAATGCTTTTGAGCGCCCTCTAGGATGTTCGTAGTAATGGTAGCTGCAAACCTGGTAGAAAGGGCACCCTGTAAGGTAGCCGCTCCTGAAATAGTTGCGTTGTTAAATGAGATAGTGCTTGATAACGAATCGAAATGGTATAACGAACATTGAACACCATAGTCGAGTGGTAGCTCATATTCTAACACTTCGGCGGGCAGCCATTTGTTCGTCTCATTAAAACCCAAAGCACCGTTAAAGACTATTGCTTCACCAGTGCCTTCTATAGTGCCCTCGAGCCGACCAAAGCCAGCCGCATCAATATGAGCATATCCACGAACCGAATCATTACCTAATTCAATGCTTTGCATGGTCGCTAGCAACTGTAGAGTATCCCACACGGATCTCAACTGCAAGGACTCAATCTTGAGCCCCTGCTCAAAATGAAACCCGGTGCAGTTTATCGCTACTGATGGGAATGTCGTATCTCCTGTAAGTTGTAAATCGGGTAAAGTAATCTCACCAGCGGCTAAGGAGAAATTTGTATTCAAAGAACTACTTTGTCCTTCTTCTAATAACGATTCCAATGCCTTTAGATTTACTACTAAACGCTCACCTTTTATAGAGGTAGTCTTCCATCCGTTTGAAAAAGAGAGCTCCATTACTTCGATCTTTCGACTTGCAAGAAGAGTGTCTGTTGCTGTGTAGATATGTAAGGGCCTTATGCCGAAAGAATTCGGAAAGATGTAATCAAAACCCTGAAAATCAGAAGACAACTGCATACGTTCAAGGTGCGGCTCCACATATCTATTCCAAATACTGCGTTGCACGGCAGTGGAATTAATAAAAAAAATTCCAGCTAAAATGACGGTCACCAATGAGACCAATAGGCTGATGCGGATATTTTTACCCAGCACACGTGATCTTTGCTGTATTTTTGACTCATTCATGCAAAACGCACCTTACATATTAGCAATCGAAAGTTCCTGCGACGATACGAGCGCCGCCGTCCTCATAGGTAATAAAGTATTATCTAATGAGGTTGCCTCTCAGGGAGTTCACGAAGCTTTTGGAGGAGTGGTTCCTGAATTGGCTTCAAGAGCACACCAACAGCACATCGTACCTGTAGTCGATCGCGCTCTAAAGGTAGCAAATATCAAACCTCACGAGCTACATGCCATAGCATTTACTAACGGACCTGGTCTATTAGGCAGTTTGCTGGTGGGCACCTCGTTTGCAAAAAGTATGGCCCTTGCCTTAAACATCCCTTTAATACCCGTGCATCACATGCATGCACACGTTTTAGCACATTTGATTGATGGTGCACACGAAACACCTATCTCCTTTCCATTTCTCTGTTTGACTGTCAGCGGTGGCCACACACAGATCGTCGAGGTTCAGTCGGTGAATTCAATGACCGTTTTAGGTGAAACCATTGATGATGCCGTCGGAGAAGCGTTCGACAAAGCTGCGAAAATATTAGGGCTGCCCTACCCTGG
>PZPA01000012.1 GCA_003045825.1 Bacteroidota bacterium
CTTCATACACCACACCAATAACTAAATGTTCTTTGTGCTTTAACGCAATAGAAACGCTGTATATGGGCAGGCCGTGTACAAAATTAGTGGTGCCGTCCAAAGGATCTATTATCCAAACCAAATCCTTTTGAAGTTCTTGAACCGTGGTTTCTTCCTCTGTTAAAAATCCAGCCTCTGGTAACAACGCAGAAAGACGTTCCACTAGGAGACGTTCGGTATTTTCATCCACATCGCTGACTAAGGCGTTTAGACTTTTTAAGCTTACGCGTTCTTGAGAAAATGTGCTTTGTTGCTTTCGTAGGAAGGCGCCGGCTTCCTTTGCTATGGCTTCTACGGCGCTCGTGATGTCGGTGAGGTTCATTCGTTATTTTCGAAGGGCCGCGTATTTAAAATGAATGCTTTTACAAATGGTCTGCATGCCACTTTGGTCTTTTCGGTAATCGGTGTAGAGTGTGAGTATTTCTTCCCTGTGGTTCGGATTGAAGTCAATCATTCCAAGAAACATTCCTTCTCTTATTTTGTACAATTCTGAATTAAGCATTAATCCATCTTTCATATGCGAGGCCCGGCAATGGTGCCAATGTTTAATGAAAGCGTCTTCGCCCACTAAGGGCTTATATTCGATGAAAATTTGTGGCATTGATGGCGTTCTTAGGTACATCTAAGATAACAATTCCATCATTGTTAATAGTTGACAATGAGAATGTTTTGATTTTGTTCGCCCATTCAGGGTTCCAAAAAGTCTTTACGCGGATGTAATTGTCAGTGTATCCGTACATGTAGCCTTTGCGATTTTCACCTTCAAAAAGTACCGGTCTGGACTGACCTAATTGGTTTTCATAAAACTGTCGCGTCTTCTTTTCACTTAAGATACGCAGCATTTTATTCCTGCGTTTACGCTCGGGAATGGGTACTACACCGTCCATTGCTGCCGCAGAAGTGTTGCTTCTTTCACTGTAAGTGAACACATGTAAGTAGCTTATTTCTAAGCTATTGATAAAATTGTACGTCTCTAAAAAATGTGCTTCCGTTTCGCCTGGAAACCCCACGATGACATCAACTCCTATTCCAGCATCTGGATGCGCTTTTCTAATCGCAGCAACGCGTTGGCGGTACAGTGCGGTCATGTAGCGCCGCTTCATCTTTTTTAGAATTTCGTCCGATCCGCTCTGAAGTGGGATGTGAAAATGCGGAACGAATTTTTTGCTTGTTCCTGTGAAGGCAATGATTTCATCGCGCAGAAGATTTGGTTCGATCGAAGAGATGCGTATGCGGTCTACCGGAACTTGCTCGTCAAGCGCTTGAACCAATTCCAAGAAGGTATTTTCATGACGTTTATTACCAAATTCACCTTTGCCATAATCGCCAACGTTCACCCCCGTCAAAACTATTTCAGGAATGCCTTTGGCCGCGATTTCTTTTGCATTCTTAACTACATTTTCCAAGGTATCTGAACGCGAAATTCCTCGCGCTAGTGGAATGGTACAGTACGTACACTTGTAATCACAGCCGTCTTGAACTTTTAAAAAAGCTCTTGTGCGTTCTCCTGCACTGTAAGAACTAACGAAAGAATTGGCTTCTGCAATTTCGCAGCTGTGGATTTCCGCAGGACCCTGTTGTTTCTCAAGAGCACCTAAGAATTGAGTGACATTAAATTTTTCCGTTGCGCCTAAAACAAGATCTACGCCGGGCATCTCCATAATTTGCTCAGGCTTTAATTGGGCATAACACCCTACTACCACTATAAATCCATCGGGATTAGCACGCAGTGCTCTGCCGACAATGTTCCGGCACTCGCGATCTGCATTTTCAGTAACGCTGCAAGTATTGATGACATACACATCTGCCTTTTCTGCATAGGGTACGGTTACAAATCCTGCGGTATCAAAGTCCTTCGCGATGGTTGAGGTTTCTGCAAAGTTGAGTTTGCAACCTAGCGTGTGAAATGCGACCGATTTACTCATATCAAGTTCACTTCTGCTTGCAGTAGAATTCCGAATTTCTCGTGAACGCTGTTAATCACAGAATGCGATAAGGCCAGAACTTCTGCACCAGTTGCACTTCCGTAGTTTACCAAAACCAACGCTTGATTTTTATGAACACCGACATCACCGTCTTTAAATCCTTTCCAGCCGGCTTGTTCAATCAGCCAGCCCGCAGCAATTTTAACCCCACCTTCAACGGCATAGGTGGGCATGTCCGAATACTGCTCTTTCAATTCATTTGCCAATTCCTCGCTCACCACAGGGTTTTTAAAGAAGGATCCACTGTTGCCGATTTCCGCTGGATCTGGTAGCTTTTTTTTACGAATCGCAACCACTGCATCGCTTATGGCTTTTGGCGTAGGATCGGAAATCCCATTCGCAGCCAATTCATCTTTAATAGCCCCGTAATCAAGACGAAGTATATGATTGCGTTTTGTGAGCCTCAGGGTGATCCGGGTAATGATTGCTTTGCCTTTCCACGCATTTTTGAAAATACTATCTCGATAGTTGAACTGGCAACCGTCAAGGTCCAATTCAAAGTAGCGCTTTTCATCGATATGTACTCCCTCACATGAAATAAAGCAATCCTTCAATTCCACGCCATAGGCTCCGATATTCTGCACTGGTGCCGTACCGCAATTTCCAGGAATTAAGCTTAAATTTTCTAAGCCACCGAGCCCTTGGTTAAGCGTCCATAGGACGATATCATGCCAATTCTCACCAGCACCAAATCTTATGTGTACTTCATCATCGTTTTCAAAAACGACCTTTCTGCCGTGAATATCCACCTTCAGTACGTCGCCTGTAACATCCTGGGTGAGGAGCATATTTGAACCGCCGCCTAAAACAAGCGCTGGTGCACCGTGATGACGCACGTAATTCAAGATCTCTTCGGCACTGTGTGCCCAAATTAATCGCTCGGCCTTTTGATCGATACCAAAGGTGTTGAGTTTCTTCAAGCTCTTGTTAATCTGTACGATCAATGGACGATTATTTTATGGTTCCTGGATACACTTGCAAAGCATGTCTAACGATTTCTATACATTCCTTAAGGTCTTCAACATTCAAGACATATGCAAGTCGTGCTTGTTGCCTGCCTAATTCTGGTTTTGCGTAAAACCCAGCGGCAGGGGCCATCATTAAAGTTTTACCGTTATGATCAAATTCACTGAGCAGCCATTCTGCAAAATGCTCAGCGCTTTCTACTGGGAAAGCTGCCACGGCATAAAATGCCCCTTTTGGTTTAGGACAAAATACCCCATCAATACTGTTCAGTCCATCAACTAAGACATTTCTTCGCTCCACGTATTCTGTATTAACGGTATCAAAATAAGATTGTGGTGTTTTTAAAGCTGCCTCACTAGCAATTTGCGCATAGGTTGGGGGCGACAGGCGCGCTTGCGCAAATTTCATAGCAGTTGCCATAAAATGCCTGTTTTTACTCACCAAACAACCAATGCGGGCGCCACACATACTGTAACGCTTTGAGAAACTATCTACGACAATCGCATGTTCCTCAAGCCCTTCTATTCCCAAGATAGAATAATGTTCCGCTCCATCGTATGTGAATTCGCGGTATACCTCATCTGCGATAAGAAACAGGTCGTGTTTTAAAACGATGGCTTTGAGTTGATTGAGCTCTTCTTTACTGTAGAGGTAGCCAGTGGGGTTTCCTGGGTTGCAGATCATAATTCCCTTTGTTTTGGGAGTTATGGCTGCTTCAAAGGCGCTTACAGGCGGCAACGCAAATCCATTTTCAATATTCGACTCTACTGGTATCACCTTTACGCCGCTCGCCGTGGCAAAGCCATTGTAATTGGCATAAAATGGTTCAGGAATAATCACTTCATCGCCTTCGTCCATTGCCGAGCCAAAGGTGAATAGCAGTGCTTCTGAGCCCCCGGTTGTAACAATGATTTCTTCGCTCGTCACCCGTAAATTTTTACTGTGGTAGTATTCTGAAAGACCTGCTCTTAAGCTCGCAAATCCCGCGCTGTGACTGTATGCTAAAACAGGAACATCGGCTTCTTTGATGGCTCTTTGAGCCACTTCAGGGGTGTGGATATCTGGCTGACCAATATTTAGATAGAATACTTTTTTACCAGCACGTTCAGCGTTCTCAGCAAAAGGAACAAGTTTGCGAATAGGACTTGAAGGCATTGCTTCCCCTTTTCTAGATACAGTCGGCATAATTCAGTCGTTTTTTAAATGCAAAAAGCCCCGCAAAAATACGGGGCTTTCTTTAAACTTTCGAGGTGTACTGGGTACGCCTTTAAACTTAATTTGCAATAACGCTACCTCCAGTCTTGGTGGGCGTCGACGGCTTTGAATCAGGATTCATTACCTGTCCTTTGATCGTGAGCACCACAGTTTTGTTGCTCGCGTTGGATTGAACGGTTACCGTTTTGTGGAAATTACCTAAACGGTTCGTATCATACTTTACAGTGATTTCACCCTCTGCGCCAGGTGCGATAGGCTCACGTGTCCACTTTGGAGTTGTACAGCCGCACGAAGCGCGAACGGAATTTAGAACCAACGGCTCAGTACCTTCGTTTTTAAATTTAAAAACACGCGTTCCGTTTCCACCTTTTTCGACTTTTCCGTATTCCATTACCTTTCGGTCAAATGAAATTTTGGCGCCACTGGTGTTTTCTTCTTGTGCCTGAGCAACAAATCCAAATAGGGCAACGAATAGCGTTAGGAATAACTTTTTCATAATATAATTAGATGAATTTTTCTTTTTCAAATGTAAGAGTAGTTTAAGCACTTTCAAAGGAAATTAACAAACTCTTAGCCTATGGGTTCATTGAATGCGTGAAGCCTTGTATTTTTGCAGCTTACATAAGTCAATTATTTCATGCGCGAAATTGGAAAATATACTCCGGGAGATATAGAGTCTAAGTGGTACGGCCATTGGTTGGAAAACAACTACTTCCATGCAGAAGTCAGTGAAAAAGAGCCCTATACCATTGTCATTCCTCCCCCTAACGTTACGGGTAAATTGCACATGGGACACATGCTGAACAATACTATTCAGGATGTGCTCATTCGACGTGCGCGCATGCTAGGCCTCAACGCATGTTGGGTGCCAGGTACAGACCATGCATCTATCGCCACAGAAGCAAAAGTGGTGAAGCGCTTGCGCGAACAAGGCATAAAAAAATCGGACTTAAGTAGAGAAGATTTCCTCAAGCATGCTTGGGACTGGACCGACGAATATGGCGGCATAATTTTAAAGCAATTAAGACATCTTGGAGCCTCATGTGATTGGGATAGAACAGCCTTCACTTTAGATGAAACACGCAGCGAGCAGGTTATAAATGTCTTCATAGACTTGCACAAAAAAGGGATGATTTACCGCGGTTTACGCATGGTGAATTGGGACCCTGTAGCACTTACAGCAGTTTCTGACGAGGAGGTCATTCATAAAGAAGAAAACAGTCGTTTGTACTATATGAAGTATCAGATCGAAGGGTCTGAAGAGTCTTTGCAAGTGGCGACGACGCGTCCTGAAACCATCTTCGGAGATACGGCAGTTTGTGTAAATCCTGAGGACGAACGCTACCAACACTTAAAAGGTAAAAAAGCTGTAGTTCCACTCGTAGGCCGGGCGGTTCCTATCATTTTTGACGACTATGTCGATATTGAATTTGGTACGGGAGCGTTAAAAGTGACGCCTGCGCACGATACGAACGATAATATGCTTGGCGAGAAGCATGGATTGGAAGTGATCGATGTTTTTGATCAACATGCAGCATTGAATGAAAACGGTGGTGTCTTTGCTGGTATGGACCGATTCGATGCACGAAAGGCCGTCGCTAAAGCATTGGATGAAGCCGGATTTTTGGTAGAAACGAAGGATTTACGCAATAAAGTCGGACGCAGTGAACGCACGGATGCAGTAATAGAACCAAGACTGTCCATGCAATGGTTCTTAAAAATGGCTGATCTAGTGAAGCCTGCTATTGATGGTGTGAAGTCAAAAGATATAACGCTTCATCCACCACATACTGAGAAAACCTATTTGTACTGGATGGAAAACATCAAGGATTGGTGTGTTTCTCGTCAATTATGGTGGGGTCACCGCATTCCTGCTTGGTACGATGCCGAAGGTAATGTTGCGGTTTGTAAGACACGTGAAGAGGCCGCGAAAGCCTTGGGGACCGACAAGGTACACCAAGACGAAGATGTGATGGATACCTGGTTTAGCTCATGGCTCTGGCCGTATAGTGTTTTTGCAGGCAATAAGGAAGAGGAGGATTATTTCTACCCTACCAGTACCTTGGTCACCGGACAGGACATTATTTTCTTTTGGGTAGCTCGTATGATTATGGCAGGATATGAGTTTAAAGGCAAACGTCCTTTCAAAGACGTGTATTTTACCGGAATGGTACGCGATAAAAAGCGCCGTAAAATGTCCAAACAGTTGGGCAATAGTCCAGATCCGTTGGATCTCATCGCGCAATACGGTGCCGACGGGGTGCGCGTGGGCATGTTGATGACTGCGCCGGCAGGAAATGACCTGCTTTTTGATGAAGATTTGTGTGCGCAAGGCTCCTTCTTCGCCAACAAGGTTTGGAATGCCTTCCGTTTGGTGGGGATGTGGGAGACTGGAGCGGATAAGATGAGTCCTTCTGAAGCCCTGGCGGTGAATTGGATGCGCAATCGTATCGGTGAGGCGTTGATAGAATTAGAAAACAGCTTCATAAAGTACCGTTTGTCAGAGGCGTTAATGACCACATATAAGCTTGTTTGGGACGATTTCTGTTCTTGGTATTTAGAAATGGTAAAGCCTGCGCGCGGTGAGAAGGTTTCGGCTGAGGCATTGGAGGCTACTAAAAATATTTTCAATACACTCTTGGAAATTATGCATCCGTTTATGCCTTTCATAACAGAAGAATTGTGGCAGAATTTAGCAGATCGCAAAGAGGGTGAAACGATCAACTTCGCACCATGGCCTTCTTTGAAAGTAGAGGATGATGCGATATTGAAAGCATTTAATCATTTCGCGGAGGTAGTTGGTGGCGTGAGAACCGTAAGAAACGAAAACGGCATCGCACCAAAAGAGGTCTTAACACTTGAGATAGCAAAGGGTACGCCGCACAGCAGCGCATTTGATGCATTGATCAAGAAGTTGGCAAATGTTGATGCTATTGTCGAAGTAAACGAAGTTCAGAAATCGGCATTCAGTTTTGTCGCTGGGGGCGTTAATTATACCATACCAGCCGACGCCTTTGTGAATGTTGAAGAGGAGATCGTTAAGCTCGAAGAAGAATTGGCCTACACGCAAGGATTTTTAAAGGGTGTTGAGAAGAAGTTGAGCAATGAACGCTTCGTTTCTAATGCGCCTGAGGCCGTCGTCGCCTCTGAACGTAAGAAGCAAGCGGATGCCGAAGGTAAAATTACCCTGATTACACAGCGCTTGGAAGCCTTAAAAGGATAACCGTGAGTCAAGACCTAAACGCCGGAATTCATAGCCACATTGCAGGACTCGAGAAGAAAACGGGCCAGCCTATTTCGTATTGGGTGGACATGGTCCGCTCTTGGAACGAGCCGAAGCACATGGCCAATGTGAAGCGATTAAAAGAGGAGTTTGGTATAGGTCACGGACATGCGAATATGATCGTTCACCTAACCAAGGAGAATACTTCCCTACACATGGATGAAAGCCAGCTAGAGGATAGCGTTTTCAAGGGCAAGGAGCATTGGAAGCCGTTGTGCGAACGCATCGTTGAGGGCTTGCAAGCCACTGGTTTGGAATTCGAGCTCAGCGGTAAAAAGAAGTATTATAGCATTCGTACCTCAAAGCAGATTGCTTGTTTAGTTCCGGCTACCAAGGGGAGGTTCGAAGTCTGGATCAACGTAAAAGGTCAGGAGCCAGTAGGAAATCTGCAACTCATGAAAGCGGGCAGTATGTGTTCGCATGCCATTCATGTAATGGAGGAGGATGCTGATACTTCGGAAGTGCTCCTATGGCTTGAAAGAGCTTTAAAAATGACTCTTTGATAAAAAAAAGCCCGGCGCACAGCGCCGGGCTTTTTTTGTTACGGACCGCCTCCGCTTACTAAATAAATTCAATCCTCGGTATGAGGCGTTTACTCAGGTCAAGGGCTGGTTTAGATATTTAGTTGGGTTGAATGCTTACGGTGAACAATGCTTTACATACACGCTTCGCTGTCCTTCCTTTCTTACGTCTACTCACATAAATTTTTAAGTCGATTGTTCGCTTACCATTAGGCGCAAAGCTGCTCTCCACAAACAGGTCTTCATTCAATTCCGCGGCGCTATACATTTTCACGTCCAATTGTTCGAATTTCTCTTTAAATGATGCATTTAGAAGCAGCTGTTCCATTCGGCGACTTTTAACTTCATTTAGGATCTGCATCAAATTCCATATGGATAATTCACCATTGGCATCGACCATGGACGCTGTGATGTTGTAACTGTCTTTCGTTCTGAGCGGTCCAGTTTTTCTAGCGGTATTGATGAAATTCTTCATTCGTTTTTTAATCAAAAAAAAACGCCCTCACAATGTGAAGGCGCTTCCGTTATAAAATGGGTTTATTGGTCTATATCACTGCCTTCACGTATACATATAGCAACCCTTCCACATATAATTGCGGTTCTTGAAGTTGACAATATGTTTGGTTGTGTGTTGCATTGAAATAAAAGTAAGTGTTTTTGAGAATTTCAGCTTTCAAACGACTGAAAATTAACAGAAAAGTCTCTTTTCATTTAATTTCTGCGCCAATCGAGCCAGACTTGCCACATCTCTGCCGGTTTTTTACCCTGCAAATCTTTGTGTAATTTTTTCAAAGCAGGTCTTGGATTATCCATCCCAGCGAAGAGCTTAAGCGTATTTACACTGCTTTTTCGATACGCATCAAGCATTTGCATTTTTTGGCCTTCCGCGGGGCCCTTAGGCTGGTAATTCGTAGTATTCAAATTTTGCCAATACCATTCTAAATCCTTGGTGGAGACCAATTTCATGGCTTGTAAAGAAGCATAAACATCGCCTTTTACACGGTAAAGTTCCATCAGTTGCATGGCTGCATTGCCATTGCGAGGAGCAATCTCAATAACGCGTTCGTATAAATCAATTGCTTCACCAATACTGCTGTCGTAGCGTTTTACGGCCGCTAATTGGTTAAGGGATAAAATATGGTTAGGGTGAATGCGCAACGCTTCTATAAATGAAGTTTCCGCTTGTGCTAGTTTCTTCTCTGAGGGTATCTGTCCATTCGCCGCACGCATGTGGCTAAGACCTTCGAAATAGGCCATGGGATTATTGTAAATGTCCATTTCGAAACAAACATTCTGTGCCTTTTCGGCATTGATTTGCATGCTTCTTACATTTCCTGACATGTAGCCGTCTAAGCAGTTTTTTGCTGCACGTTCACCTTGAACGCGGTTTTGCCCAACATAAAGCGCAAATAATCCCGCTACACCAGCGGATAACATACCCACCATTGCGCTAGTTTTTATTGTTGGTTTAGAATGGGCTACAGCAAAACCTAAGGCAGTAGCCAGAGGGAGTAACATGGTTGCGCGCTCCAAAGGGAATTCACCGAAGCCATAAACAGTAAAACCTACAATGGTGAGCGAAAAAAATAAGCCCCCATCGTGTCTTATCGTCTTTGTAAAGCCTAGAACGAGTAGCGCTAGGAAGAGTATAGCACCCGCAATACCCGTTTCACTTAGCATCCACAACAAGTCGTTGTGTGGTCGAAGAATAGACGTTTGTCCACTCATCACACTTTCATTTGTGCCTTTTAGCCCAGTACCGGGGTATTCTATTTTCCACTGGCCGCCACCAACACCGGATACAGGCTGGTCCATAAACATTTCCCACGATGCATTCCAGTAGTGTAAACGGCTCTGAATAGTGTCGCTGTTAAATATTTTTTCACTCCCTGCGGCAAAAATGGCTACAACAATTCCAATAGATATCACGCCCATTGCCAGCAAGCCAATGCTTCGACGTTGTGCATTTCCTTTTAAGGTATAGTAGGCTACCGCTACGGCCGTCATGGCGAAAGCACCAAGCCAAACCCCGCGAGTCCTCAAAAGAAGAATGCATAAAATAGCTAGACCAACACTAATTCGTTGCATCCATAGACCTAGTGGACCATCCTCTTTTGCATTTAAGGCGAGCGGAACTAGCAATAATAAAGTGGCTGCAGCATAGTTTTTATGGGTGAAAAGTGGTCCATTGGCCAGGTAGATGTTTGATGCCTTATAGGCCTCAACTAGCGAAGGGAGGATGCTTAATCCGGCGATCAACAACGCGACCTGGGCACCAGTAGCCAGGGCGAGAATACCACTAGATTTTTCTTTTCGAAATAAGGCAGCGCTTAATTGGACCCAAGTAAACAAAAGAGCGATTCGAGCGCCAAAACCAAGCAACTCTGAGACAGCACTGACATTTCCAATCTTCGCCAAGGGAAGGAGGAGTATCAGGATAAAGAGTGCAATACTATTTAGGCCCTCACCACCATGCTTTCGCGTCAAAAAGCTACCGATGCCACCTACAGCCGCAAGAACCGTAATTCGCAGCCAAAGGCCGATGTCCTGACTGCCGGAATCAACAGCAAGTAGCAGTAGCAGAGGCATGTAGAAAAAGAGGGAGCGCAAAGACTTCATAAAAATCGATTTGTTCAAATATAACGAAAGGAATCATTGCCCGATTCTACCTTATCTTAGAGGTCCCAAATACTTATCACAGACTATGGAAAACCCGGCTCCGTACGTACCTAAGAACAAGGTGCGGATTGTTACTGCCGCTTCACTTTTTGACGGACATGATGCAGCAATAAACATCATGCGTCGTATTATTCAAAGCACCGGTTGTGAAGTCATTCATTTAGGACACGACCGCTCCGTTGAAGAAGTGGTAGACACTGCCATCCAGGAAGATGCAAACGCCATTGCCATGACCTCTTACCAAGGTGGGCACATTGAATACTTCAAATACATGTATGATCTGCTCCAAGAAAAAGGAGCCGGACACATCAAAATATTTGGCGGCGGTGGTGGCACCATATTGCCGGAAGAAATAGAAGAATTGCACGCATACGGTATTACCCGATTATACCATCCGGACGACGGAAGAAAGATGGGATTACAGGGCATGATCAATGATTTGATCGAACAATCTGACTTTTTAGTGGGCGATGCCTTGCCATCAGATGCAGCGTCGCTTGGCACGGCTTCTACGGCAACGATTGCTCGCTGGATCAGCGCAGCAGAGAATTGTGGGGAGCTACATGCTGCGTCACTGAAGGAGGTTTCGGAGAAAGCAGGAGGTATTGCTACGCCTATTTTAGGAATCACCGGTACCGGTGGTGCGGGGAAGAGTTCTATGGTCGATGAATTGGTGCGCCGATTCCTCTTAGATTTTCCGGAAAAACGCTTGGCAGTAGTTTCTGTAGACCCTTCGAAAAGAAAAACCGGCGGTGCTCTGCTGGGAGATCGTATTCGCATGAATGCCATCAAGAATGGAAATGTATTTATGCGTTCATTAGCCACACGTCAGGCTAACCTTGCATTAAGCGCACACGTTCAAAATGCACTCGATATTCTTAAGGTTGCAGGTTTTGATTTGATTATCCTTGAAACTTCGGGTATTGGTCAAAGCGATACGGAAATTTTAGACCACAGTGATGCGAGTTTATATGTGATGACGCCGGAATACGGTGCCGCGACACAGCTGGAAAAGATAGATATGCTCGATTTCGCGGATTTAATTGCCTTGAATAAATTCGACAAACGCGGCGCCTTGGATGCATTGCGTGATGTAAAGAAACAATACCAACGCAACCACAATTTGTGGGAGCAGGATCCGGATACCATGCCGGTTTATGGAACCATTGCAAGCCAATTCAATGATCCGGGCACCAATAGTTTGTACAGCGCAATCATCGCGATGCTGAACGAGAAGGCAAATGCCGGTTTTGATAGCACTTTTACGTTGACTGGGGAGATGAGCGAAAAGATTTTTATCATTCCGCCAAACCGAACCCGTTACTTAAGCGAGATTTCAGAAAGTCACCGCATTTACCGCGATCAAATAATGGCCCAGGTAGAGGTGGCGGATAAGTTATATGCGCTGCATCGTACCATGGAAACTTTGGAGGATGAGGATGTGATCGGCCAATTGCAATTGAGCTTTGATCGTATAAAAATGAATCTTGATCCGCACAACTGGGAGCGTTTGCAGCAATGGAATGCAACCGTTAAACGTTACAAAGATCCAGTATACACCTTCCATGTTCGAGGAAAAGCGATCAATATAGAAACGCATACCAAGAGCTTGTCACATACGCGGATTCCAAAAGTTGCACTGCCTAAATACCGCAGTTGGGGTGATGTGTTGCGTTGGCTCCTGTTAGAAAATGTACCTGGTGAATTTCCATACACGGCGGGAATTTATCCGTTCAAAAGAGAGGGCGAGGACCCCACACGCATGTTTGCCGGTGAAGGCGGACCTGAGCGCACGAACAAGCGCTTCCATTATGTGAGCCTAGGTCTGCCTGCGAAGCGTTTATCAACGGCTTTTGATAGCGTCACACTTTATGGAAACGATCCCGATCGACGTCCGGATATTTATGGCAAAATTGGAAATTCAGGGGTAAGCATTTGCTGTCTTGACGACGCGAAAAAATTGTACAGTGGATTTCGATTGACGGATCCGTCAACTTCGGTATCCATGACTATTAATGGTCCGGCGCCCATGCTTTTAGCTTACTTCATGAATGCGGCGATTGATCAAGAATGTGAACACTACATCAAGGAAAATAAGCTTGAAGCAAAGGTTGAGGCTCTTAAAAAAGCTAAATACGACGAACAAGGTATTGCGCGACCGGCTTACCAAGGTGAACTGCCAGAGGGTAATGATGGTCTAGGTTTACTCCTGTTGGGGGTGACCGGTGATGAGATTCTCGATGCAAAGACCTATGGCGAAATAAAGTCCAAGACTTTGAATACTGTGCGTGGGACTGTTCAGGCGGATATTCTTAAAGAAGACCAGGCACAGAACACTTGTATATTCTCCACAGAATTTGCGCTGCGCTTGATGGGCGATGTGCAGAGTTATTTTATTGATTGGCAGGTACGTAATTTCTACAGTGTCTCCATCTCGGGTTATCATATTGCCGAGGCAGGAGCAAACCCTATTTCTCAATTGGCCTTTACGCTTTCCAACGGTTTCACCTACGTGGAATATTACCTGAGCCGTGGCATGGACATCAATAAATTTGCGCCCAACTTGAGTTTCTTCTTCAGCAACGGAATTGATCCTGAATATGCAGTGATCGGTCGCGTGGCTCGACGAATATGGGCCAATGCCATGAAGAATAAATATGGGGCAGATGCGCGCTCGCAGATGTTGAAATACCATATCCAAACCTCCGGGCGTAGCTTGCATGCGCAAGAGATCGATTTCAACGACATACGCACCACCTTACAAGCGTTGTATGCGATTTACGATAACTGTAATTCTCTGCACACTAATGCTTACGATGAGGCGATCACGACTCCGACAGAGGAGAGTGTGCGTCGCGCCATGGCCATCCAGTTGATCATTAACAAAGAATTGGGGCTTACCAAGAATGAGAATCCTATTCAAGGCGCCTTTATCATTGAAGAGTTAACAGATTTGGTAGAGGAAGCGGTATTGTTAGAATTTGACCGTATCACAGAACGTGGTGGCGTATTGGGAGCCATGGAAACCATGTACCAGCGCGGAAAGATTCAAGAGGAGAGCATGCATTATGAAATGCTGAAACATACCGGCGAATTCCCTATTGTAGGGGTGAATACCTTCTTGAATAAGAAAGGTTCTCCAACGGTCTTACCAGCGGAAATCATTCGTGCTACGGCGAACGAAAAAGAATACCAGATTGAAATGCTCGAGCGTCTTATACAGGCGAAAGGCAAGTTGAACGATGAGATGATAGGTGCTTTGCAACATGCAGCCATTCAAAATGAAAATATATTTGACGTCTTGATGGAAGCTGCCAAGCATTGCTCACTGGGACAGATTACCAATGCGCTGTTCGAAGTTGGTGGACAGTATAGAAGAAATATGTAAATGAAATTACTCTCGTTTAATGTCAATGGCGTGCGCGCCGCAGCTGGAAAAACTTTAATTGAAGACCTACACGAATTGGACTGTGATGTCGTGGGATTGCAGGAGACCAAGGCTACGCCGGAGCAAGTGAAGGAAGCTTTGGCAGAGTTGAAGGGCTATCATATCTATGCCTTTAGCGCGGAGAAGAAAGGGTACAGCGGTACGGCTATTCTGTCTAAAGTAGAGCCATTATCGGTAACGATGGGCATTGGCATTGGGGAGCACGATAATGAAGGTCGTGCCATTACCGCAGAATACGAGGATTTCTACTACGTGACCACCTACGTCCCAAATTCGAGTTCAGGTTTAAGACGCCTGGATTATAGGACTCGAGAATGGGATGTAGCTTTCTTAGCCTATTTAAAGAATTTAGAGGAGAAAAAACCCGTAGTGGTTTGTGGCGATTTAAACGTGGCGCATCAGGAGATAGACTTGAAGAATCCAAAATCGAATTACAACAAAACACCAGGCTATACACAGGCTGAGATCGACGGCATGACGACGATGATTGAAGCAGGTTTTGCAGATACCTTCCGAACGCTTTACCCAGATACGATTAAGTACAGCTGGTGGAGTTACCGTGGCGGTGCTCGTTCTAAAAACGTGGGCTGGCGCTTGGATTACTTCATGGTCAGTGCAGGATTCATGGACCGAGTACAGGATTCACAAATCTTGAACGAGGTAATGGGTAGCGACCACTGTCCAGTAATGCTGGTCCTTAAGTAATTATTGCAGCGTAAATTTCGTTGTACCTGCCTCACAGATGAACAGGTAGGTACCTGCGCTACAGTGTTCTGGTAGTCTCAATTCGCTAGTGCCGTTGGTTTGCGCGAGGGTACCTTGATCTATAATTTTCCCTTGAGGATCACTGATTTGATAATCAAGATTACTAGCACCGATATTGGTTTCAACTTTCAAGATGCCATTGGTCGGGTTAGGGAAGATTTTCAATCCATTGATACTGCCATCCTCAACGCCAATATTGGCGGTGTTCATGATGAAGTAGTAACGTGCAACATGCTGAGGTGTGAAGGTTATATTTCCCACACCGGTATTGCCCAAAGCTTGTGTTGAAGCATTTGAAATGGGCACGCCTGTTTTCCATTTAAGATTTGGGCTTTCCCCAATGGTCATCTGACTCCCGGGTGAGCCATTTAAATCGCTGTCTAGGCCGCCAGTATTTGCGTTCGTATTGAAGGAGATAGTTACCTCGAAAGGCAATTCTGTCGCATAATCAATGGGTGGATCATGGCTTCCTTCATACCCAATAAAGTAAAAATGATCGCGACTGGTTGTACCATTGTTTGGATAGTTGCCTTCAGTGTAGTGGTGCCAAACGTAGAATGTACCGTTAAGTCCGGCTGTATTTGGTTTAGGCGTAACCTTTACGCCAGTTTTAGGTAATGTTTTGGTACCATTTAGCTCTGCCCAAGTGAAAGTATCATAGACTGAGGTACCCAAAGATTCAGCACTGTCGTTGGTGCTCAACCAATAATCTTGTCCTGCACCTAAAGGAATGGATTGAGCGGTAAATGTGAGATCTGAACTAGACGCTGTAAAGAAAGCAGCGTTTCCTAATTCCTCTTTACCACTGAAACCATAGTTGTAGCTGTGTTTGTATACAACAATTGGTGTAGTCTTTTGGGTAGCACTATGATTCCCTGTGTGTGCACTCAAGTGGTGAATGTTTACTTGTTTAGTTGAATTGGCCCAATTGGCATTCGCTGGATAATTCAACTCTACCCAAGCACCGTGATACCCGGGATGGTAGATCCAATCGTCCCAAAAATCGTCCAAATCCACACCTGTTGAATTCTCAAAGGATTCCTTAAAGCTGTTCGCATCGTAATTGCCAAAGGTGTTGGTGGCAATGAGTTGTTTTACCGCATGGCTGAAAAGGCTATCGCCTAAAAATTCACGAAGGTTATGGGCGACCATTGCGCCTTTTTGATAGGTATGGGTGCCGTAGGTTTGATTCTGGTTGACGCCGCTCAATGCAAGATGTCCACCATCATTTTGCCTGGCTTGCTTCAATACAAGGGCTTGGTTGTTTTGTACTGTGTTCACGTACTGCGCTCGCCCGTATACTTTCTCCTCATAGAAGTGCGAGCCAAATTCAGCAAAGCCTTCGTTGATCCACATATCTTCTGCAGTTTTAGTCGTCACCGCATTCCCAAACCACATGTGCGCCAGCTCATGTGCGATGATGTCTTCGCCGCTAAGGTTGGCGTTGGCCAGAGTACGTGGCAAATGAATCATACCTGCATGCTCCATAGCACCTGTGATCGTCATGGCATAGCCGACTTTCTCAAAGACATAGGAGCCGAACTCCTCGACAAAGGCATCATAGATAGCATTAAGGTGTACAAAGCCCGCGGTCATATTGGCAGTATCCTGCGCACGGCCATAGAGCTCGAACGATTTTCCTGCGTGTGTCCAGCTTTGTTTATGGTAATCTGAGACTGCAAGACTTACCAGATAAGAGGGGAGAGGTGCTTGACCTTCCCAATGCCACACCAAATCACCTGAGGTTAGCGTATCAACGGAGGTGAGAATGCCGTTGCTTACACCGACCTTTCCAGAGGGCGTAGTGATGTTCATTTCTTCGAGGGTGCATTTCTCAACAAAATTGTCAAAACAAGGGAAGAGACTTCGGCCGTAAACATGAGGATTAGCAGCGAACCCTACGCCTAAATTATAATCATAGGCGCCATCGTGATGTATGCCGCCCCAGCCGCTTCCATCTTTCGTAGTGCTGCCTTGGTAATAAATGTCCCAATGCAGAATGCTCCCAGCAATGGCATTATGGGTTACAATCAAATGCTCCCCTTTCTGCACAAAAGAAAGAGGTCCCGAGGAGCTAATGACGCTGTCCACGGTGAATCCTAGTAAGTCAAAACGGAGCTTCGAGAAATTTATCTTCACTCCGATCTGATAGGAGGCTTTTCCTGATAGTTGCTGGTTTGTGAATGCCGTGGTATTAATATCTAGTTGCAGTTCTACTAAGTCTGCCGTATCCGATCTAGAATTGTAATTAATGGACGTAGTGCTTTGTTGAGCAACAGGCGCATATTTGGTGCTTTGGCAATTGAATTGCCCGTAAAGCACATTACAGCACATGACTAATAATCCAACTACGATTCCCCTCATTTTTAACTTCTTTGACGAACGGCTTCGTAGAGAATGATACCTGTTGCCACGCTTACATTCAATGAATTGATTTGACCGTGCATTGGAATCAAGGCTTTGGCATCTGCCAATTGTAACAAGCTTTTATGCACGCCCGTTTCTTCATTACCCATAATAACCATACAGGGCTCATTAAAGGGCGCTTCGTACATAGGGGTTTCTGACTTTTCCGTACCTGCAATAATTTTCAGACCTAAGCTTTGTGCTAAGTACACGGCATCTTTCATATGATTAACCTTACAAACAGGCACTTCAAGTAAAGCTCCAGTGGACGTGCGAACGGCATCGGCACTGACAGGGGCGCTATCGTTTTTTGGAATTACAATAGCATCTACTCCCGAACAGTCTGCAGTTCTGGCTATGGCTCCAAAGTTTCTTACATCTGTGATGCGATCTAAGGCGAGAATGAGCGGCTTACGTCCGTCCTCTACTACCTTCATTATCACTTCTTCTAATTCGTGAAAGTCAATAGGGCTGAGGTAGGCCACTGCACCCTGATGATTACCGCTTGTGACACGGTTCAATTTTTCTACCGGAACATATTTTGGTTCAATACCCGCATCGCGCAACGTGCCTTCGAGTTGGGTGTAAAGCGGTCCGCTGATTCCCTTTTGAAGAAAGACTTTGTCGATGGTCTGTCCATCCTGAACAGCTTGTAGAATAGGACGAAGTCCGTAAATGAGTTGATCGTTTGCCATAGTTAGTTTTCAGAGGTAGTGTCCTCGATTTGTTGGTCTGAATATTCACCTAATTCGGCTCTATCCACAAGTCTATTGTCTAATTCTTTTTTTGTCTTACTGCCCAATTTCTTCAGTCGTTCTACCTGTGAAATGAGATTTCCACGACCTTCCATCATTTTGGTCATGGTGTCTTGGTAAGTATTCTGTGCAGTTTGGAATTGGCTGCCTAGTTTTTTTAAATCTTCGCTAAGCCCAACAAATTTGTCGTAGAGTTTACCGCCGGCCTCCGCAATTTCAATCACGTTTTTAGTCTGCTTCTCTTGCCGCCATGCCATTGCTATTGTCTTAAGGGTAGCCAAAAGCGTTGAAGTACTCACCACGATGATTTTCCTTGAAAAAGCGAATTCATACAAGGCTTGATCAAATTTAGTCACCTCCATGAAGGCTGCTTCGATAGGAATGAAGAGCAAAACAAATTCAGGCGTATCACCCCCATACAATTGTGGATAATCTTTATCACTAAGACCTTTAATGTGAGTTTGTACGCTGACTGCCAAGGCCTTTAATCCCGCGGAAGCTTCTTCCTCTGTTGCAGCATTGATAAAGTTATCCCAAGCCACTAAGCTCACCTTAGAGTCAATTATAATCTTCTTATTTCCTGGAAGTTGTATGATAACATCGGGCTGTAAGCGACGTCCGTCTTCCGTTGTCTCGCTGTTTTGTACAAAGTACTCTTTGTCTTTGGCAAGGCCGCTCATCTCTAAGGCGCGTTCTAAAACAAATTCACCCCAATTCCCTTGTTTTTTATTATCTCCACGCAGCGCTTTTGCGAGGCCGCTCGCTTCTTCGGAGAGTTTATCGTTCATATCCTTCAGCGATTTGATGTTTTCCATCAATGCAGAGGTAGACTTGACTTCCTTCTCGTGGTTATCCTTTACCGTTTTTTCAAAATCTTCAAGCTTCTGTTTAAATGGAGCCAGGAGCTTATCCAATTCTTCTGAATTTGTCGTTTTGAACTGTTTCGATTTCTCATCGAGAATGGTTTGAGCTAAAACTTTGAACTCATTTTTCATTCCCTCTTTTGCTTTTTCTTCCTCTAACTTCTGGGCCTCATGAAGTTTTTCTAGGTGGATCAATTTATCTTTAGCCGCCTCCAGCGCACTTTCTAAAGTGGCCTTTTCAGTTGCGCTATTAAGAAGCACGTCTTGTTGAGTTTTACGGCTTTCGTCAAGCGCATTTTCTAATTGTTGAATACGGTTTTTTAGTTCCTCCAATTGCTGTGCTGCCCACGCCGGGAGGTTGTTTGATACTGTTTGTGAATCATCACCATTCGACGATCCTCTCATGCGGTAGACGAGGTAAGCGAATAACAAAACGTTTAATAGCGGAAAAATCAGTTCAGTCATGGTGGGTCAATGTTCTCTGTATCAGTTCAAAACAATGTTTTCTGAGTGGTCGATGGAAGTTTCCAAGTTACGGTTTTTCGACCTTTTTCTTCTTGTTTAGAATTAAAAGTTGTGAAGGGTTTTGAGCCAAAGAATCCCCTGTAGGCGCTCAGTGGTGAGGGGTGGGGCGTGCGGATTATTACGGGGTCATTTTCGGGATAACGGTCGCGGCACTCCATGGCAAGTTGGTAGGCAGGTGATCCAAAACAGATGAATCCCATGTGTTCATTGTTTTTCAAAAGGTACGCTATCGTATTTCGAGTAAAAATCTCCCATCCCTTGTTTCTGTGCGAACCCGCTTCTTTTTCGCGCACTGTCAAAGCAGTATTGAGCAAGAACACACCATTTTCCGCCCATTTGATGAGGTTTCCATTTTTAGGTACATCGAATTTTAAGTCGGAACAATACTCTTTAAATATATTTTTTAAAGAGGGCGGTATTTTTTGATTGGGTGCGACGCTGAAAGCCAGGCCATTGGCCTGACCTTTTCCATGGTACGGGTCTTGGCCTATAATCACGCAGCGCAGATGTGTAGGCTCGCAAGCATGAAATGCTTTAAAGATTTCTCCTTTAGGTGGATAACAAGTGGAAGCGTATTCAGTAGAGAGGAATTGGTCTAAAACCGCCCAATATTCTTTTTTCTGTTCCGATTCAAAGAAGTCGGACCATGAATTCTGTGGAAATGTGGAAAGGAAGTTGGGCATTACGCAAGAAGTTTGGCGCGTGTGCGTTATTTTTACCACTCGCAAGTTAAGCGAAACTAATCGATGAGATGATGAAAAAAGTTTTAACTCTTGCTGTAGTTCTAGCAGCTACATTGGCGCTCTCCTCATGTGGAACGACTGAAAAATGTCCGACGTACTCTCATGTTGAGCTTCCTTCGCAACACGGATAAACCAGGTCAATCGGCCTCCGCAATCCCTTTTGAGCACCCGCAATCTTTTGAAGATCTTGCGGGTTATCTGCATCTAACGGGACCGGTGTTTATCTATAAGCACAGTACACGCTGTAGTGTGAGTTTGTTCGCGATGAAACGCCTATTGTTATTGGATACTACGCAGAACGAAACGTGGGTTTATATAGATGTAGTTGCTCAGCGCCCATTGTCTTTGGCGCTCGCGGAAGAGTTGAATATTTTGCATGAAAGTCCTCAACTTATTTTGCTTTCGGAAGGAAATGTGCTCGCGCACGGTTCACATCATCAGGTCACCGAAACAACAGTGGAAAATTGGCGAAAAGAATTTGGTTTTACTCAAAACAAAACCGACGTCTAAAAGTTAACGTAATATGGTTGATCAACATACTTCTCAAATGCCTCAAGCAACGAAGGAACGCGTGAAAAAACCGCAATGGTTGCGCGTCAAGTTGCCGACAGGTGAAAAATACAAGAGTGTACGAGGTCTCGTAGATAAATACAAGCTGCACACCATTTGTGAATCTGGTCATTGTCCCAACATGGGAGAATGTTGGGGTGAAGGAACCGCGACATTTATGATCCTTGGTAACATCTGTACGCGTTCGTGTGGATTCTGTAATGTTGCAACGGGACGTCCGCTTTCTGTGGATTGGGAGGAGCCGGAGAAGGTCGCGCGCAGTGTTAAGTTGATGAAAGTTAAGCACGCCGTACTCACCTCGGTTGATCGCGACGATTTGGCGGATGGAGGTTCCATTATTTGGGCGGAAACGGTGAACGCCATTCGGCGCATTAGCCCTACGACCACTATGGAGACACTTATACCAGATTTCAAAGGCGAGTTGCACAATGTAGACCGCATTATTGAGGCCAATCCGGAGATTGTTAGTCACAATATGGAAACGGTCCGTAGATTGACCAGAAAAGTAAGAATTCAGGCACAGTTTGACCGTTCATTAATGGTGTTGAAATACCTCAAGGATCAGGGCATTCACCGCACAAAAAGTGGAATTATGCTAGGTCTCGGTGAGACTGAAGCGGAGGTCATTGAAGCGATGCAGGATTTAGTCGATGCTCGCGTAGATGTTTTGACCTTGGGTCAGTACTTGCAGCCTACACCTAAGCATTTGCCTGTGGTAGAGTTTGTTACACCAGAAACCTTTGATAGATTAAAAGAAATTGGCCTAGAAATGGGCTTCAAATATGTAGAGTCAGGACCATTGGTTCGTAGTTCGTATCATGCTGAAAAGCACTTGGCATAAGGACTTGCAGCAATGCGTTCTGAACCTTATTTTTAAACACATTAGAAACAATTAGTTTACTATACATGAAAAAAGGATTACGTTTCGCCTTAGCGGGCTCATTATTAACCGCCGCCATTATTACGCTCTCTACTAGCGAGCCTAAATACACGCCTGTCAGTTTAGAGGAACAGAGTGCCGCTGGCGCTGCTGCTTACTTGCACGGTTTACGCGCAAACCAAATTACAGGAACTGTGAATCAAGAGGACATTCAATCGGCGATTGAAAGTTTAGCGGATATGCCAGAAAGTGCTATCGGTCTAAACTGGGCAGAAAGAGGTCCAAACAACCGCGGCGGTAGAACACGTGGTCTTGCAATCAATCCATCGAATCCAAACGAAATGTACGTTGGTTCTGTCAGTGGTGGTTTGTATAAGAGTAATAATTCAGGTTTGAGTTGGACGGAAGTAAATCCAGATCAAGAGAATTTAGCGGTAATGACCATTGCCTACAGCAAGGATGGAGACGTGTACTACGGTACAGGTGAAGGATTATATAATACCTGGACGACGGGATATGGTGCTTCTACTTCTTCTGGTTTCCCAGGTGCGGGTGTTTTCAAGAAAGGGGTCAATGATGCTGGCTTTACTCAGCTTGCATCAACGGATGGATTTTCTTCGGTTGGTGCGATTGTAACAGATCCAACCAATAATGATAAAGTATATATCGGTACAAGTTCGGGTATTCGTCTATCAACAAACGGCGGCTCAACTTGGAGTAATCCTTTGCAGGGTCAGATAGGTTCTAATGGGACGTGTTGGGATATCCACATGGATGCTGGCGGAAATATTTGGGGAACCTTAGGAGGTCGTACCATGAAAAGTGCTGATGGCGGATCAACATGGGATGAGGTTTCTAAATCTTCAGCAGGTTCGACAGGTCTGCCACGTAGTGGCGGTCGTATCATGTTTGCATCTGCAGCAAATGATGAAGATTATGTATATGTCGTTCAAATTACTTCAGGTAACGCTCTCGCCGGAGTTTACAGAACAACGGACGGTGGTGATACTTGGTCCAAAATAGGACAGAAATCAACGTATTTTGATCCATTCTGTAGCTCACAGTGTCAAGGGGAATATGATTTGGCAGTGGGTGTAGATCCGAGCAATAAGAACCGCGTTATCGTTGGTGGTATTACAGTTTGGGAATGGGAACAAGGTCAAGGCTGGAACCAAGTCAATGGATTTGGTCCGTACAATATCCACTCCGATAACCATGATGTCGTATGGCACCCAACAGACAGTAGTAAGGTATACATTGTTAATGATGGCGGTGTTTACTTCTCAAATAACGGCGGTGATACTTGGCAAACTTTGAACAAGAATTATGTAACCACACAGTTCTACGACATTGGAATTTCCGCTGATCGCTATGTTGTTGGCGGTACGCAAGACAATGGAAGTTGGGTGATGGACGGATTAGGTAATACAACTAATGAAGGACGCAGCCTTGGTGCTGTAGACGGTTTCTCAGGTGATGGGGGGTATTCTACGATATCATGGTTGGTTCCTAAGATTTATTTTACGGAATACCAACAAGGTAGAATTGGCCGCAGTGAGAACAAAGGTCAGTCGTTTACTTCCTTTTGGGACAGCAGAGTTGATCAAGCAATAGGCTCTTGGATGACTCCGTTCTATTTGTATGAGAACAGTGATGATCCACTCAGCGAGGATTCAGTTCAATTTAAAGTGGATCGCGCATTGCGTTCTTTAGGTTTTGCGAATGCAGGTCAAGATACTTTTGTTTCTAACATTGCACCGCTCCAAGCTTCGGCAGTTATGAATGCTGCCACATTTAAGGTGCAAAGTGGTACTGCGGTAATTAGTTCTGATGCCAGCGGAAACTTGAGTGGTGATGGAACGGGTAATTTTGATGCCGCTACAGGAAACTTTACAGTGATTTTTAATTCATCACCTGCTGCGGAAATCATTGCTACAGTAGATGTAAGTTATGCTGCGGGTTCAGAAGTAGTTCTAGGCTCGAACACAAACGGCCTACCGTTTAAATACATCTTGCCAAATAGTTTGGGTATGGGTGACAGTGTTATTGTGCAAGACCCTGTGAGTAGCATGTTTATTGTGGGCTTTAGCGGTTCTGTTTGGATGACTCGCGGAGCACTAGATTTTAGTACAACACCAGAGTGGTATAAATTGGCATCTATTACAGGGACGACTCAGGCCGTTGAAGTAAGTGCTGATGGAAATTACGCTTGGATAGGTACAGAAAATGGTCGCCTATACAGAATTGCAGGATTAGCTGCAGCTCGTGATTATGGCACTGCAGACGCAGATAGCGGTGCAACAGCAGTTACTGTGGATTTGGTACAAAACTTTATGGGCAGAAATATTAGCGGAATTGCAGTAGATCCAAATGATAACGACCGTGTTTTGGTAACCTTAGGGAATTATGGAAACGCTAATTATGTCTACTACAGTGGAAATGCTACTTCAACTTCGCCAAACTTCCTTGTGAAGGATGGCAACTTGGGTAATTTCCCTGTCTATGCAGCGACCTTTGATAAAGGCAATAGTGCCTATGCGGTTCTTGGAACAGAATATGGAATCTTCTCAACGCAGAACATCAATACCACTTCACCACAATGGGGTGCAGATAATAGTGGTTTGGCTCGCGTGCCTGTGTTTACATTGAAGCAGTACCGCACGAATAAGAGCTCGACCGCAGATATGACCGTTGAAGAAGGCGATATATTCGCAGGGACCTTTGGTCGTGGAGCCTTCCAGACCACATCATTAATGACAACGCGTCCTATCGGTATTGCCGAGCAAGAGGTGGAACAGGTTCAAGAAACCATGAAACTCTTCCCTAACCCGGCAGAGAACTTTACGACGCTTGCCTTAGAATTGCCTGCGGGAAGCTACACTGTAGAATTGATTGATTTGAATGGTCGTTCAGTGAAAGCAGTAGTGTTTGAGGCTACCGAGAATGGTGCACAAACCTTCAAGCTCGATATCAGTAGTGTTGCAAATGGAATGTATATCGTAGGTGTGAAAGAGGCACCGGGCTCTTTTGCGAGATTATTGATCGCACATTAATACGTATTAAAAAATTTCTCAAGGCCCCGCATCTTAGGATGCGGGGCCTTTTTTTTGCTCACCGTATAGCGCTATTTTTGCCTTATGGATTTAGAATTTCTACAGTACCCTATTGGACGAGCGTCCATTGAAAAGAACCCTGGTGAAGAGCGCGTCGAAAGTAGTATAGCTGTTATCGGTCGTCTACCACAGCAGTTGATGGAGTTTGCAAAAGGATTGACAGCCGAGCAGTGGGATACGCCGTACCGAGATGGCGGTTGGTCACCACGTCAAGTCGTACATCATTTGGCAGATTCCCACATGAACGGTTTTAACCGTCAACGATTGGCCGTAGTGTCTCCGGAAGTCCCTTCGGTCACAGGTTATCCTCAAGACATATTCTCAAAGCTTCCGGATTACAGTACGGATCCTTTTCTCAGTATTATCCTGTTAGCGAGTCTTCACGAAAAATGGGTGAGTTTTTTAAATGGCATCACCGATGCAGGCTGGGAAAAAGCGTATTACCATCTTGAGGACAAGTGCGAATACTCCATGAAGGAAAGCGTACAAATGTATGCGTGGCATTGCCAGCACCATTTAGCCCACATTAGAATTGTATTAGATAAGAAAGATTAATTCAACGTCTGGATGGAGGAGGAGCGATCCGTAATAACACCATCTTTTACTTTGAAATAGACGGGCAATTCTGTAATGCCAAGCCCACTGATAATTCTGCTGCGGCTTCCCATTAAATCGCTAAGGTGCGTGCCGCCTAATTTGTCTTCTTGTAGGGCGCCATACCATTCGGCGAGCGGACTACGCTGTTGAGGTAGGCCGTCAATACTTAAATAGATCCATTCTTCCTGCCTTCCTTGATCTGCTGTCATGCGCAGTTCGTTGCGGCATCCGCTGCACCAAGATGCCCAAACGGCTATAGTTTGGTCTTCAAGGCTCATGCGTTTGATGTGAACAGACTGTCCTTCAGGGGTTTCAAGTTTCAACTCTGGAAAAGGATGTCCAGGTTGAAATTTTGCCTCCGCTGCCTCCACTTCAGCGGTAAACGCAAGCATTTCTTCGTATTTGCCCAACCACATGGCATAGGTGGTGACATCGGGACTTCCCGGGTAGGCGTTTTGGAGTTTCTGGTACATGCCTTGTAACAATTCGCGGTCTACGGCATAATCGAGCGCAGGCTGTTGTCCTATGCGGTGGTAGATGGTCAGTAAGTTAGATAACCGCTCTGGATGTTGCTGAAGTGAATCCAGTATGCGCTGTCTGTACCCATCCGCATAAGCGTAATAGGCATTGTTTAAGGCTTCCAAACCTACAAAGGTGTTGCTGTCGACGTACGTACTTTTAATGGCATCCATACTATCTGTATAGTCGATAAGGTCAAGCTGCATTTTACGCTGCGCACCGAGCCAATTATTTTCGGCGTCGCCGGATATAAATCCATCTTTAGAAATGGTCAATTTTTTAGAGTTGGGGCCTACAACTGCATGAATGACCGGTAATTCGCCTTTGAGAGGAAGGAAGGAAATGATGCGAGCGGTGTCGAATTGGACCATAAATGCGTCATTGCCCTTAAGTTCAAGGGTATCAAGAACGATGAATTCACCCACTTCATCCCGCATTTGGACCGAATATGTACCGGTAGTTTCCAGGGCAAACAAGAATTGTGTGCCTTTAGGTTCAGGGGTACAGCTCAGAATAGCTAAAAGTAAAAGGAAGCTAAACTTATGCATCCAACTTCTCGCGCAACAGGGCGCTCGCTTTTTTAGGATCTGCACTACCGCGACTGTACTTCATCACCTCGCCCATAAAGAGCCCGATGAGTCCTTTTTTACCTGCGCGGTATTCCTCAATCTTTTCTGGATATGCAGCCAGGGCTTGGTCTACCCATGCGCCGAGCTGGTCGCTATCGCCTTGCTGAATCCAGTTGTTCTGCTCGCACAACGCGGCGGCATCTGCAGCAGGATTTTCTAGCAGGGCAGGGAATAATTTCTGAGTAGCTGTGGAGATCGAAATCTTTTCTTCGTCCACAAGCGTTTGAATGCTGGCTAGTGCTGCCGGCGCAATAGGAAACTCTTCAATCTCAACACTCTGCTCATTCAACCATGATTTCACAGGGCCAATGAGCAGGTTGGTTGCCCCCTTGTAATTTGTCGTATGCTTGATGACTTCTTCGAAATATAAGGCGAACGCCTTACTGTCGGTCAGTACGAAGGCGTCGTATTCACTCAGGCCTAATTCTGCAGTATACTTTTTGAACAACTCATACGGAAGTGGGGGCATGGTCTCACGGACTTCCGAGATGTAAGACGGTGTCACCATTACAGGCACCAAGTCGGGCTCTGGGAAGTAGCGGTAGTCGTGTGCATCTTCTTTGGTACGCAGACCTATGGTACAGTTTTTCGCTGCATCAAAAGTTCTGGTCTCTTGAAAAATTGGGGTTCCACCCTCAATTAAATCGATTTGACGAATAATTTCAAAATCGATGGCTTTCTGTACGTTACGGAAGGAGTTCATGTTTTTAACCTCCACCTTGGTCCCAAATTTGGTCGTTCCCTTTTTGCGTACCGAAATATTCAAATCCGCACGAAGTGAACCTTCCTCCATATTTCCGTCGGAAATTTCTAAATAACGGACCAATTTTCTGATCTCACTTAAATAGCTATACGCTTCCTCACCATTTTTAATCTCTGGCTCTGAAACGATTTCTAACAATGGAATTCCCGCACGATTCAAATCTACGAGTGTGTTGAAAGGGTCAATGTCATGTATGCTTTTTCCCGAATCTTCCTCCATGTGGATTCGAGTCAGGTTAATGTTTTTGTCTTTACCTAGCGCATCCTTGATTCGGATGAAACCGCCAGTACAAATGGGCGTAGTATCCTGTGTGATTTGGTAGCCCTTTGGTAAATCAGCGTAGAAGTAATTTTTACGAGCAAATTCGTTGCGCTCACGAATGGTGCAATCACAGGCAATACCCAACTTCACGGCATAATTCATCACGTCCTTGTTAAAGACGGGTAAGGTGCCAGGATGTCCCAAGCTGATGGGACTCACTTGTGTATTTGGTGAAGCGCCGTAAGCCGTGGCGTCACCACAATAGGCTTTACTTTTTGTGCCCAATTGCACGTGAACTTCAATACCAATAACCGGTTCGTATGTATCGTAAATACTCGACATCCAAAGGAATTTTAAAGCGCTAATTTACGCTTTTTAAGCCTGTTTTTGTGACCGATTTTTATACACTTCCTCAATCTTTGCCACCATGGCATCAAGGAGCGGCTGAACATTGCCAACAGGCTGAATTTCAACATCCCAAACGCTCAGCCTAAGAGGGCTGTTTTCTGCCTCAACCAGGGGAGCCAATTTCACAGCATCCTTGGCGGTGCAATGCACGTGGTATTCGTATTTCTTAGAAGCCTTTTCTATGCGAGCAAGATCTGCCGCGCTGTAGCGATGGTGGTCGCGAAACTTCATTTCATCTCCAATGAATTCGCCGGCTTTTTGAATGCGGTACAGGCAATCGTCTGGATTCGCAACGCCACAAACCACCAAGCCTGGTTCTTTGCTTCCAGATCTTAGAACAGTCTCTCGTGCGAAGGTATATTCAGGGATGCCTTTCCATGATTCAACCTTTTGGTATCCTGCTTCATTAATCTGTGAGAGGATTGCGTGAACGTTTGTGTGTGGAATTTGGCGAAGGCGCCCAATAGGTAACATTGCATCCGCTTCAAATCGAAGATTCTTTTGGCAAACGATGGAGAAGTCCTTCAGAAGCTGGTAGTGCTGCAAGCCGTCGTCCATGATTAACACCTTTTTATCTCCAGGAATCGTATGAGCTAGGTGAGTACTTTCTAACCTGTTTTTGCCAACAATGGTTGGAAAATGCTGGGCATGCAATACGGTCTCGTCGCCGTAAGCATAGGCGTCTTGGCGATCAACTATGGTGCTTTTTGAAACCGACCCTCTGTAGCCTCGGATAATTATGACAGGGGAGTAACCCAATCCTTTTATCTGCTTCGCAACCCACAACGTAGCTGGCGTTTTTCCAGTTCCTCCCGCCTGAAAATTTCCAACGCATACGGTGGGATAGGGGGCATGCTTCGCTGTTTTGGAACGAACAACCTCGTCGATTTTTTGCCCCAACAGATAGATGGAACCGGTGATAAGTTGCGAAAAGGAGAAGAAGTTGATGTACATGATTACATTATCCCAGCTTTACGTAAAGATTCCTCTTGCCCATTTATATCATTCGGGTCAAGCCAGATTGCGCCTTCGAAACGCTTGAAATAGGTCAATTGTCGTTTCGCGTAACGACGACTGTATTGTTGAATAAGTGCAACGGTACGATCAATATCATATTCATCATTGAAGTACGGCCACCACTCGCGGTAGCCCACCGTCTGAAGACTTACTAAACCCTGATGTTCTTTCAATCCTCGTGCTTCCTCTTCTAGTCCCGCGGAAATCATCACATGCACTCGACTGTTAATGCGTTCGTACAGGGCCTCTCGTTCTAAATTCAGTACCCAATTCACAATCTTAAACGGACGCTCTTTTGGCGTATTGTTCAATTGCTCTGAATATTTCTTTCCGGTGATTTCTATTACTTCCAAAGCTCGTATTACACGTCGTGGATTGCGGACATCAACTTTTGCAGAATGTTCAGGGTCCAAATGGTAAAGTTCCGTCTTCAATGCAGCTAGACCTTCGACAGTTGCACGCTCTTCCAACTTTGCCTTCACGTCGGCATCTGTAGGTAAAGGGTCTAAACCGTGCAATAACGCATCGATATACATACCAGAACCTCCAACGGCTACCACAACATCGTGCGTTTTGAAAAGCTCTTCTAATGTGGCTAAGGCAAACTTTTCATATTCTCCTGCAGTAATGGGCTCATGAATGCTGCGGTCTGCAATAAAGTAATGCGGTACACGGTCCAATTCTTCGCTGGACGGCGGTGCGGAACCTACAGCCAGTTCGCGGTAACATTGCCTGGAATCTGTGGAAAGTATAGGACAACCCAGCTTTTCTGCCCAGTACAGCGCGACGGTGGTTTTTCCGACGGCAGTTGGGCCGCACAGGTTGATTAAAGTTTTAGTCATTTGAGGGGAATTCAGTGCCACATCCTGGGCAGTAGTTAGCGTCCTTCGAGCAGCTGTTTCCACAGTTCTCGCAAGTTTTGAGCGTTGGTTCTTTTGTATTGTGATTAGCAGCAAGATCTACCGTGACGATCCCCGTAGGGACAGCGATAATGGCATAGCCCATAATCATGATGGCGGAAGCGATGAATTGGCCCAAAACTGTACCTGGGGCAATATCTCCATACCCTACAGTAGTGAGGGTCACAATGGCCCAGTAGATACTTAAGGGAATGGAACTGAAGCCATTTTCAGGCCCTTCCACCGTATACATTATGGTCCCCATGATTACGCAAAGAAGTACCACTGTAAAGAGGAAGACGCCTATTTTACGAGAGGAGCGCAACAAGCTTTGCCAGAGTAAATTGCCTTCAACAAGGAATCGACTTAATTTTAATACGCGGAAGATTCTTAATAAGCGCAGTGCACGAATCACGGCAAAAGTTCCCGTGGCGGGGAATAAGACCGCAAGGTAAAAAGGTAGGGTGCTGATCAAATCTATTATACCGTAGAAACTGCGGGCATAATGCTCAGGTTTGGGACTGCACCAAAGTCTCAAAACGTATTCTATGGTAAAGAGTAGCGTGGTGACCAGTTCAATGGCCTTAAACCAATCGCTTGCGAAGGGAAGTGCAGCTATGCTTGGTACAGATTCCAGCATAATAGCCGTTACACTTACGCCTATGGTTGCGAATAAGGCCACATCGAAAGCCTTACCTGCTGGGGTATTTGCTTCGAATATGATGGTGTACAGAGAATCTCTTAGACGGTTCGTGCTCATAATTGGTTCAAATTACGTAATTTTCGTAGGAGCGCTTCTCAAATCTATGACTGAACAACCTATAGATATCACCAGGCTTGATACTGCCGCGTTGGTTTTTCCTTCGGGCGACGTCTTATCAAATGAATACCAGCGAACTAAGCGTTCAAAGCGTATTCATTCGGCTACATATGTGGGTAATATTCGTCACGAAAAAGTGGCCATTGTCTTTCAAACGGAGACGGCCATCTTTAAGGTTCAGACTACGATTTGGCTGAATTACGGAGGGTGCATTTATCTCAAAGGCAATATCACGATTCCTGTAGAGCGTGTATTGTCCGTGGATTGGCTTTAATAATAGGGGTCGTCCTGGAAGTCGTCTTCGTCCTCCTCCTCACTATTCTTTTCCGAATCTAAATCATCTAAACCGTAGAGTGCATTGATTTCAGCTTCACTCATTTGCGAAGGATCTTTACCTGGTGCCGCTGGGGTAGGCGTGGAAGATTCGCGCGCAGGAAGTTCTCCTACTGTAGAGATCACAACGAAATCTTCAAAGCCTTCCTCTTCTTCAGTTTTCGTTTTCTCCACATAAAAAATATTCATGTCAAGAAAATTGTAGACATAAAGACCGTGTGCCGTTCCTTGAAAGAAGTCTTCGACGGTCGTGTTTTCCATGCTTGGCATCCCGTCTTCCATTGAAAACATAGGTACTTCATCGCCCTGGTCCCAATCTTCTGTGCTGTAGAAAAAACTTCCCATTTCACCTTCACTCAGGTTAAAGAGTGGGAGCGCCAATTGTTGAAAATTCAATAAGGTTGTACTGCCTTTCACACGTACTTCGCGAATGACGGTTTCTTGTGTATCGGCAATGATTCGTAGGTATACTTCCATGGTTATTTTGTAATGCCTAAAGTGGCGGCAATCGTTTTCATTTTTGTTAATGCTGCTGCGCGTTCGTTGGGGATTTCGCCTTCAAGAATGGCTTCTTTTAACCCTTCTTTGATTTGACCGATCTCACGACAGGGACCAATTCCAAAAGTCTTCATGATATCCTCACCACTTATGGGCGGCTGGAAATTTCTAATATGATCGCGCTCCTCAACTTCTTTAAACTTTTCACGGACCTGCTTAAAGTTGTTTAAATAACGCCGCTTTTTCTTTTCATTTTTGGTCGTTAAATCGGCCTCGCAGAGCAGCATCAGCGCCTCGACGTCATCACCTGCATCAAAGAGTAATCTTCGCACTGCGCTATCTGTCACTTTCTGGTCGACTAAGGCGGCAGGACGCGAGCTCATCTGAACCATTTTTACGACGAATTTCATACGTGCATCGGTCGGTAACTGGAGGCGCTTGAAAATTTTAGGTACCATTTTTCCGCCTAGAAATTCATGTCCTCGAAAGGTCCATCCGTGCGGTTTAATAAATTTTTTCGTTCGAGGTTTTGCGATATCGTGAAGTAAGGCCGCCCAGCGCAGCCAAAGATTATCCGAGGCTTTAGCAAGGTTATCTACAACCTCGAGGGTGTGGTAAAAATTGTCCTTGTGCGTTTGACCTTCTACCTCTTCAATTCCTTTGAGTGCAATGAGCTCCGGAAGCACTTCTTGAAGAAGCCCGGAGGTATATAGTAGCCCTAAGCCATAGCTAGGTTTGGCAACTTGCATGATCTTATTGAATTCCACAGCAACACGTTCTGGAGCCACAATAGAAATTCTGCTGGCATGCGTCCTCATACTGCTCAATGTTGCCGCATCGATTCTGAAATCCAATTGGGCTGCAAAACGCACAGCGCGCATCATGCGAAGCGGGTCATCGTCAAAGGTTTTATCAGGCGCAAGCGGTGTAGTGATCCGTTTTTTATCGAGATCACTGATGCCGTCGAATGGGTCTAATAATTCGCCCCAGCGGTCTTTATTTAAGCAAATGGCCATTGCGTTGATAGTGAAATCACGACGGTCTTGGTCGTCCTGTAGGGAGCCGTTTTCAACAAGTGGATTCCGACTGTCTTTGCGGTAACTTTCTTTTCTGGCGCCTACAAATTCTAGGTCGATGCCCTTATATTTCATGTGGGCGGTGCCGAAGGATTTGAATACGGTAAGTTTAGGCTTGGGTTTTAATTCTTTCTGCACGGCACGGGCCAATTCTATTCCGCTGCCGACCGTGACAAAGTCTAAGTCCATTTTTATTGGACGACCCAAATGTTTATCGCGCACAAATCCGCCGACGACGTAGCATTCTTGACCCAACTGGTCGGCTACATTGCCAATCAACGAAAAGCTTGGTTGGTCTAAAAATTTTGCGCAATCATTCATTTATGCAGGGAGTGTCGAAGCTTTAGAAAAATAAATACCGGCCAGCAAAAGTACAATTAGGATGAAGTACAATGCGAGGTTGGTGCGTTTGATTTTAAGTAACCAGTGGTCCTCCTTTTCTTTTCCCGTTAATAAGACGGGGTAAAGCAGCGGGAATAGCATGATCGATTCTTTCCACCATTGACGGTCCTTTTTATGGATATAGTTGCGCTTGTAGTAGTCGGTCCAATGCCCAGGTGCTTTTTTATTCTGCACTCTTAGGTATTGAAAATGCAATGCCCATTTAAAGCTGTATACAGCCACAGTAAGCACCATTACGGTCACTAGGAAAAAGGTCTGTCCGCTGGTCATGAAAGTCTTAATTTTTTTAATTCAACATAGCGCCAAAAAACGCCTTGTGCCATAGAGATACTGTACCAAAAACCGGCACGTCCGTCCAGGAAACCCAGTCGAAGCACGAAGTGTTTAAAAAAGCGAAAAGCGGGCTTAGCCGCGGTGTGGTAAAGTCCTATACGCCCTGTCTTGTCCTGGTGATCCTTTGCACTTCTTTTGGCATACGCACGCTGCTTACTGGCCCATTCGTCCCAGTTTTTGTAGGTATAATGTTCAAGAACCCCAGGTAAGGGTTTTGGTTTGGGAACATTGATTTTCTCGTGTACTTCGCAGTCGTTGTATCGACGGGTATGGTGAAATAATCGGACTACTACGTCTGACTGAAGCCCTGAAAACCGCATCGCACGTCCCATAAAAAAATGAGAGCGGCGCAGTCCCCAATAGTCCTCTTCGTCCGTGTGGAGATTCTTTTTCCAATGCAAAATAGCCTGTATAAGCTGCTCATTAAGTACTTCATCTGCATCAATAAAGAGGACCCATGGGTATTTAGATTGTTCCATGGCCCAATTTCGTTGATCCGCCCAATTCACAAAATTGCGCACTTCTATTTTTGTGGCACCGTTTTTCTCTGCCACGTTCAAAGTATTGTCTGAAGAGTGGCTATCCACGATCACTAATTCATCCGCTACTTGAGCTGCTGCTTGCATGGTTCTAGCAAGCACATCTGCTTCGTTATAAGTGAGTATGATAATGGAAAGCTTGGTAGACATTACACAGCGACGTTGTGCGTTCTTAAAGCGTCATTAAGCGACGTTTTTTTATCCGTGCTTACTTTGCGTTTGCCTATGATTAGGGCGCACGGTACGTTGAAAGTACCGGCTGGAAAATCCTTCGGTAGTGTACCCGGGATAACTACTGAACGCGCAGGTACATGGCCCTTGTAGACTAACGGTTCATTTCCACTTACATCGATGATTTTTGTAGACGCAGTTAGAACGACATTCGCCCCTAATACCGCTTCTTTTTCCACACGAACGCCTTCAACCACGATACATCTTGAACCAATAAAACAATCGTCTTCAATGATAACCGGTGCAGCCTGTAACGGTTCCAGAACACCGCCTATGCCGACTCCACCGCTCAGGTGAACGTTTTTACCGATCTGTGCGCATGAACCT
>PZPA01000073.1 GCA_003045825.1 Bacteroidota bacterium
CTTCTGCGGCATATTGTTTTAACGCTTGTGGTAGCACATCCAATGCATGGTGCCAGGCATCTTCCAAAGCATCACTGCAAGGATCATTACGCAGCATGGCTTGCCAAGAGGTTTTATCTGTAAAATACTCCTTCAGGGCAACCTCCGCCTCTCCCGCCAAATATCGGTTGGGTAATTCGAGCAATACGGCCGCTTCAGCGGCACCCTGATCCATCCAGCGGTAAGGGCGTTGCGTACCCCGCGTTACACCAACTTTGATGCGGTCTGTTTTAGCGAGGTAAACAAAATGCGGCTGCAATTGCAGTCGCTGCTCAAACTCCAAATCCCGCTCTGCAATGCCCAAATGGGCCTTACTTAATTCCGGTTTCATAATGGTGGGCGACGCCTCAGGCTTTGTAAAAAAACACTCACGACAAAAGTTTTGACGGTACACCTCAGGAACCAATTGGCCACAGAAACAAATGTGCTCGCCCAAAAAAGTTGCAGAAAATTCACGACCAATCAATGCATTCATCAGCAGTAAATCACCGCCCACCTTAAGGGTGTAACGAACGGTAGACCCGTATTGCGTAGACATTTTATGGAGTGCGCCGTGGTACTGCATTTTTAGTTTAATTTTAATTCTTGTGAAGGTACACAGCGCAACTGAAATAGAAGCCTTGCCATGATTTATACTTGGGTCAATAAAGTTATTCGCCAAAACATACGCAAGCGTGTGGAGGAAATCTTTGCCTTTAGCGAGGCCCCTATTGAGACGCAAGAACAACTGCTTCGTGGCCTTGTAAGCAAAGCACAAAACACCACTTACGGGCAGTTGCATCATTTTGAGCATATTAGCGACCGTGAGATTTTTTCAAAATTGGTCCCTTTGTCCAGCTATGCTGCGCTTAAACCTTATATCGAAAAAATGCGTGACGGCCAGACTGACATTTTGTGGCCGGGCAAAATCGAGTGGTTTGCAAAGAGCTCTGGCACTACCTCTGGGGTATCAAAATACCTCCCTGTTTCAAAAGAAAGTATAGAAGAATGTCACTTCTCTGGTGGCCGATTCGAGCTCGCGCTCTACTGCAACGCCGTCCCTGAAACGAAAATCTTCGAAGGACTCGGCCTGCGCTTAGGTGGATCTACCCAAATTCAACAGGAGGGCAAAGGACAGAGCGGCGACCTCAGCGCCATTTTAATACAAAACATCCCGCTTTGGGCGGAATTACGCAGTGCACCAAGCCACGAAACAGCGCTATTGAGCGATTGGGAAGAAAAATTAGAAGCCATTATCGACGAAGCCATTACCCAAAATATCACTTCACTTTGGGGCGTAAGCAGCTGGTTTTTAGTGCTCTTCAAAAAAGTATTGGAGCGTACAGGCAAATCAAATTTATTGGAAGTTTGGCCGAATTTAGAACTCTTCGCACACGGCGGTGTCAACTTCGCCCCTTACGAACAACAATTCCGAGAATTAATGCCCGGCACTCAGGTCACATTCATGGAAAACTACAATGCCTCTGAAGGATTTTTCGCGGTTCAGGACGACCCCAGTATAGACGGTATGTTGCTCCTGCTGAATAATGGGATTTATTACGAATTTATCCCCCTCGACACTTTTAACGGCACGGCCAGTAAGACCTTACTTTTAGAAGACGTTGAATTGGACACCGACTACGCCATAGTCATAACCACAAACGGTGGTCTTTGGCGCTATATTTTAGGAGATACCGTAAAATTCGTGTCCAAAAAGCCCTTTCGTGTGAAGGTTAGTGGACGTACCGAACACTTTATTAATGCCTTTGGCGAAGAGGTGATTGTTACGGATGCTGAATATGCGCTTCAAGCCACTTGTGAAGCGATGGAATGTCGCGTAATCGATTTCCATGCGGCGCCCTGCTACATGAATAATGAGACTACAGGTGCGCACCAATGGCTCATTGAATTTGAGCAAGCCCCGGCCGATTTGGAGGCGTTCAAAATAGCATTGGACCTAAATCTACAAAGTCAAAATTCAGATTACCAGGCGAAACGCAAATACGATCTCGTCCTGGAACTCCCGCGCATTATCGCCTCAGAGCGTGGTTTATTTCATCAATGGCTTAAAGAAAAAGGCAAGTTAGGCGGACAGAATAAAGTCCCCCGTCTCAGTAACAACCGCTCCCTTATCGAGCAGTTTCTAGCGCTAAATGCTTCGCTTCAAACTCAGCCATAACCGCGGTCCAAAGATCTATTCTCGACTGCAATGCGGCCTTTGACGCCAATGCTGCTTGGTCCCATTTTGTCGCGTCATTACCACAGAGCAATTCAACCATCTGCTCGGCAAGGTGCCCGTGTAAGTCACCATCCACCTCAATGTGGCGCTCTAAATAATAAGCGAACAAGCCCAATTCATCAGGGAACGTTGCTTTGAGGTAACGGACAATTTCAATAAACATGTCTGGAATCAAGTCTTCGCGTCCGAATGTAAATACCGCTGCAATTTCTGAAACCTCACCGCGGGCAACTACTTCCAGTGTTTGGCTTACAAAAGCTTTTGCACTTGCAGGCGCATCGCTAGCCGCTAAAGCCTCCATAGGTGCTTCACCTCGCCCTAGCGCTTCGATAAAATTTGAAATGGGCTTAATATCTGCGCCCGCCTCTGCCATTGCTCGCAGGTACAATTCAAAGTGGCTCGTTGCATTGCCCTCTTGATCGACATCGCTCTCTTCACCGTGTACAATCTCATTAATAAGTCGACGTACCGCTGGATCACCTTTGGGAATCCAAAACGGTTCGACACACGTTAATTCGCGCTGCAACGATTTTAACAGTACCATGAAATCCCAAACGGCCCATACATGTGCCTCCATAAAATGACGTGCCCGCGGAACTGTATTGACCCATTGGAAGGCCGGGTGAGCCACTAATTCTTGTCTAGATGCTTCAATCTGCTCTTTTACCAATTCAATTTTCATATTTCAGTGGAATGCTTGAGGTACTTTTATTACTTTGCGTGTACAAATTTAATGAGCATGCACATAGCAATCGCAGGAAATATTGGTTCAGGTAAAACAACTTTAACTGAGTTGTTAGCTAAACACTACAATTACCAGCCACATTACGAAGATGTAGACGACAATCCTTATTTAGACGACTTCTATGAAGAAATGCAACGTTGGAGTTTCAACTTGCAGATCTATTTCTTACGCTCACGCTTTGCTCAAGTAACGGCTGTGCGCGAAGAAGGTTTAGACGTTATTCAAGATCGTACCATTTACGAAGATGCCCACATTTTTGCGCCCAACTTGCATGCTATGGGCCTGATGACAGCGCGCGACTACGAGAGCTATAAAGGCCTCTTCGAACTGATGGAAAAACACCTTCAACCGCCAGATCTGCTCATTTACCTACGCGCCTCTGTCCCAACTTTGGTAGATCATATCCAGAAACGCGGAAGAGAGTACGAAAACAGCATTCGTATCGATTACTTAAGACGATTGAATGAGCGCTATGAAGCCTGGATCAACACCTACGACAAAGGGAAGATTCTCATTGTCAATGTGGATAAAAATAAGTTTCCCGAGAATCCTGAAGACCTCGGAGAAATCATCCAGCAGATCGACTCAGAGCTCAACGGACTGTTCTAAAGTTTCAATCATTGTATCACAGGCACCAGAATGCGCCAACACCCAGTTGCGCGCCTGCTCCTCCTTTTGCACAAAATCGCCCCGCAGCGCTTTTTGAAGATACGCTGTCCAATGGGTGTGATTTTCTGCGGGATGCAATAACCCTTCCGCTACGAGTGATTTGTTTTCCGGGATACTTTGCCAATTAGGACCGCATGCCGCAACCTTCCCCTGCACTGTTGCTTCCAAAACGTTGTGCGTTGCTTTACCAAAGCCACCGCCCACAATTACCGCATCGGCTAGGGTGTACATTGCGCGTAGCACACCAAATTCGGGTATAAGTAAAACATTCGTATTCTGCGGCTCCTCGGTGAGAGAATTGCTGATTTTACCATTAAATGCATTGCTCAATTTCGAAGCCTCTTTCAAATCATGAGGAACCAACCAAACGGAATAAGCGCTATGCACCGATTGTGCCAGAACTATAGCATCTGTCTCGTGTGCACTACCTACCACTAAAATAGGTTTCTGTTGGGCGGCACTCCAACGTATAAACTTTTCTGGTATTGCCGTATCCACTAATGAAGCTGCATAATCGAATTTTGGATTGCCCAAAACTACTGAATGAACGCCTGCTGAGCTCATCGTGGCGGCATCCCTATCGTCCACCATGCCCCAAACATGTACGGCAGATATAAATGTGCGTCGCACAAGCGGGAGTAAAGGACTTAAATACCATGGTGTTTTGGGTGCACTCATTCCTATAACGACCGTTGGAACATTGAATTTCTTTAATCCCGCAATATGATTAGGCCATAGATCATAACGCACAAATACTGCCAATGTCGGGTTGCAATACTTTAACCATTTTGACACTTCTGAGGGCGCATCGACCGGCAAATAGTGCACCGTGGCGCGTTCATAATTCTTGCGGGGCTCGTATCCCGACGGGCTAAAAAAAGTAACAACCCCCGACCAATGTGGGTTTCTATTGAGGAATCCCTCTAAAATAGGTTTACCCATTTCAAATTCACCCAGAGAGGCGCAGTGCATCCATACGACTTTGCCTTTGTGCGGTTTCTTGTGCTTCCAATCGTTCTCACTGGTAACAGTTCCCAACCAACTCTTTGAAGGTGCAAAGATTCGCGCGGTGCGAAAAATGAGTTCGGTAAAAACAGGGTAGAGTACCATTAATCGGTCAAAAAGAAGCTTTCTTGTTTTGCATAGACGGGCAATAACCAAGTGAAGTTTAAACCAACACTCAGGTCTAATTTTAACGCCGAATCTTCCAATCCAGTATCTACATTAAACCCCCGAACACTTCGCGTCAATGCTGTATTAACGATCAATCCCACCATGAAATTAATGCGCTCGTTATTGTCTAAATGCAAATAGCGCAGCGACGATTTTGAAGCGAACCCACGGTGGAGACGGTCGTAGCCGTAAATCATAGGTGGTGCCAATTGGGGATAATTTCCACGCTCGTTTCGAACACTAATTTTCGTTTGTTGAAGCCCGAACCCTTGGAGAACTAGCCAACCTGAATTGGGATTGTAATGCGGCTTGAAAATTCTTCCAGTATTTACAGTGATCTGCGCACCACTGAGCCCTGCGTTCATAATGGCAAATTCACCATTAACGCCTATATAATTTCCGTTTTCGTCGGTCAGTCCGCCAAAAATCGCATCCGTGTTTTTTATGGAGCTGCCGTAAAAGGCGTCAAAATCTAAACCGTAAAAATGATTTTCTTTATTCTTTCGTTGGTACGACACCGTGGCTGCTGCAAAAGGTTCATATCGATCTGCAAGGTCTGCTGCGGGCGCTAGGATAGAAGGTGAAAGCCCCCATAATTGGACGGTACGAACACTGTCTCTGGTGGTCAATTGGCCCCAAACGGGCGCCGAAAAGAGACAGATGCTGGCAAAAAGCAACGAAAATTGGACAACTTTTTTCATACGGGGTAATCTAACTGCAAGGTAAGGGCAATTGGTCGTTCGTAATAATGTAATTTTAGGGCACTCTTTCCGTTAGAGGAGTGAAAAGAAGCAACCCAGCCATTAAAATATGAAAATCACGGTAGTAGGAACAGGATACGTAGGATTGGTCACAGGCGCATGTTTAGCGGATGTAGGCATTCAGGTAACCTGTGTAGATATTGACCAGAAGAAGATAGACGGGCTTGAAAACGGCATCATGCCCATTTACGAGCCCGGCTTAAAAGATATTGTTTTACGCAATCACGCGAAAGGCCGTTTGCATTTTAGCACCAACCTAGGTGAGGCTATTAAAGGCTCCGGCGCTGCATTTATCGCCGTAGGAACGCCTCCAGGAGAAGACGGATCTGCGGATCTCAAGTACGTTTTGGGTGTGGCAAAAGAGATTGGCCAAACCATGCAAGACTACTTAGTAGTGATCACTAAATCCACCGTTCCCGTGGGTACCGCTGAAAAAGTACGTGGCGCTGTTGGGCAAGCACTCGAGCTGCGTAAAACAAATTTTAGTTTTGACGTTGCGTCAAATCCAGAGTTTTTAAAAGAAGGTGCCGCGATTGAAGATTTCATGAAACCCGACCGCATTGTCGTAGGTATTGATAGCGAAATGGCACGTGATATGATGGCGCGTGTCTACCGTCCATTCACACTCAACGGTCACCCGGTCATCTTTATGGACATCCCTTCTGCGGAGATGACCAAATATGCGGCAAACGCCATGTTGGCGACGAAAATTTCATTCATGAATGATATCGCAAATTTGTGCGAACGCATGGGTGCAGATGTGAATCAGGTCCGTAAGGGAATCGGTTCCGATCCGCGTATCGGAAATAAATTCATTTACCCGGGTATCGGATATGGCGGTTCGTGCTTCCCTAAGGATGTTAAAGCACTAGCCCGCACGGGCCGCGAAAACGGACATACCATGCGTATTCTAGAAGCCGTTGAGGCGGTGAACGATGCGCAGAAAAGTGTGCTTTTCAATAAAATAAACGCTTACTTCGGAGGCGAACTTCACGGCAAAACCATTGCCTTTTGGGGACTTTCGTTTAAACCAAATACCGACGATATGCGTGAAGCGCCGTCTGTGGTGATTGCGAACCTATTACTGGATGCTGGAGCACACGTTCGTGCCTACGACCCGGTAGCTATGGAAGAGGCGAAACACCAATTGGGTGACCGCATTACCTATTGCACAGACGAAATGGAAGCCGTTCGCGGTGCTGATGCTTTGGCACTCATTACTGAGTGGGCGGAATTTAGAGTCCCAGACTGGAGCAATGTCGCAAAGGAAATGAATGGCAAAGTGCTCTTCGACGGTCGCAACCTATACCGCAGCGAGATTGTTGCTGAAGTAGGGTTCGATTATTTTGGAATAGGTCAAGGCGAACAACCCGCATAAGTATGGCAAGAGTACTGATCACAGGCGCAGCAGGATTTTTAGGTTCTCATTTATGTGACCGATTCATTGCTAATGGCGATGAGGTCCTCGCTATGGACAACCTCATTACAGGGAACATGGAGAATTTGGAGCACCTCAGCGGCCATCCAAAGTTCACTTTCTACCACCACGATGTGAGCACCTTTGTGCACGTGCCGGGAAAATTGGACTACATCCTCCATTTCGCTTCGCCTGCCTCTCCTATTGATTACTTAAAAATCCCCATTCAGACGTTGAAAGTGAGCTCTCTTGGGACACACAACCTACTGGGACTTGCCTTGAATAAAAAGGCACGCATCCTCGTAGCTTCGACTTCTGAAGTGTACGGCGACCCACTGGTCCACCCACAAACGGAGGAGTATTGGGGCAATGTAAATCCCGTAGGACCTCGCGGGGTATACGATGAGGCCAAGCGCTTCATGGAGGCCATGACCATGGCCTACCACACCTACCACGGACTGGAAACGCGCATCGTGCGCATCTTCAATACTTACGGACCGCGCATGCGATTGAACGACGGACGTGTATTACCCGCCTTTATAGGTCAAGCACTGCGCGGTGAAGACCTCACCATTTTTGGCGACGGTTCTCAAACCCGCTCGTTCTGCTATGTGGACGATCTAGTAGAGGGTATTCACAGATTATTGATGAGCGATCATTCTGAGCCTGTCAACATCGGCAACCCCCACGAGATTACTATTGGCCAATTCGCGGAAGAAGTAATCAGCCTAACCGGCACTGATCAGAAAGTTGTTTACAAGCCACTCCCTGTAAATGACCCCATGCAACGTCAGCCGGATATCAGCAAAGCAAAAGACATCTTGGATTGGGAGCCGAAGGTCATGCGTGCCGATGGACTAGAGCGTACCTACGCCTGGTTTAAAAACCTACCAGAGGATCGTTTGTACCGAAAGGAGCACCGCGATTTCGAAGATTACAAAAGAAACTAACCAACCATGAACCAAATCTTAATCACAGGCGGACTCGGCTACATAGGCTCTCACACTGTTGTGGAGTTGATCCAAGCCGGTTACGATCCCATTCTGGTCGACAACCTAAGCGAAAGTCCCATTGAGGTCAAGGACCGCATCGAAAAGATCGTGGGCAGAGAAATCACCTTCCGTCAAGTGGAGCTATGCGACCGCGCTGCAGTAGATGCAGTGTTTGAAGAGTTCCCGGATATTTCAGGGGTCATCCACTTTGCCGCTTTCCTCTTGGTAAATGAAAGCGTTGAGGCGCCGCTCAAGTATTACCACAATAATTTGTTGAGTACTATTAACCTCCTTCAAAGCATGGAGGCCCATGGGATTCGCAACATTGTTTTCTCCAGTTCTTGCACGGTGTATGGCACGCCAGAAAACCCACATGTGGATGAAAATGCGCCCGTACAACCTGCGGAAAGCCCGTACGGCAATACCAAGAAGATGGGTGAGGAAATCCTCCGTGATACCGCAGCGACTCGAACCGTGGATGTGTTGAGCTTGCGTTATTTCAATCCTATCGGCGCCCACCCCACAAGTATCATTGGCGAATTCCAAGACGGCGAACCGCACCACTTGGTTCCCTATATCACGGAAACTGCCATTGGCAAGCGCAAAGAATTAAAAGTTTTCGGGTCAGATTACGATACGCGCGACGGCTCTTGCATTCGAGATTACATTCACGTCATTGATATTGCCAAAGCCCACATTTTAGCCGTTCAACATTTGATCGACGGCAAGACGAAGGGTTATGATGTCATCAACCTTGGGTCTGGAAACGGCTCGACGGTACTAGAAATGATTCATGCTTTTCAACGCGCCACGGGAATTACCATTCCGTATACCCTTGCGCCACGTCGCGCTGGGGATGTACCTGCGGTATACGCGAACATTGGTAAGGCACAGCGCGTTTTGAATTGGACCCCAGAAAAAAGCTTAGAAGATATGCTTCGTGATGCTTGGAATTTTGAGCAG
>PZPA01000074.1 GCA_003045825.1 Bacteroidota bacterium
TCTGCAATCATATTGTAGTTCGTCGCCGTGCCCTGAACGCCACAGTCCAAGAACAACTCTAATTCGACATTTCCGCCTTGCAACATAGCGCTCAACATTTCCGCTGCCTGCCAAGAAATCGCCGCCGAAGGAATCTTGACTTCGCTATCTCCATAGCTCATCGCTCCCGTATGCGGCAAATCATCGCGTAACAGCGTAACCGAACGAAGAACCGTAGCCACCGCACCGTATTTTCCGGCCTCCATGGCACCCGCCCAGCGGTACTTCACTGCACCGCCATAGGCGTTAAACGTGCTGATCAAGCTGTGGTCCATGTAAGTGTTGTAGAAGACAATCTTGCCTTCCACTCCTTCTCGTCCTAACGCCTCTAATTCCTCGAAGGATCCAACCTCAACCACCTCAGCGCGCACGCCTTCTTTAGGGGTCGGCACCGATCCACCCAGGGCCGTAGTCGGCAATGCTATAGGCTCTCCACCTGCATAGGCCTTGGACCATTCCTCGCCTCTATACCATTTTGGCACCTCTACCTCTTGAAGCCAAGCCGTATCTGCCCCGGCATTTAACATCTCTCGCATTGCCCAGCGCGCCGCCTCATTGGCCGCCTCTGAGCCGCTAGGGCGCGGTCCTATCTCTTCGCACATGTACTTCAGCCACTCATACCCCTGCTGGCCACCGAGCGCCTCCGTGTAAATAGATTTAATCAACGCCGCTTTGTCCGCGTCCACCTGCGCCTGTGCGCCAAATCCCGCCACCAACAAGGCAGCCAATACTAACTTTTTCATCGTCTATTACGTCTTCTGGCACTGGTTTTCGCTGACACTGCAGGTGAAAACTTGACCCGTTTTAAGTTAAACTCATTTTCTAAGATAGGGAGATAAGGGTCCAATTCCGCCCTAGAACTCACCTTCGCAATTTTTACTTTTTCCCTGTGGGTCCCATTGACCAAATACAGCACGCATTCCTGGCTCTCTCGGTATCGCATCGTTCCTCCATAGCTGGTTTGACGGACCGATTGTTGCTCATCCAACGCCACCACCGCAGCATTAGGCCGAATGCCCTCCCAACTCCCCATGGGAATCCCATAGACCGCATAATACCGGAACATCTTCTGATCCTCACTGCGCAACACCGTCCCACGACTAGCGGTAATGCCCCAAAAACCGAACATCACTAAAGGAACCAAAACAGGATGCCAGCCGTTGACCATCAAAATCACCGCGGCTACCGCCACAATGACCCAAAACCTAAACGGCATGGGAAAGACTTTCTCCTTAGGTAACTCCAGCTTCATCTCTCTTGCTATCCTAATATACTCCTGCCGAGGCCTGCATCAGTAAACCACAGATGTACGCGCCGTACGTTCCCAAGGCATACCCTAGCACAGCCAAAAGTACGCCTACTGGTGCGAGCGCCGGATGGAACGCTGCCGCAACCACGGGCGCACTAGCGGCGCCCCCAATATTAGCCTTCGAGCCCACCGCCAAGAAGAAATACGGCGCTCGTATCATTTTAGCGACCAAGAACATAAGGCCAACATGGATCATCATCCAAACCAAACCCACGGCGAACAGACCCGGATTATGAAAAATCTCCATCACATTCATGCTCATTCCTATGGTCGCCACAAGGATGTAAATAAACACACTACCCACCTTGGAAGCGCCGGCGCCTTCAAGCGTTCGCGCCTTTGTGAAGCTAAGCGCTATACCAATGGTAGTGGCAATAACGACCAACCAGAAAAACCCAGAAGTCAAGCTAAATTTCGCAAGTATTGGGAAGTTCGCGCCTATATAAGGAGCAATACCGTCACTCATCCAATGCGCTAATCCAGTAGCTCCAAAAGCCAGAGCAAGGATGTATATCAAATCGTTAAAGGACGTCACCTTGCTGATGCTGGCGGTATACGCCTCCATTTTATTCTGAAGTGAATCTACCGCTGAGGCATCTGCTTTAAATACTTTGTCAATACTTTTGTGTTTTGCCACACCTATAAGCAGAAAGGCCATCCATAATTCTGCGACCAATACATCCACAGTCACCATTGCGCTAAAGATATCTTCACTCACTTCAAATACTTCTTTCATCGCCGCTTGATTGGCACCACCGCCAATCCAAGATCCAGCTACAGTAGTCATTCCCCGCCAAATCTCTTCTGGATTTGCGCCTACAACATCAGGTGCTACAACACTGAAGAATAAAATACTCAACGGACCGCCAATAACAACGCCAACTGTACCCGTAAAGAACATAATAAGTGCCTTCGGGCCCAATTTCTTCACTTCGCCAAAGTCAATACTCAAGGTTAATAAAATGAGTGCCGCCGGCAATAGATAGCGGCTGGCCATAAAGTATAATCGGCTCTGCTTAGGGTCGATAATTTCAAACGTAGTCAGGAGCGACGGCAGAAAGTAGCACAGTAAAAGCGCGGGTATCACCCCATAAAACTTCTTGAAAATTGGATGCTCGCTTTTCGAAGTGTAAAAAATAGCTCCCAACATGGCGGCTAAAATCCCAAATAGCGTGGCGTCATTAGTAATTAACGGGTGTACGTCGTGCATAATAAATACGGTCTTCTTTATTTTTCTAAGGCGGTGATTTCGCGGGCCAATTTCTCAGCATCAAAAGAGTGGCCTCCTTCATAAAGGCCCACCATCGGTTCGAAGTTATACTTTTCTCGGTAGTGGGTTACCATTTGCTCTTGCTTCTCGGTATTAATGTATTCGTCTTGTGTCCCAAACCATGCCTTGAATGTCAAAGCGTTCAATGCTGCACGGTTCGTTTTATCAAGGTCAGGCGGCCAACTTCCTGCCCACGCCAATAAAGAAGCCGGAAGAACGCCTTGGTGGCCTATACAACGCATGATTGTAGCAACCCCCTGGGAAAACCCAATACAATGAATGGTAGAATGGGGCGCCTTCTCTTCAATCCAACGAAATGCGGAGCTCAAATATTCGCGCTGATTCGCAATATCTACCAATCGCTCATCTTTTGTCATCCATGAAGCGCCAACTCGCCCATTAACTCCATTGAGATAAAATTTGTGTGGGCCCTGAGGGAAAACAAACGTGCGCTCCTCAGAGACGAGTGAACGAAAATGACGCGAAAAAAAAGAGACCAATTGGCCATAGCCATGCAGGCCCACCCAAACATGCTTCGTTGCATCAGATAGCGTCCCTAACACATCTAGTCTCTGCTCTTGTGCTACTGGTATCCAGTGGGTTTCGCTCATTTATGATCCAGGGAATTCGGGTTTGCGTTTTTCTAAGAACGCTTTCGTGCCCTCCTTAAAATCTGCGGTTTCGAAACAATCGCCAAAAGCCTGCACCTCCACATCATAGCCAATAGCCCCTTCAAGCATTCCCGCGTTAACCGCTTCAACAGCGTAACCCATGGCAACTATGCTGTTTTTCATAAAGCCAAGGGCCATATTCTCCGCCGTAGCCTGAAGTGCTTCCTGCGGGACCACGGCATTCACTAAACCGTAATTTAAAGCTGTGGCCGCATCAATCATCTTCGCGCTAAAAATCATTTCTAAAGCACGTCCTTTCCCTATAAGCTGCGGAAGGCGTTGTGTGCCGCCATACCCGGGAATAACCCCTAGAGAGGTCTCTGGAAGGCCCATACGAGCGTTGTCAGAAGCAATGCGAACATGTGCCGCCATCGCAAGCTCTAAACCACCGCCCAGAGCAAATCCATTAATCGCTGCAATAACTGGTTTTGAGAATTCTTCAATACTATTGAAAACGGTCATATGACCGGTCTTTGCCAGTTCGGAACCTTGCACTCCCGAAAAATTCGCAAACTCCTTGATATCTGCGCCAGCCACAAAAGCTTTTTCGCCAGATCCCGTCATAATGACCACCTTGACTCCATCGTCATTACGCATGGACTCGAAAGCTTCGCTAATCTCTGCAAGGGTCTGCTTGTTTAATGCATTAAGTTGTTTCGGCCTATTGATAACAAGAGTTGCAATGCCCTCGTTAACCGTTAGTTGTACATTTTCCATTTGGATAGGTTCTTTTACTGTGTGGGTATAGTAATTGTAAATGACGCTCCCTTTTCCTGGTTTTCAAAAGATATGGTTCCGCCAAAATTTTGAATAAGGTTTCGTACCATGGCTAGTCCTAGGCCCATGCCAGAGCTTTTTGTGGTAAAATTGGGCTCAAAAATATGGTCCTTCATTTCGTCTGAAACACCTGTTCCATTGTCTGAAACGGTAATGATGCCTTTGCCAAATGTTTTTCGCACCCTCACCTCAATCTCTGGAATACGGCCTTCGGGAATGCTTTGTAAAGCATTTTTTACCAAGTTGTGTATGATTCTCGACCACTGTTCCTTGTCTACGTTAGCGTAAACTGGACCGTCTGAAAGGAACTGTATCCCCCAATCACTATAGAGAGCGACTGCGCGATTACTTAAATAGGATACATCATGGGTCTCCAAACGCAACGAAGGCATTTCGGCAAATCGCGCGAAGGCTTCAGCGATGGACGTCAAGCCTTCAATTTCCTCAAGTAAGTGCTTCGACATTTCCTGAAGCTCATCAAGGTCCTTTTCGCGCTGCATCATCTGGAGGGTCAACTTCATTGGCGTCAACGGGTTTTTAATCTCATGCGCAACTTGCTGAGCCATTTCTTTCCAGGCGCTTTCACGCTCGCTTTTCGCTAGGTCCACTGCTGTTTTCTCCAACTTCTCAACCATCAAGTTGTACTCCTGGATCAATTGGCCAATTTCATCGTTGTAGCGCCAAGACAGCTTTTCATTGCTCTGATTAAGTCGTACTTTTTTCAACTTTTCGCCGACAATACTCATATTTCGGCTGATATAGTTCGACAGAATTAAAGCAAGTGCAATCCCAACAAACAATAAAAGCACGTAGATATTACCCAGTTGTCGTAAGAACTGGTAGTCCTCCTCTGGTATGACACTGTCGTCCATGGCATACGGAACCCGTATAATGAGCTCTATAGCATCGTTAGGGCCTGTAATCTTATCTGTCCCTATCAAATATCCTTCAATGGCTTCTATGGAATACGCCGATTTCGGTGCACGCGTAAGTGTTTTTAAATCTATCCACGTTGGAAACAAATCGTCCGACGCCTCGAACACATGGCTTCTAGATAACAGGACGCCGTTAGGGTGGTAGAGGCCTAAATCTAGCTTATGAATTGACCCTATTTCATCCATTCGATCGCCTAGGACAATTTTCCATTGTGTCGGAGAAAGTCCCTGGCCTTGATACGCTTTGGTTATGTAATCTACATGGGAAGCAATTGCCTTTTCCTTACGCTCTAAACGCTCGTATTGGTAGTTCTTATTTTCCGCCTTGAAATGGTACAACGAAAACGTTCCCGTTAGCACAAACGCCACGAGAAGAATCATCATCATGAATAAAAAGGTGCGGACCCTTATAGTTAAGACTGCCATTTTTCTAAATTAAGGCAATACTCGGAGGTCAGAAAGGCCAATTGCGGATATTTCTACAACCCAAATTTCTCGCGAAGCGGTCGTGTGGGAATAATGATTTTTCCGCCTAATTTACTGTGCGCCACTTCACTAGACTTTAACAGGCGCTGCGCTGTCGCTCGCGATATATCGAAGAGTTGCATAAATTCAGCAACACTGATAAACTCCTTTTGAAGCAATTCAGACTGGGACATGATACTTAAATAAAGGTTTGGACTCCTAAAGTAACTAGAATTTCCGTTTTTTAGTTCATTTCCAATGTATTAGGCAAACATTGTCTCGATTGAGACAATTAAAGGCATAAAAAAAAACCCGCGGCCTTCGCCGCGGGTCTAGAAATTTTTTTTCGCTCTTTTTAACCTTCCAACGCGTCAGCACCACCAACAATCTCGAGGATTTCGTTGGTAATCGCTGCTTGACGGGCCTTATTGTATTCGAGTTTGAGGTCACCCTGAAGCTCTTTCGCGTTATCTGTTGCCTTATGCATCGCCGTCATACGCGCACCGTGCTCAGATGCATTTGCGTCAAGTAATGCTGCAAAGAACTGTGTCTTCAACGACGTCGGGATCAAATCGGCCAAGATCTCTTGCATCGAAGGCTCGTACAGATACTCCGTGGTGTCCTCTGGTTCACCACCCAATTTTTCTTCCATGGCTATTGGCAAAAATTGCTCTGCCTGGGGCTCTTGAACGGCTGCGTTCTTAAAGGAGTTATAAAGGATTACAACTTTGTCAAACTCGCCTGCAATAAAACCGTCCATCAGGGTTTGTGCTTCTTGCTTAGCGCCTTCAAAAGTAATGTTGTCCCAAAGCTCAATGTTGCTGCTAACCTTACGGGAATCGTATTTGAACGCGTCGTGTGCCTTTTTTCCGACTGTGGCAATGGTGTACTCACCAGGGTGTGCCTCCATGTAGCTCTTTGCCTTTTTTACAACGCTAGAGTTAAATCCACCACAAAGACCTCTATTCGAAGAAATCACTACCATGCGCACTCGGTTACCATCGCGAACTTCGCCGTAAGCGTTTTCGCTGTTATCCAATGTACTAGATGCTTTCTGAAGAATTTCAGTCAACTTAGAAGCATAGGGACGCATCTGAACAATCGCGTCCTGCGCTTTCTTCAATTTAGCCGCACTAACCATCTTCATTGCTGAAGTGATTTTCATTGTGCTACCAATGGAAGTAATTCTGTTTCTAAGCTCTTTTAAGTTCGCCATAGGACGTTAGTTTTTCCTTCCTTAAGGGAGGTAAATTACGCTTCGTAGTTAGGTAGTACTTCTGCAATAGACGCTTCAATAGCGCCGATCTCTGCGTCCGTCCACTTGCCACCGGCAATGCTGTTAAGCGCGTCTTTCTTATTTGCTTCCATGTATTCGATAAGTGCACTTTCAAATGCTTTTACCTTGTTAACAGGAACCTTGTTTAATTTTCCTTTAGAACCTACGTAAATGATCGCTACTTGGTGCGCTACAGACATTGGTGCATTAACGCCTTGCTTCAAAATCTCAACGTTACGCTCACCCTTGTTAATCACCGACATTGTCGCTGCATCAAGGTCAGAACCAAATTTAGCAAACGCCTCAAGTTCGCGGTACTGCGCTTGATCGAGCTTTAACGTACCCGACACTTTCTTCATCGGCTTAATTTGAGCAGAACCCCCAACACGTGACACAGAAATACCCACGTTAATCGCAGGACGCACACCGGAGTTAAAGAGATCCGCTTCCAAGAAGATCTGACCGTCTGTAATAGAAATTACATTGGTAGGAATATACGCAGATACATCACCCGCTTGCGTTTCAATGATCGGAAGTGCGGTCAAAGAACCGCCACCTTTTACTTTATCCTTTAATGACTCAGGAAGATCATTCATTTGCGAAGCAATGGTGTCATCAGCGATCACCTTGGCAGCACGCTCGAGTAATCTTGAGTGCAAGTAGAATACATCACCTGGGTATGCCTCGCGACCCGGAGGACGACGAAGAAGTAGCGATACCTCACGGTAGGCAACTGCTTGCTTACTTAGGTCATCATAAATAATCAAACCTGGACGACCTGTATCACGGAAGTACTCACCAATCGCTGCACCCGCAAATGGTGCGTAGAACTGCATCGGAGCTGGATCAGAAGCGTTTGCAGCAACAATTGTAGTATACTGCATCGCACCGGCGTCTTCCAACGTCTTAGCAATACCTGCAACCGTAGAACCTTTCTGGCCTACAGCAACGTAGATACAATATACCGGCTCTCCTTTGTCGAAGAATTCCTTCTGGTTAATGATGGTGTCAATCGCTACAGTGGTTTTACCCGTCTGGCGGTCGCCAATGATCAACTCACGCTGACCACGACCAATTGGAATCATCGCATCAATAGATTTGATACCTGTTTGCATCGGCTCGTTCACTGGCTGACGGAAGATTACCCCTGGCGCTTTACGCTCCAATGGCATCTCGAACGTTTCGCCTTGAATTGGCCCCTTGCCGTCGATAGGCTTACCTAATGTATCAACTACACGACCAACCACTCCTTCACCTACATTGATAGATGCAATAGTATTGGTGCGTTTTACCATTGTTCCCTCCTTGATGTCTGTAGACGGAGCGAGCAATACGATACCGACGTTATCCTCTTCAAGGTTCAAAACGATACCCTTTTGGCCGTTTTCGAACTGTACCAACTCACCTGATTGTACGTTGGCTAAACCGTAAGCGCGCGCAATACCATCACCTACTTCTAGAACGGTACCCACTTCGTTTAGGTCAGCGCCATCGCTAAAACCAGATAATTGTTTCTTAAGGATTGCTGAAATTTCAGCTGGATTTACTTCTGCCATGATCCTTTATTTAAGGTCTTTGTTATTCTTTTTAATGCTCGGCTACTAGTCAATCATTGCATTGCGCAATGCTCTTAGTTTACCAGATATTGTATTGTCCAATTGGTACCCTTCCACTTCCAATTTCAACCCGCCTATAACGCTTGTATCTACCTCTTCCGTGAGTAACACCTCTTTTTTTAACTGGCTCGATAATTTCGAAACCAATTTTTCTTTATCACTTGACGACAAAGCCACCGCGCTCACTATATGAGCCTCTATGATTCCTTTGTACGTTAACACATCCTTTTCAAACTTCTCACATACTTTGGCCAAATGCGCTTCGCGACCATTTTTAATGAGCAGCATAATAAAACCCTCAAAAAGGTCGCTCACCTTCCCGCCGAAGATCTCTTTTAAGATCGCCTGCTTCTTGTCCGACTTTACCACAGGATTTTTTAGCAACATGGCCAAATCGCCTGAGGCTAAAATCGAGTCCTTCAAATAGGCTGCATCAGCACGAACAGCGTCCAAAACGTTTTGTTCCTTGGCTAAATCCAGTAAGGCTTTGCTGTAACGCGTTGCGACTCTTGGGTAATTCATGCCTGTTTAGTTGAATTTC
>PZPA01000075.1 GCA_003045825.1 Bacteroidota bacterium
ACCGGTGGTACCATTTCAGGGGTCGGAAAATATTTAAAAGAAAAGAACCCAAATGTCAAAGTCTGGGGCGTGGATTCTTACGGTTCAGTGTTCAAGAAATACCATGAAACGGGTGAATTTGACGAGAAGGAAATCTACAGCTATATCACCGAAGGCATTGGTGAAGACATCCTGCCGAAAAATGTAGATTTTGATGTCATTGACTTCTTTGAAAAAGTCACGGATAAAGACGGCGCATTAGCCACAAGAGAATTGGCACGTAAAGAAGGGCTATTCTTGGGTTACAGTTGTGGTTCCGCCTTCCAAGGCTTACGACAGCTTAAAGATCGACTCACTCCCGAAGATGTGGTCGTGGTGCTGTTTCATGATCACGGATCGCGCTACGTCGGTAAAGTTTACAACGACGACTGGATGCGCGATAGAGGATTTCTGGCGCCTGCGAATAAATTGGCAAAAGACTTGATAGACAACCACAGTCACCTCCCGCTCGTTACGGTAAGTCCTACTGAGCCTTTGAGCAATGCCGCTCGCCTTATGAAAGTTCACGACATTACCCAGATTCCGGTAATGCAAAACGGCAAGCAAGTCGGCTCTATAGACGACCATACCATGCTTTCGTGCATGCTCGACCACCCGGTAAATAGTAAACTTATTGGGGATATCATGGGTGCGCCCTATCCTGTCGTGGATTTAACCACCAGCATCGAAGAAGTCGCGAAAATGGTAAAAAGCGGCCACCGCGCTGTGCTCGTAGAAGTGGAGCAAGGTTACCACATCATTACTAAACAAGATATAATTACGGCAATGAGCTAAAAGCGCAAGCCTAAGAATCGACCATGAAGCAAAACCATCCTACCGCCCAACTCCTTCTCGCTCTTACACCACTTGTAGTGCTCATGCTGCTTTTATGGTTCAATGTGGGTGAGGTCTATGGCGACGATGCGCTTTCCGGTTCAAACCAAGTTATTCTAATGCTCGCAGCCTTTGTAGCAGCGGTGATTGGTGTTTTCAATGGAAGTTCGGTGGAAGCCGTATTCGCAAAAATAAAAACCAATATTCACGATACAACACAGGCAATATTTATCCTGATTCTTATCGGAGGATTGGCCGGAACCTGGCTTTTAGGCGGTGTTGTACCCGCGATGATTTACTATGGCCTAGATTTAATTAACGTCCAATTCTTTCTTCCCACAGCGGTAATCATCTCCGCTCTGATCAGCCTGAGCACGGGTTCTTCTTGGTCAACCACAGCTACCGTAGGTATTGCATTGATGGGCATAGGTCAAACCATTGGCATTCCTGCACCGGTTGTAGCTGGTGCAGTAATTTCTGGGGCCTACTTTGGAGATAAATTAAGTCCGCTGAGCGATACTACAAATCTCGCCCCGGCAATGGCAGGGACGGATCTGTTCACGCACATTCGTTACATGCTCTATACCACCGTACCTAGTTTGATTATTGCATTGATTCTTTTTACAGTGCTTGGTCTGGGATATAAAGACGGTGCCTTAGATGCCGCAGAAGTTGCAGAAGTTCAATCCCTTTTAAGCGCACAATTCAATATTACACCATGGCTCTTCCTTGTACCGGCCATAGTCATCCTACTGATTTCAAGAAAAATTGATGCATTAGTGGCCATTTCTGTTGGCATCTTTAGTGGACTTGCCGCTGCTCTCGTATTCCAACAACCCCTATTGCAAGATTTGGGAACAGGCGCTCACCCCATTTATGAAATTGCCATGCGCAGTATCTATGGCAGTATTGCCGTTCCAAGCGAACATCCCATACTTTCAGATTTACTCAGTACATCCGGCATGAGCGGTATGCTGGGGACCGTCTGGCTCATTCTCAGTGCAATGGCCTTTGGCGGTGCAATGGAGGCCTCAGGTTTCCTCGCTACCATTACCAACGCCATCATCCGTTTCGCACGTGGCTCCGCATCGCTCATTACCTCAACGCTGGTTGCTTGCGGTATATTAAATGTTACGGCTTCAGACCAATACTTGGCTATCGTAGTGCCGGGGCGTATGTTTAAAGATGTGTATAGAGAACGCGGTCTAGCGCCGGAGAACCTCAGCCGCACATTGGAAGATAGCGGTACCGTAACTTCCGTTCTAGTGCCTTGGAATACCTGTGGCGCTTATCAAAGCTCTGTCCTTGGTGTTGCCACCGGCGACTATTTCATGTATGCATTTTTTAACCTGATTTCGCCCATCATGACACTAATCTATGCTTGGGTGGGCATTCGTATCAAAAAGATTCAGGATTAATATGCAAAAGGTCCAATTAGGCCTTCGTGAGAATGCCGGTCTTTTCAGCATTCTCGTGCTTATGAGTGCCTTTGTTGGAGCCATGGTAGGTTTCGAGCGAAGCCTGCTGCCCGAGCTAACAAAACATTGGTCGGTCTCTGAAATGGAGGCTTCATTAATAATGGTTGCTGTATTTGGTCTTAGCAAAGCAATCGCAAACCTCTTCACTGGAAAATTAATCGCTGAAATTGGTCGAAAGCGCACATTACTATTGGGATGGGCACTGGCTTTACAGGCCCCATTGCTCTTGCTCAATTCTGCCGATAGTGCATTGATTCTACTCGCAAACGTAGCTCTAGGTCTAAGTCAAGGCTTTACGTGGTCTACAACCGTCATCATGAAAATTGATATCGTTGGACTGAAGCACAGAGGCACGGCAATGGGCTTAAATGAAAGCGCGGGATACGTTGCAGTGGGCGCCTCCTCCGCGTATGCTGCCTATTATGCCGAAACCTCAGGGCTAATCGCACCCATATTGTATGTGGCGATGGGCATCGTTTTATTAGCCTCTTTATTGGGCGTATTCGTACTTCCTGAAACGCAGCCCTGGGTTGATCTCGAAGCGAAACAGCATTCGAAGGAATCCATGAATGAAAAAGGGAAATCTATTTTTTACAAGACCACCTTTGGCGATTCGGGATTGCGAACCATTACTTGGGCCGGCGTTGTAAACAATGCGAACGATGGCATCCTATGGGCTGTATTGCCTTCGTTACTATTGGCGAGTGGTGAACGTTTAACCACCGTCGGTGCACTTACCGGAATTCATGCGGCTGTTTGGGGATTGGGGCAGCTCTTTACAGGACCATTATCAAATAAAGGAAACATTCGAAAGCTACTCATGTGGGGGATGCTGCTTCAAGGCTTCGCATTGTTGGGCCTTCGAAACTTCCCTACACATTGGCTGTCCTATGTAATTCTTGGACTAGGAACGGCTATGGTCTACCCCACCTTTCTCGTTGGTATCAGTAACCTCAGTCATCCAAATTGGCGTCCACAGGCCCTTTCAACCTACCGATTCTGGCGCGACATGGGCTATGTTTTTGGCGCAATGATTGGCTACGTCGCCTTACAACTCAATGCCCCCGCAGCAGCTTTTACAGGAATCGCTGTACTCACACTTATGGCAGGCGCAAGCTTCCGTTATTCCAGTCTGAAGTAAACCTAAAATACCCTACACAATGTCCGATTCACAACCTTGCCCAGAATGCAATGGCATGTATGCCTATCCTTTAGATGCCTTATTCATCTGTCCTGAATGTGGGCACGAATGGAATGCGCAAGAAGAGCCACAAGGGCTTGTGGTTATTGATGTTAATGGTAATCGCTTGCAAGATGGAGATAGTGTCACCGTCATAAAGTCATTGCCGGTAAAAGGTGCACCCAAGCCTATCAAACCCGGAACCAAAATTAGTCGTATCAAACTAGCGGATGGCGACCACAACATCAGTTGTAAAGTCGATGGGTTCGGATCGATGATGCTGAAAAGCGAATTTGTAAAAAAGGCATAAAAAAAGCCGCCCCTCAGGGCGGCTTTTACTTATCGTACAATCTGTATCCGTTCTTGTGTGATGTGAGCACCGTCCACTATTCTTAAGACGTAGCTACCAGAAGCCAAGCTTGATACATTTATTTGTTGGCGATTATCGCCCATCCCTTCAACAGCCATGACCGTTCTTCCTAAGGCATCGGTCAAACTAATTTCACCATCTATAGCAAAATCGCTTTCAATGGTTAATATAAACTGAACAGGATTAGGGAATACATCTATACTTACTTCAGATATAGCCTCCACTCCTAAGTTTTGACCTAGTATACCAGTTTTGGTATCGCTATCGCCACATGCATTATAAACAGTTAGGGAAACATTGTAGGCTAAGGACACCGTGCCGTAGGTGTGCAATGGATAATTCGAAGTGGTATTGGTATTGCCATCACCAAAGTTCCATTGGAAGGAATTTCCTCCGGTTGAGCTGGTTCCGTCAAATTGTACTTGCATACCGCCACCGCCTGCACTTATTACCGCCGCGGTCCAGTTCGCTGTTGGCTGTACACATATAGTAATATACAAGGTCGTATCTGCCTGATCACCACAATCGTTCGTCACTGTTACATCTACTGCGAACGTTCCTGAACCACTGTAGGTATTTGAAGGCGTCAATCCTGAACCAGTATTTCCGTCGCCAAAGTCCCACGTCGCACCTGTCGCTCCGGCTACTCCAGAAGCATCAAAATTGACAGTAAATACACTTTGAGTGTAGGTAACATTTGGAACAAGTTCCTCACATACTAAAAGGGTATCCGTTGCGGTAACCGATTGACCACAAGAATCCGTCGCTGTAAGTACTACCGCATACGAACCACCTGCACCGTATAAATGTGTCGGTTGATCACCAGTACCCGTATTTCCATCGCCAAAGTCCCAGCTGTAAGTCAACGCAGCACCTGTAGATGAAGTCGCATCAAAATCTACACTCAAGAAGGTTGCCATCGAAGTAAATACTGGCGCTGGTGCAGGACAAGGAGAAGAACAGTTCGCTGATCCTTGATATTTAATACCCGGGGTCATAGAACCGCCTATAACCGTAGACACTACGATTCCATTCGGGTCCGTTAAAATATATCCACACTCATCTTCCCAGTTTCCATTATCAATGAATTCTAAGTATAGTGTATCGCCATCACAGACATTAAACGTAAAGGTCTCGCTGCTACCCAATGCTCCAGTCGTATTTGACATGGTAAAACTTGTTACCGTTGTTCCTGAAGTAACCTCCAATGCATGGAAGTTTGTCCCTTGATTATTTCCGGTCCAACCGTCCCCATAGTCGTCTGTCAATTCTAAAGTATAAGTACAGCCGCCTACACAGCTTAAAGTAGTAGCCGTAGCTGGACCAATCCAATCTGAGAACTCTGTTGCACTACAAGAATCGCGCACATAGAAATCATAGGTAACTCCTGAGGTTAAACCTGCTACTGTAAATGGATTAGTCAAGGCATTAACGATAGTTCCATTGCCTTGAACAAAACCGGATTGACCATACTCTACTTGCCATGCTGTAGCACCACCAGTTGTCCACGCTAATTCGATTTCAGTTGTAGATGTTGGCGTGGCGCTCAATGCGGATGGATCCGGACATGTAGGTGCTTCTACTATACTTAAGTCGTCTACAGCAATATCACCTTGTTGCGCTGTAGCTCCAGATGACTTTTGCGCAGTGAAGCGAATTTTAACGGTCTTATTTGCATACGCGCTCAAATCCTCAACAATATCAATCCATTGGTTGCCTTGGTTACCCGAAATAGAGTCAATCGCTACCCACGTACCTACGCTGACATCCTGGATGCTCCAAGTCAATGTCCCTTGGGAGCCGTTCTGAGCAAAAAGATGGTACCAGAAATGCATTTCCGGCGTTGTTAATGCCGTTAAATCTATGGATGGTGAAGTCAATGTTGCCACGGGCGTTCCTGTACTAAAACTGGCCTCTGCATAAACGTAGCTACCATATCCACTGGTATGATCTCCATTAGGTCCTGTACCAAAGGTTGCGGTTCCGCCATCGCGTCCACCCCATCTATAATTTGTATCCGTATCTGTACGAGACCAACAAGGGCTGATGGTCGCTCCAATATTATGTCCTTGATTACTGTCGTTTCCTTCATCAAAACCATTGTCAAAGTTTTCGAAGTATGGTGCAGTTGCAGTACCACAAGCCGTTGGTGCGGTCACAGGTCCTGCCCAATCACTCACATCCGTAGCATTACAAGAATCTCGAACGTAAAAATCATAATACGTAGCTGAGCTGAGACCCGTTACAGTGAATGGATTCGTCGTGGCACTAACGACGGTACCGGTTCCTGGGGTAAATCCTACAGGTCCGTATTCTATTTGCCAATTACTTGATCCACCCGTGGTCCAGCCAAGGGTGACACTCGTTGTAGTGTTTGCACTGCTCGCAAAAGCGGTTGGTTCTAAACACGTCGGAGCATTATCTACTTTAATGTCGTCCAAGGCCCAATCTGCTTGCGTCGAATTAAATCCAAACGTGGAAGAACGGTAGGCAGTGAAACGTACTTTAATAGTATCACCGGCATAAGAAGTAAGATCTACTACACCTTCTTCCCATGGCGCAGCAGGGTTTGCTTGGAGCGTAAAGTTGGTACTATTCACGGTAAGCTCCGTTGTCCAAGTTCCTCCGCTAAAAATATCCACTTCAAGCTTGTCGATATTTCCACCTGCACCGTGCCACCAAAACGTCAGTTCAGGCGTACTCAAAGTATCTAAATCAATTTCTGCAGTAGTGAAATCAGCATCAGAATCCGCACCACCAAAAGCAAAGACTGCCTCAGTGTGAACGTACTTCCCTGTACCCGTTGTATGATCGGCAGAGGGGCCAGTATTATTCGTAGGTGTCTGGCCTTGTCCCGTTTCCCAGAAATACGTCGTGGACGTGCTCGTTGTGTAACATGGGTCGATAGCACCTGTAGTAGCGTTGAATGAGATACCGTCGAAATCATCAGACCAAGGCGCTGTAACCATACCACAAAGAGTGGATATGGTGATTGGACCTACCCAATCGGATACATTTCCTGTACCACAAGAGTCACGTACATATACATCGTAAGTCGTATTAGGACTTAAACCGTTAATCGATCCAGAAGCGGAAGACATGGCTACGAAGGATCCGCTACCAGGCGTAAAGCCTGCTGATCCGTAGTTTAATTGCCAATTTGTCGCACCACCAGTAGTCCAGCTAAATGACGCGCTCTTACTAGTTGTACCCGTTGAAGCAAAATTCGTCGGCTTTGGACAAGTAGGTGCTTCGTGGATCTCGAAATCATCTATACTGATGTCAACCTGGTTACTGAACCCTTGATAACGGTAAGCGACAAATTTAATTTGAATAGTATCGTTCGCATAAGAAGACAAGTCGACTACCTCTTCAAGCCAAGCTGCGGCAGAAGAAGACTGCTGTGCACCCGTAATGGTAGCAACCGTAGCCCAATTACCGCTTTGAACCCTTGCCTGCACAATCAACTTATTGATTAGTGAACCGTACATGTGGTAGAAAAAGCTCAATTCAGGAGTTGTCAACGCCGTAACATCCACTAATGGTGACGTAATCGAATTACTTAATGTCGAACCTCCACCAAAGCCTGTATTGGCTTCCGTAAAGATATAACCGCCGCTTCCAGAAGTATGGTCCCCATCTGGGCCCGTGTTGTTTGAATGATTCGTTGGAGGCCCAGCTTTGAAGAAATACTCTATCGTATCTGAACGTAACCAGCAACCGTCAATTTGGCCGGGAGATTGATTCGCGCCGGTCACCCACGAGGTACTGTCAAAATTCTCGGTATATGGTGCAGTAAATGGGTTACATAATGTATTGAAGGTAATCGGACCAATCCACACTGAAGCACCTAAAGTACCGCACGTATCCCGCACATAGGCATCATACGATGTTCCTGCCGTTAAGCCTGTTACCGTATGTGTCGTACTTGAAATGTTCGTTAGACCACTGCCCGATGGAGAAAATCCAACGGATCCTACCTCAATGTTCCATGTCGTTGAACCACCGGTGACCCAACTAAATGTTGCACTGGTAGACCCCACATTCGTAAGCGCAAATTGCGAAGGATCTGGACAAAGTGGTTGATCGTCTACAATAACTTCATCTATCGCAATATCACCCTGCGAACCGTTTCCTTTTGAAGAAACCCAACGTAAAACGATGGTATCTCCGGCAAAACCTGCTAAATCAACTTCTTCGAAAATCCACTGGTTTCCTTGATTACCAGATTTAGTAAAGTAGGTATCCCACGTCTGTGTTGAATCTACCCAAACCTGTAATTTCAAAGTATTTACGAAGAAGCCGCGCATGTTATAATAAAAAGAAACGCGAGGTTTCAGTAAGCTACTCAAGTCCAACAGCGGCGATTCGAGCATCGCTTCCTGATTCGGCGCACCTTTTGAAGCCTCAGTGTACATGTAATTACCCGAACCACTCACATCAGTAGTTGGGCCTGTTTGACCGGTAGTCGTAGTACCTGAACGAACACCCCAACTCAAAGAAGAAGATGGCAAGGTATCAGCTTCTGGACTCCTGAACCAACAGGCGGCCATAACATCTCCTCCATTGTATATACCGCTTCCTGATGTCCAGGTAGTTGAATC
>PZPA01000013.1 GCA_003045825.1 Bacteroidota bacterium
AGGAAGCTTTTAAGTACTTCCTTCCGTTTTGGCTGTTCTGGTTTCATCTGCAATTATTTTGGATGGCTCAAAGAAGATTTATACTTCAATTGAAGTCCCATCAGAAAGTTACGCAAATACTGTCCTTTTACGTAGCGGTAAGATTTGTGTGATGGTTTGCGGAAAAACGCACTGAGCTCATGTGGACTCAGTTTACGGTCAACAAGGGCAAAAATCTCAAGCATGTCTTCTGAACGCATGTTAAACGCAATTTTCAACTTACGCAGAATGGTGTTGTTGCTTATTTCTTCCTCTGGAACAGGTGGAGGGCCCTCTTGTGGACCCCTCCGTTCAATGATGATGCCATTTAAAAAGATGGCCAATTCTCGATCGGTCATCCTAATGAATCGGTCCTCTTCTTCTGTGCCGGCCCAACCTTTATACTGTGCCTCATTTACCTCAAAACCTGTGGATGCAAAGAGTGCCACGACATGGTCGTACTGGTAGCCAAACAAATAGCGCAGGCGCCTGTAAATATCATTGTTAATCATAAGACGAGCATTCGCTCTTATTCCGTTACCTCTGGAGCAGGAGGCCCTGCGGGCTTGCCTTTTTTCGGATTGGGCAGCGCATCATAGAGGAGTCGGTAGGGTGAAGGTTCACGCTTCTTCTTTTCGCGCTTCGGTGCATCGCCTTCCGTTTTACTACGGGGCGGTTTACGGTCCGATTTTTCATCCTTTGATCTACGCGGCTTCTCTCTTTTAGGGCCACGGTCATTTCTGGCGCCGCCTTTTGAACCTGATTTACCACGACTCTGACCCCTCCAAGAAGGACCCTCGCCTAATTCCGTTGGGGGTTGATCTTTTTCCAATTCACGGTCGATGAGCTGTTCAATCTTTGAAAATTTGAACATATCGTCCGCACACACTAAGGTGATGGCCATTCCTTCGGTCTTAGCTCGCGCTGTACGTCCTATGCGGTGTACATAATCTTCCGCATCACCAGGAACATCATAGTTGATCACAAGATCAATCCCTTTGATATCAATTCCTCTCGACATGACGTCCGTAGCCACCATGATTCGGGTTTTTCCGCTGCGGAAGTCACGCAATGCTTCTTCACGCGCATCCTGCTCGTAATCGGATGAAATGCCTTGACAGGAGTAGCCCTTCTGCAACAATGTACGGGCCAATTTCTCCACCTTCTTCTTTGTCGAACAGAAAATAATAATGGCTTGAAAATCCTCTTTATCGCCTAAAATATGGCGTACTAAGGCCACCTTCTGCTCTTCGTGAGCGAGGTATACTTTCTGGGTCACCCCATCCGCTGGCTTGGAAATAGCGACGCTGATCTCATCGGGATCGCTCAAAATTTCTTTGGCCAATTTGCGAATCTTCGATGCCATGGTCGCAGAAAACATCAAGCTCTGACGCTCTTTCGGTAAGGCGTCGATGATTTTAATAATGTCGTCGTAAAAACCAATATCCAACATGCGGTCGGCCTCATCCAGGATCAGGTGCTTTACGGTATCGAACTTCACATAACCACGCGCCATGTGTGCCATTAATCGGCCCGGGGTGGCTACAATGATATCCGCGCCGCCTTTGAGTGCATCCGCTTCAGCTTCCCAGCTTACGCCGTCGCCACCACCGTAAACGGGATAACACGATGCATTGGTGAAATACGCAATCCCTTGAATCTGCTGATCAATTTGGATGGCCAATTCACGCGTGGGGCACAAAATGAGTACCTGCACACCGTCGCTCGGCGCATCTGCGATCTGGTTTAATGTAGGCAATACAAAAGCCGCCGTTTTTCCCGTTCCTGTCTGCGCACAGCCGATCAGGTCTTTTCCTTCGAGTATAGTGGGGATGGCTTTTATTTGAATCTCAGTCGCCTCTTCAAAGTTCATGTAGAACAAGGCGTCGAGTATCGTTTCGTTTAATTTAAATTCTGAAAATTTCATTCAATTAGTTTAGGCTTAAATACGCCACCAGTTCCACTGTATTGGAAATGGCTAAGGACGAAGGGCCAGTGCCCACCGACCATTGCGTGCGGTCGATCGTAAAGGTCGCAACCCATTCACTGTTTGTACGTTGAACGACGCGAACACTTATAGGATGTGTTTCATCCCGCAAGGTAAGGCCTCCTTGCATGTCGTAGGTAGTTTCGTCACCTATTTTCCCCACAAAATCAATTTTATCCGCTGTAAAACAAATAGTTGGGAATCGGTCAACATCTAAGTACTCCGGCTTCTCCTTCACGTTCTTATCCCGAGTAGCAATAGAGGTTTTAAAGGTATTCGCGGGAAGGCAAGCTTCAAAAGAGGTCAGCAGGTCCCCGTTCATTAGCGCTTGACCGTTAACGTCTGAAAAACTACCCTCCACCGTGTTCAGCAGAAACTCATTTATTTCAAAGGAAACTGTTCCGCTAAGTTGCTTTTCAATGGGCTGCGCCACGAGTGCGAAAGAATAGAAAAAGAGGCAGGCAAGGAGTAAATTACGAATCATCTTAGAGGAAATTATTAAAACCATGCTCCCTTAACAACTCAAGACGGGGTCCATGTTCAATAAATTCCAAAGGAAGTTTGTGTGTGATGCATTTTCCGGGGTGGTCCAATTCAGCCATGAGTGCACTCACCGCACCTGCTAATCCCCCAAATCCTGTGCTTTCTTCAAAAACGTGTATTTCTTCAAAATTGGACAAAATCGAGCTAAAATCAGCAGAAAACGGCCAATTTTGCCCCAAATGAAGGTGATTTTGACCTTTTTTAATCAAATCTGAAAGTGCGCCTGTGCTCAACCAAAGGCTCGATCCTTCTGATTTCTGCATCCATTCGTAGGCTACAAAATCCTTTGGTGTTCCCCCTTCCGTTCGGGACTTTGGGTACCGAATAAACAGCGGCCCTTCCAGCGCACGTGCAGCCGCTTCTAAGAGCATTCCCTGCAATTCATTCCCGTTTCGAGGGTTCCAAACGGTTGCGCCTGGAATGTTCATCAAGAAATCGCCGTCGAACACCCCGTGGTGCGTAGGTCCGTCCGATCCCACCACACCTGCACGATCCACTAAAAACACCACTGGCAAATGCTGCAAGGCAACGTCGTGAATCAATTGGTCAAAGGCACGCTGTAAAAAAGTACTGTAGATATGAACCCACGCTTTTCCACCAGCCGCAACTATTCCCGCCGCAGTACTCACCGTGTGTGCTTCATTAATTCCCGTGTCTATCAAACGATTTGGGTACAATTCGCGCAACGGCCCAAAACCACTTCCTGCGAACATGGCTGGACTCAACAATTGGATATCTAAATTCTTTTCCAACACTACACCCATAGTTTCAGCGGCCCACCACTGAAAAGTCGTTCCAGGCTTGTACGACTTTGGTGGACTCAAATCTGGACGCTTCGTTTTAATGTGGAGGGTCTGCGGGCCCGGCTGTGCCAAAACGTGCTGCAGTGCCTCCACAAGGGCCCGCACATCATTCCCTTGCTCGAGGAACGTGTACTGCCAACCCAGAGATTGGACGTAGGTACCGTACGATTGCTGGTGGTGTAATGCACCAATGGTAGCATCAATACTGCCTTCGTTATCGTTAATAATGACTAGTGCATCCGCGCCTAAAGAACCCAAATGGTTGAGCGCTTCAAAGCTCTGTCCACCCGTCAGCGAACCGTCTCCAATAACCGCCACACGCTGCCTGGATTTTCCCGAAACCTGATCGGCCAAACAAACACCCGCAAGGGCTGAAATACTTGTAGACGCATGTCCCGCGCCAAAGAAATCATAGGGACTTTCGTCGCGCTTTAGAAAACCGGAGAGCCCACCTGGCTCGCGCATATTGACCAATTCCTCCATACGGCCTGTAAGTGCCTTGTGTATATACCCCTGGTGGCCTACATCCCATACCAATACATCTTCTGGCGTGTTCAAAACGTAATGCAAAGCCACGGTCAATTCAGCGACAGCAAGGGAACTTTCGAGGTGTGGAATCTTATCCGTGACCGCAGCGACGACTTGCTCTACCAAGGAATTGGTAAAGGATTCGAGTTGCGGTGGTTCTAATGCACGGAGGTCTGCGATCATGGCTCAAAATTAGCGCAAATAAAAACCCGCGGCGCTGCGCGCCGCGGGTTTTTCACTTAAACGCTTTTTACAATCATTTTATTAAGCGAACCACCGCGCCATCGTGCGCTGTATGCGTTCAAATAAATAATACATCACCGGCACAATCACTAGCGTGAGGAAGGTGGCAAAGGTCAAACCAAAGATGACCGTCCAAGACATGGGGCCCCAGAAGACCACGTTATCACCACCAAAGAAGATGTGCGGATTGTTTTCACTGAAAAGGGTGTAGAAGTTGATGTTCATACCCGTGGCCAATGGAATCAACCCTAAGATGGTTGTGATCGCCGTGAGCAATACCGGACGCAAACGCGTACGACCCGCTTCGACGATAGTTTCTACCAGCTCGGGAACGGGCAAAAGGGCTTTTTCATCTAAGCCCAGTTCTACTCGCTTACGCGCGCTGAGCTGCTTGATAAAGTCAATCAATACAATGGCATTGTTCACGACAATCCCCGCAAGGGAAATGATCCCGATCATGGTCATCATAATAACGAATTCCATGCGGAAAATAACTAATCCCAGTAGTACGCCGATCAATGAGAAGACTACTGTAACAAGTATGATGAACGGTGTAGAAGCAGAGTTGAATTGGCTCACCAAAATCAGGAAGATTAAAAATACTGCCATCAAAAGTGCGCCGGACAAGAAGCTCAATTCTTTTGCTTGCTCTTCTTGCTCACCCGTGAAATCTACTTTCATGCCGCGCGGTAATGCGTAATTGGCCATAGCTGCTTTTATCGCATCAACCGTTTCGGTTGGGTTTGCTCCTTCCAATACATTTGACTGAATAGATATTACGCGTTTCAAATTCTTGCGTTTCACGGAAGAGAACGTAGAAGTCTTCTTCGCTTTTGCCACCGCAGAAATAGGAACCTGTTTGATTTTACCCGAAGCTTGATCGCGGAAGGTGATTTTCTGATTCATCAAATCTTCCACGTTGTAGCGGTATTGGCTGCTCATTCGAATGTTGATCGGGTAATCGTCCTCACCGTCTTTGAATCGGCTCACTTCTTTACCAAATAACGCTGTACGCATGGCATCACCAATCTGCGCAGAACTCAACCCTAAGGCACGCGCTTTCACACGGTCCACTTCGATTGGCATTTCAGGCTTACCTGTCTCGACATCAAGCTTCAATTCCTCAATACCGGCGATGCGTTTGCCGTCGATAAAGGCCCGAATTTCGTCCGCGGTTTCGACCAACTCAAAGTAGTTATCGCCACTTATTTCAATATTTACCGGCGGGCCTGTTGGCGGGCCATTGCTGTCTTTGTCTACAGAAACCACCACTCCTGGATAATCACTCAAAGTCTCACGAATCTTGTTCAAAACGTCCGCAGAATTCACGCGATTTCCATCAAGATCTATGCGGTCTGCAAACTTGTGGAACTGTACGGTGATCTTTGCTTTGTTCGGCGTTTGTGCCATCGAAGGTCCGGCGTTTGGATCTGATGTTCCTTCACCCACCTGTGCGATGACCGATTCAACCATGTAGTTTTGGAATTCACCATTTTCATCGGTGTATTCATACGACTGCACAATGGCCATCACTTCTTTTTCCAATTCCAACGTCACCGCGTTCGTCTCTTCAATATCAGTTCCAATAGGCATCTGGATGTATACCATAGCCTGGTTCGGCATATTTTCCGGGAAGAACAATGTCTTTGGAGGGAAGGCGCCTAGTAATACCCCAGAAAAGATGAGAAGGGCAACGGTTCCACTGAAGAATAAAATTGGTTTTCTCCCCTGAAGAGCATAAGCCAACGTCTTTTTAAACCCATTCTCTAAAGAAGGTAAGGCAGTGCCTTGGAACCATTTGGTTGCAGGGACTACGAAATAGGCATATATCAATGCAAAGCCGCCGCCGTAGATGAAGAAATTACCGAAGGCCATTTTGCCCATGCCGTAAGCAATCACCGCACCAACAACAATCGCTATTACTGAGCGAATAGTCAGTTTTCTTTTGTTTAAGGGTGCTTCCTCCACTTTCATCAATGCCGCGGTCAATCCTGGGTTGATAACCAAGGCTACAAACAAAGAAGAAGACAATACAGTGATCAGCGTCAACGGCAGATACTTCATAAATTCACCGAAGAGCCCTGGCCAAAATGCCAGTGGTAAAAATGCTGCGAGCGTAGTTGCAGTGGAAGCAATGATCGGCATAGCTACCTCACCGGCCCCTAGTTTCGCCGCTGTAATGCGATCGTAACCTTCGTCCATGAATCTGTAAATATTCTCTACGACCACGATTCCGTTGTCTACAAGCATTCCCAAGGCCAAAACCAATGCAAAAAGCACGATGGTATTCAAAGAAATACCTAGGGCATTTAGGATGACAAAACTCATAAGCATGGACATAGGAATGGCAATTCCCACGAACATGGCATTGCGCAGTCCTAAGAAGAACATCAATACCAATACCACAAGTAACATCCCGAAAATAATGGAGTTCTCAAGATCAGCGACCTGCGTTTTCGTTTGCTCTGAAGTATCGTTAGTAACGGAAATATTTAGATTGTCCGGAAAGTAGCCGTCTTGCGCTTCAGCCAATAAAGCCGCAATTTTTTCACTAACAATAATCTGGTTTTCACCAGAACGTTTGAAGACGTCAAGCATAACAACAGAAGCACCGTATTGACGTGCATACGACTGGCGCTCTACTTCATCAAATTCAATCTCTGCAACATCTCCTAAACGGACCAATTGCATTTTTTCACTCTTAATAATCACATTCCGTAATTCATCCAAATCGCGAATCTCACCAACCACACGAACGTTACGACGGTAGCCGTCTACCAGGAGGTTACCTCCTGAAATGGTCATGTTTTCGTTTTGAATAGCACCCGCGATGTCACGGAAGCCGAGCTGCATGCTTTCCAACTTTTTGCTATCTACCAAAATGCGAACTTCTTTGGCGTCAATACCGCGAATGTCCACTTTGGAGATTTCCGTCAAATCCTCAATTCGCTCTTCAAGGTATTCACCGTAATCTTTCAATTGGTCCAATGAAAATTCACCAGACATATTGATGTTCATGATCGGCATTAATTCCGAAAAGTTCAACTCAAAGACGTTAGGATCTGCCGGTAAATCAGTAGGAAAGTCGGGCTGGCCCATGGCCGCATCTACTTTGTCCTTCACTTTGCGCAAGGCCTCGTCTGGCGTTACATCAAAGTTGAATTTTACCTGGATAGTAGAGTATCCTTCTACCGAAGTAGAATTGATTTTATCTACACCAGAAATTCCATTGATTTCCTTTTCTAACGGACGTGTAATGAGTTTCTCAATGTCCAACGGTGAGTTTCCTGGATACGGCGTTCCCACATAAATCTCTGGGGTCACAATCTCCGGAAAAGCCTCCGAGGGCATTGATGTATAACTTTTAATACCTGCGATAAAAATAATCGCGGTAAGCACATAGACAGTCATCGTATTCTTCACCGAAAAGGTGGAGGGACCGAACTGTTTAATGAGACTTTTCTTTTCTTCCATGCTAGTATGGCCTGTTTGAATTATCCTATGACGACGTTCTGACCTGTACGAACGCTACGCGATCCTTTGTCCACAACTACGGTTCCTGCTTCAAGTCCCGTTAAAATTTCTGTTCTTCCTTCAAAGGTCAGCCCTGTGCTTACCCATGTTTTTACTACCTCGAAGTGCGTCGCTCCAGCGACAGGCTTCAGTGTATAAATGAAGTCGTTGCCTTCAACATCTTGCTGTACCAGACTCGCAGGTACAGTTAAGGCCGCAGCGTTGCTGTAATCTTGAAGGGCCACATGTACCATTTGGTTTGGCTTCACGCCTTCACTCGACGGTAGACTCACATTGATGGAGAATGTTCGGTTGCCTTCTTGAATGAATTGACCCACTTGAAGTACCTCTGCAGCTACTTCATAATCCATGGAAGTGAACGCAACATTTGCAGGCGTTCCTACGCGTACACGGTTAGCGTACGATTCTGGCACATCTGCCTTAACATATACGCCTGACGTATTAACTAAGCGCATTGACGGCATCTGCGGCGCCGCTATCTCCCCTTCTTTTGCAAATATGTTGTCTATTGCTCCTGCGAAGGGCGCGCGAATTTCGCTGAGTGCTATTTGCTCTTTTAGTGTGGTCACTTTTTGGACCAAACCGTCGTAGTTGTTTTTCGTCTGCAAATATTGAATCTCTGAACCAATCTGTTCGTTCATCCAAAGTCTCTCCTGCTTCTCAAAAACCGTCTTCGCTAAAGCTAAACCGTTCTCCAATTCCTTTAAAGACGAGGCCAAGATATCAGTGTCCAACGTCATTAATAACTGGCCCTTTGCGACACGCTGGCCATTGCGAACGTGAATCTTCGCTACTTTTCCACTGGCCGTAGGATACAGGTTGATACTCTTGTCCGCCTCAACGAGACCAAAGACATCGAAATAATGCACGAAAGTGGAAGGCGCAACTTCAATCGACGTTACGCGATCGTAACGCTCAATGGTGTCCATTGCTTCCAATTTTGCATCAACAGCAGCAATTTCTGCATCGACTGTCGAACGTACCTCAACAAGGCTGTCTTTTTGTGCCTTGAGTTCTTCCATGGTACCCACAGATTGTTCTGGTGCACCACACGATGCTAGAACTACGCCTCCTAAAATGAATCCTAATTTTTTCATGTTCCGGTATTATTGCTTTTGCTGTTTTGTCATTAAATATTCCAATTCGGACTTCTTGTCCAATGCGTTTTGCGCTGCCATAAACATGGCTTGAAGCGCCTCCTGGTATTGTGTTTCTGTTTGTGTCAACTCCATTGAAGAAGCCAGGCCTTCATCGTATTCCTTGCGGCGTTGATCGCGAATGCGTTTCGCCAAAGCGACGTTTTCTTTTTGCGCTAAAAAATTAGCAATGCCTTGATGGAATTCGTTGACCAACGCACCGTGTTGCATAATCAACCCTTCTTCCAATTGCTGCAAACCAATCATTGCTTGTTCGCGCTGAATTTTTGCTTCCTGAACCTGCGCGCGGCCGTTTCCTGAGGAGAACAAAGGCACACTAACGCTTCCTGCAACCAAACTGCTTGGAATGTCTACCGCAGCGTCGCCAAAAATATTTGATTCACTGCTCATGTATTGAATGTTGTTTTGGTAGCTCACCCCAATAGATGGGAGATAGGCCAACTGCTTGTTCAATACTTGCAGCTTTGCACCCTCCACTTGATTCGCCATACCGAGGTAATCGACCGATTTTGTAGGATCAAACCCTACAGTCGTCAAGGTGCTCGCAGCAGCAGCATTCACAACTAAATCTTCCATTTTATCTGCCAGCAACAACTCCTGCTGCACGGGATAGCCCATCTGCAACTTCAGTAACATCTTAGCAACATTTGCCTGGCCTTCGGTGTAGCGCAATGCGTTTTCAACGTTGTTGTAGTTCAACATCATCTGGTCGGCATCTGCTTTACTAACCATACCGGCCTCGTTCATTTTCTTCATTTCCTCCGCCAAATCTGCCAAATAGCCCTTGTTCGCTTTCAACACTTCGACGCTCTCTTCACTCAAAAGTGCCAAATGGTATGCTTTCGCAACCTCACGTTTCAAAGACGCTTTACTCTGGTCCATGCCGATCTCGGCACTTTCTTTCAATACTTTCGCTGCCATCAAGGCAACAACGTATGAGCCGTCAAAAATCAATTGGTTCACGACCAAACCTCCTTGCGCCTGATAATCTGTACCAAACACCAATTCTTCTAGTACCCCATTTCCGTCGAAATCAGTCACCAAAGCACCCAACTCCACGTTATAGATGTACTGACCGCTGGCAGATGCTTGCGGCAGTCCAATGGCTAAATTTTGTAGATAAATCTGACGCGCGCGTTGAATCTCTAATTCCGCGATTTGCACGCCGTACGCATGATCAAGCGCATACTCTTGCGCGGAAGCAAGGGTAAATTTTTCTTGCGCTTGGCCCGTAAAGGCGCAGCATAGTATGCTGAAGAGCATGACCGTTTTTCTCATTATTGTGTTGCTATTAATTGATTCAGATATTCTAGACCGTTGGCGGATGCGATACCGCGAATATGATAACGCAAGCTCGTCTTGCGCAATTGGTCCAATTTGATATTCTCGTTTGAAACCACCCCTTCATGAACCGCCAAAATGTGGCCATAGTAAAGCAAAGTAATGTGGTCTACATGCAAATCCGCTCTGTACAAACCCTCGCGGATCCCTTGCTCTAAATTGCGTTTTGTCACCGTGAAAACAATGTCTTCGCGCTTCACTTTCATCCCCTTAGCGATAGAAGGATAGTAATGATCAAGCTGGTGCAATAGTCGGTCCTTATCATCGCGCATGCGTACTTCTGCAAAACGTTCCATTGCAAAAAGTTGGTCAATGGCATTCCCATTAACTTGAGAGATGGCTTCTTCCAGCTCTGCCTTCATAAACGCAGCAGCCTGCTCAAATACCTTTTCTAATAAATCCTCTTTATTCTTGACGTGTTTATACAGCGTCTTTTTCGATATACCACAACTGCTCGCGATTTGATCCATGTTCACGCTTTTCACCCCGAACTGTAGAAACAATTCGAGGCTAGTGAACAAAACGCGGGACAATTCAGTATCCATTAATTTCGGTTAGTTAAGTACGGAGTAATGGGGATTTAACACGTTGAGGAAACAATTGTTCTAAAAAATGTTTCCAATGTTTCGCCGTTTTGAACAACTTCCGTGCCAAAGAGTGATTTTTGAAAAAAAATACGCGCCTGTTCTGCCTTAATTTGCCGATGAAATAGCATCTTTGTTACAAACAAGTTGAATCATGAGCATTAAGCACCTCTTACAATCGCCACCCATTGGCACCAGCATCACCATTAAGGGCTGGGTTCGCACCTTCCGCAGCAACCGTTTCATTGCTATAAACGACGGTTCTACAATCGCGAATCTTCAGTGTGTTGTGGATTTTGAAAAAGAGGACGAGAATGAACTCAAGCGCATCACGACAGGATCTTGTCTTTCCATCACTGGCCAGCTCGTTGAAAGCCAAGGAAAGGGACAAACCGTAGAAATCATCGTGGATTCGTTTGAGGTTTTAGGAGACGCACCCGTAGACGACTACCCGCTCCAACCAAAAAAACACAGCTTAGAGTTCTTACGTGAAATTGCCCATTTGCGCCCACGCACAAATACCTTCAGTGCGGTATTCAGAGTGCGTCACGCCCTTTCATTTGCCATACACAACTACTTCAACAAAGAAGGTTTTGTCAACTGGCACAGCCCCATCATTACAGGCTCTGATGCCGAAGGTGCAGGAGAAATGTTCCGGGTCAGCACGCTTCCTGCTTCAGGCGGTGAAGTTGCCGAAGACTTTTTTGGGAAGGAAACACACCTCACGGTCAGTGGTCAACTAGAAGGCGAATTAGGTGCTTTAGCTCTGGGTAAAATCTACACCTTTGGGCCTACTTTTCGTGCTGAAAATTCCAATACTACTCGCCACCTCGCGGAATTTTGGATGGTAGAGCCGGAGATGGCTTTTTACGATCTCAATATGAACATGGACCTTGCGGAAGACTTCTTGAAATATTGTCTTCGCTACATTCTGGACAATTGCCGTGAAGATTTGGCATTCCTGGATAGTCGCTATGCAGAGGAGCAAAAAGGGAAGCCACAGAATGAACGCGCAGAACAAGGCCTGATCGAGAAATTAGAATTCGTAGCCAACAACGATTTCGTGCGTCTTTCCTATACGGAGGCGATTGAAATCTTGAAGAACAGCAAGCCGAACAAAAAGAAGAAATTCAAATACCGTATTGAAGAATGGGGCGCAGATCTTCAAAGTGAACACGAGCGTTTCTTAGTAGAAAAACACTTTAAGGCACCTGTAGTATTGTACGATTACCCTGCGTCCATAAAAGCGTTTTACATGCGTCTGAACGAAGACGGAAAGACCGTACGTGCCATGGATATTCTTTTCCCTGGAATTGGTGAGATTGTTGGTGGTTCGCAGCGTGAAGAACGTTACGACGTACTCAAAGAAAAAGTAGCTGCCGTCGGCATCCCAGAAGAGGAACTTTGGTGGTACCTGGAAACGCGTAAGTTCGGAACCTGTGTTCATAGTGGTTTTGGCCTGGGCTTCGAACGTTTGGTCCAATTCTCAACGGGCATGGGCAACATCCGCGATGTCATTCCATTCCCCAGAACACCAGGAAGCGCAAACTTCTAACCCCCTTCACCTCCCTAATCCATGCTGAAACAAAACCTGTCACAAAAACTTCAACAGAAGCTGAGTCCACAACAGATTCAGCTCATGAAGCTTGTGCAGCTGCAAACGCAGAGCTTGGAAGCGCGGATCAAACAAGAGATTGAAGAAAACCCCGCGCTACAGGAAGGAAAAGAAAAAGCCGAAGACAATTTTGAAAACGATGCTTCTGACGAACGCGAAGTGCGCGACTCGATGGAAGAAATTAACTGGGACGACTACCTTGGAGACGACGAGACCCCAGACTACCGCACAAAAGCGAACAACTACAGCTCTGACGATGAGATGTATGAGGCACCTGTCCTTGTCAACGAAAGCTTCCACGACAGCCTTATTTCACAATTGCGCCTGCGCGACTTAAGTTCTGAAGAACTTGAATTGGTGGTGTACCTAGTGGGCACTATTGACGACGACGGTCTTTTACGACGGGACCTCATAGATATCGTCGACGACCTTGCTTTTTCACAAGGGGTATTTACCGAAGAGAAGGAGCTGGAGCGTCTTCTTGAGATTATTCAAGATTTAGATCCGCCCGGGGTTGGCGGACGGGATTTGCGGGAATGCTTAATGCTCCAATTGGAACGCAAGCGGCCCTCCTTCAAAGTGAATCTAGCCCTGAGCATCTTAGACAATCATTTTGACAGCTTCGTGAAGCGTCACTACCAAAAATTGATGGACCGATTAGGCGTCAATGAGGATGAACTTCGCGACGCCATCGAGGAAATTGGCCGGTTAAACCCTAAACCGGGTGGCTCCTCCAACCTCAGCCGTCCCACTGAAAATGTCATCCCAGATTACAACCTCCAGATCGTGGACGACGAGCTAGAGCTTACCCTTAATGGCCGCAATGCCCCTGAACTCAGCTTGAGTCGCCAATACCGTGATATGCTCGAGCATTACAAGGCCAGTAAAGAGAAAAATAAGGCTGAAAAAGAGGCCGCCTTGTTCGTCAAACAAAAATTGGACAGTGCAAAATGGTTCATAGACGCCATTGTACAGCGTCAACAAACGCTGATGCTCACCATGCAGTCAATTCTCAACTACCAACGCGATTATTTTCTCACGGGCGATGAGCGCAAACTCCGCCCCATGATCCTCAAGGATATCGCGGAAGAAATCGGGATGGACATCTCTACCGTCAGTCGTGTTGCTTCGAACAAATACATTCAAACGCCCTACGGTACCTTTCTCATCAAGCGTTTCTTCTCCGAATCCATGACCAATTCCGATGGTGAGGAAGTCAGCACGCGCGAAATCAAGAAAATTTTAGAGGATACCGTTGCAGAAGAGGACAAGCGTAAACCCATGACAGATGATGCACTGGCTAAAATTTTAAAAGAAAAAGGCTACCCCATTGCCCGTCGTACGGTGGCTAAATACCGTGAACAACTGGATATTCCGGTAGCTCGAATGCGAAAGGAATTGTAGATGAGCTCCCTTAAACACAGTTTTAGCCAAGCCATCAGCTACCTCTTTCATCCAGGCATCATGCCAACCGTTGGTGCTTTTTTTGTGCTTTGGTCCGTTCCAGAAACGTATTCCTGGAGCACCATTTTCAAAATAACCTCCACCGTTTTCGTGGGCACCTATGTATCTCCACTCATTGCTATTCTTTTGCTTCGAGCCAGTAAAATCATTTCTAGTATTCACCTGATCGAACGTGAAGACCGTATCTACCCTTACATCACAGGAGCAGCTTGCGCATTTGCTACTGCAGCATTTTTAAGAACGGCTATGGCGCCAATGGAAATTTACCTGAGTGTATACGGTACTGCCTTTGTTCTTATTATAAGTACCATACTCATACCCTATTTCAAAAGCAGCGCCCACATGGCCGGGGCGGCGGGGTTCTTTGCCTTATACCTTTGTCTGCATCAACGCTATGGTGTAGGACGACCAGAATACCTTCTGCTCCTCTTGGTCGTTTTAGGTGCAGTGGCCTGGTCTCGAATTAGTCTCAAAAGACACACGCTTCAAGAACTTTTATCCGGCGGTTTACTGGGGTTCTTCACCGTTTACGCGTTACTCTCTCAACAAAGCTAAACGTTTACTCATTTCGTTTGCTAAAGCCGCGAGAATTGAGGATATTTAAGGTTCAATTATTCAGGCTTACAAACACACTCGTTCATGAAAACTTTGTTTAGAACACTTTTTACCGCTTTAGCATTAGTATTCTTCGTTCAGAATGCCTCGGCATCTCACAACGCAGGAGGAGATCTCCATTATGAATACGTCAGCTCCACCGGTAATAGCCATAAGTATAAAATTTACATGCGTCTTTACCGCGATAATAACGGTATTACGCTGCCCACGAGCGCAACTATTTACGCTTGTTCAGCAAACTACGCAACGGTCAGCACAACGCTGACGGAAACGACTCCTTCAACGAGCGGTTCGGGTGTCGTAGCGCCCACACTGTTTGACTGTGTAAGCTCGTCAAACGCTGGTGTTACCATTCACGTTGTTACCTACGAAGGTGAAATAACCCTCCCGGGCAACGCTCCGGATTGGACCTTCTCATTTTCGACATGTTGTAGAAATCCAGCCGTTGATAATATTGTCAACCCATCCTCTCAAGGGTTCTACATTGAAGCAAAACTAAATAACCAAATTGGTCAAAACACATCGCCTGAATTCGTTAGTGAGCCCGTTCGCGCTTTCTGTACCGGACGTACGTTTAACTGGAAGCAAAGTGCCGTTGAGCCAGACGGTGATTCAATCTTCTACAGAATTACACACGTCAAAGCAGGCGCTTCGAATAACTGTACACCCACAAACATTGCTTATGCAACAGGGTGGACCTACGATCAGCCAATCACCACCTCCCCTGCGAATTCCCTTTTCATGAACCCATCTACGGGTTTAATCACCTTTAAGCCTTCAGCAGTTGAGATTGATGTAATGGCTGTAACTGTGGATGAATATCGTTATGACTCAGTGCTCTACGTGTGGCGCAAGATTGGTGAAGTAAACCGTGATATGCAGATTGCCATTGCTTCCGCCTGTACTCCTAATGCACAGGCTGGTGTTCAACTGGACTATCAAGCTCCCGGGATTTATCAAGATCCAGTCAATGGTCTTCCTACGGTAGATTACAACTGTTTGGATTCAACGGTTACTTTGAAATTTAAGGTGAAGCTGGATTGTTCATCAATATCTCCAGATGGAACCGACTTCCGATTAACAAAACCCGATGGTCAACCGCTTGCGATAGAATCTTTCACAGCAAACTGTGATAATAACTATGAGGCAACCCAGATGACGATCAAGCTTTACAAACCACTCTCGAAAAACGGGAAATACTTCTTGTACTCGAAAGTCGGTAACGATGGAAACACGCTCTTGAATAAGTGTGGTTTCCCAATGAACGAATTTGATACCATTCAATTAAATGTAACCGGCTGTTTCAACGCCATCTACGAAATGGAGAATGTAACCATCGAAGAAGATCAAAACCCAGTCGTTGAGTGGAGTGCTGATACCTCATCGTACCCAGATTACCTTTTCCAAGAGTGGCAAATCTTCCGCAAGGATCCAGGTCAGACGCAATACCAGCAGGTAGGTACTGTATTCAACCAATACAAATACGACTTCAAAGACAACCAAATCGGATTCATTAAAGTCGATCAAGACAGCTACGAATACCGTGTTGACATGAAACTCAATGACGATATGCAAGGAGCTACCAACAGTATTGGAAGCGTACTTCTCGAACGCAGCAATGGAATGGTGCCAATCATTGATCCGGATACCATCCCAGTAGACCTTATTTGGAACCAGTACAACGGATGGGCTGTTGATAGTTACACTGTTTTCTTACAAGAGAAGATTGGTGGAACATGGATGGGCGAATGGATTCATGACCATGTAGCTTCGCCTCAAAACCCTGTATTAGCGCCAGATACGACCTACCGCATGTTCTTAGAATTAGCGCCGGGCGAATACCGCGTGTGCATTAGAACTACAGATCCGGTAGATACGCAGTATACTGCCTATTCAAACTGTTTGCCTATTATCATCAATACGCCTCCTTACCCGGATACAGTGGTCGTACCTAACTTCATTACGCCTAATGGTGATAACGTGAATGATGGCTTTATCATACAGAATATTGATGATTACAAAGATCTAAGCCAGTTGACCATCTACAACAGATGGGGCGATCGCGTATGGCAGAGCGAATACCTCTACGACAACGCGAACCCATGGCGCGGTACCAACCAAAACGGTACCAAGCTGGCAGACGGTGTATACATGTACACCTTAGAATTGGTGAATGCCTCTGACGACTATGAATATTCAGTCAACGGTACAGTCACTATTCTGGATGCGCAATAGCATTCTTAACAACGTAGTCCCCACTCGATAACACGAGAACACTGGCCCGGCCCCAAAGGGAGCCGGGCCTTTTTTATCTTTGAGGCATGGCAGACAGTATCCACATCACGAATTTGCTAAAAACACTCCCGAACAAACCGGGGGTTTACCAGCATATGGATAAATCTGGCAACATCCTGTATATAGGAAAAGCTAAAGATCTCAAAAAGCGCGTGAGTTCCTACTTCACCAAAAGCGTCACAAGCGCTCGCATCGCGGTTATGGTGAAAAAAGTAGCCGACATTAAAGTGATTGTGACCGATTCCGAGGGCGATGCACTCCTGCTAGAAAACAACCTTATTAAAGAGCATCAACCGCGCTACAATATCAATCTCAAAGACGATAAAAGTTACCCCTACATCACCATCCGTAAAGAACGCTTTCCGCGGATTTATGGTTTGCGCAACATCATCAGAGACGGCAGCGAGTACTACGGTCCTTACCCCAACGTAAAGTCCATGAAGGCTGTTCTTGAACTGATTCGTCAGATGTATCCCACACGCACATGTAAATACAATCTTAGCGAAGAGAACATCGATAAAGGAAAGTTTAAGATTTGCCTTGAGTACCACATCGGGAACTGCAAGGCTCCTTGCGAGGCATTGCAATCGGAGGAGGATTACGAAGCAGACGTGAGCGCCGCACGGAACATCATCAAAGGACAACTCAGTGCTGTCAAAAAGCATTTAAAGGAGCGTATGTTAGGCCACGCCGAAGCTTTGGAATTTGAGCAGGCGCAGTTGTGCAAGGAAAAGTTAGACGCGCTAGAAAAGTATGCTGCGAAGAGCACAGTAGTGAGCAACCAACTGACCAATATTGATGTATACAGTGTGAGTATGGATGCGGAGTTTGGCTACGTAAACTACTTACAGGTTATTGAAGGTGCCATTGTCCAGAGTTATACAGTAGAGATCAAGAAAAAATTAGAAGAAGAGCCGCAGGATTTTCTTCATATCGCTATTCCTGAAATACGGTCCCTTTTTGGCTCTACTTCGCGACAAATCTATACTTCGCATCCGGTCAATCTGCTCATAGAGGGCAGCACATTCACGGTTCCACAAAAAGGTGAGAAGCGTAAATTGATTGAACTGAGCATTAAAAATGCCATGTATTACCGGCAGGAAAAACTCAAGAATATTCAGATTGTAGATCCCGACCGGCACGTGAAGCGTATCATGACGCAAATGAAGCAGGATCTGCGTATGCCGGTTGAACCCAGACACCTTGAATGTTTTGACAACTCAAATATTCAAGGGACAAATCCAGCGAGCGCTTGTGTCGTTTTTAAAGACGGGAAGCCTTCAAAAAAAGACTACCGCAAATTCAATATTAAAACAGTGGAAGGCCCGGACGATTATGCGTCTATGGAGGAAGTAGTGCACCGCCGTTACCGCAGGCTGCAAGAGGAAGGCGAGCCGCTGCCGCAGCTCATTGTCATTGATGGCGGTAAGGGGCAACTAGGTGCTGCACTTAAAGCACTAGAACGCCTAGGACTGCGCGGAAAAATCACCATCATTGGGATTGCGAAAAGACTGGAAGAACTTTACTTCCCAGGTGATCCCTATCCACTGCATCTGGATAAGCGTTCGGAAACATTGAAAATCATTCAGCAAGCACGTGATGAAGCGCATAGGTTCAGCTTAAGCCACCACCGTTCACGGCGCAGCAAGGGTGCATTTAAAAGTGAATTAGAAGGTGTGAAGGGAATCGGACCAGAAACGATCAAAGACCTCATTAAGGTTTTTAAAAGCGTGAAAAACATAAAGGCTGCCGCTCCGGAACAGTTGGCAGAAGTGGTAGGTCATTCCAAAGCCAAACTGCTCACGGCCTATTTCTCGTCAATCAAATAGGTCTCCCAACTGACGTGAAAGAAAAGTACAGCTGTTTCATCGCGCTCGTTGAAATACTGAATCATTCTTGCCACCGTTGCGACAATTTCTTTGGCCTTTTCAATACGTTCTTTTAAAATCACCTCAATACTGTCAATATAAATGGCAACCCCTTCACCGCTTACGGTCATCTCCTCTGGATCCTTCTCCTCTTCGTCTTCTTGGCCTAGAATCTTGACAATAGGCCAATTCAATTGGGCCGCTTTGAGCTCCTCACGAACCTCATCAGCATCTACGACGAATTGTACAGACGTTCCTTCAAACATAATGGTGTAATTTTCTTCAAAGGTCAGATAAAATCACTGATCTCATCCAATCCTTTCTTAGAAATGTCGGGCACTTCTGCACCCTCGGCAGGGTATCCTAGCGGCAGCAGTAAAAAGGGCTTTTCATTCGATGGACGACCAAGGATTTCCGAGAGAAATCCCATGGGAGATGGGGTGTGCGTCAAGGTGACTAATCCCGCCGCGTGTATAGCCGCAATCAAGAATCCACAAGCAATTCCTACACTTTCCTGAACGTAATAGTTTTTCGCTTTTGAACCATCCGCTTCAAGGTCAAAATTCTTGCGAAAAACCACAATGAGCCAAGGCGCATCTTCCAGAAAAGGTTTTTCCCAGTCGGTCGCAAAAGGCTTGAGGTCCTCGAGCCATTCTTCCGTGGCACGTCCCCCATAAAAGGCTTTCTCTTCCTCCTCTGCTGCAGTACGTATTTTCCTTTTAACCTCCGGGTTTTCGACCGCAACGAAATGCCACGGCTGTTTGTTTGCCCCTGAAGGCGCGGAAGCAGCTAAACCGATAAGACGTTTTACTATCGTTCGAGAGACTGGCTTCTTGCTGTACATGCGTAGGCTGCGTCTAGTTTGAAGTGACGTTTCAAAGTTTTCAAACAACGCACGAGCATCTGTATCAGAAGCTGGCCAGGGTGTGTATGGTAGAAATTTAGGATCCATGACCCTAAAATAAGGCTTTAGTCGTCGCTGAGGACTTTTCCATCTTCGATACTAATGATTCGACGGGCTTTTTTGATGACGCGGTCGTCGTGTGTAGCAAAAACAAAGGTCATCCCCTCCTCCTTATTCAAACGCTCCATAATATCTAATAGGTTTGCCGTACTCTGCGAATCAAGATTTGCCGTAGGTTCATCGGCCAAAACAAATTGAGGCTTTGAAGCCAAGGCCCTGGCCACGGCAACGCGCTGCTGTTGACCGCCTGAAAGCTGACCTGGTCGTTTGTCCTCCTTTCCTTTCAACCCAACGGCTTCAAGCAGCTGCTGGGCGCGCGCTTCGCGTTCCTCCTTTGGCCGGTTTTGAAGAAGCATAATGAAACTAACATTTTCCTGAGCAGAAAGCACTGGTATAAGATTGTAGGCTTGAAAGACGAACCCAATATTGCGCAATCTAAAGTCAATCAATGCATTTTCACTCAGTGTGGTAATGTCCACTCCTCCAATAGCAATGGAGCCGGCCGTAGGCTGGTCGAGCCCTCCAAGCATATTTAGAAGCGTGGTTTTGCCACATCCCGACGGGCCTTTGAGCGCGGTAAACTCTCCTTGCGTTATGGTAAGGCTAATGCCGTTCACAGCGTGTACAGGAACAGCACCCTCATAGACCTTTTCTAGGTTTTTAACTTCGATAACAGGTTTACTCATAACTTAAATGCCACGTATGGCTTCTACAGGGTTCAATTTTAAGGCCTTAATTGCGGGTAAAATGGAGGCGATCAAAGCCGTTGTGATTACCATTACGGCAATAATGAGGTAATAGCTGGGGACGATTTCCGGGTAAATCATGCTCTGCACGCCCAATTCTGCCAAACCGTCTTGCTTGCTGGATAAATCTATACCGATACGCATCATGGCGCGTGTGCTCAGATCACCCAGAAGTATCCCGATTGGGCCACCAACAAATCCAAGCATCAGCGTTTCGACCAAAATCATTAAAAAGAGCTTGCGCTTATTCATCCCTACGGCCATAAGCATGCCTAATTCTCTACGGCGCTCTAAAATGGCCATGAGCATGTTGTTGATGATGCCGAAAAGAAGCGCCATCATAATAATTCCTAAAACAAGTACAAGCATAATTGCCATCATATCGTCGGCAAAGCCCAATTCCGGACGTACCTGTTTCCATGACTTCACGGCTAAACCAACAGGCATTGCTGCAGCCAATGCCCCCGCTTTTTCTTCGGTATCTACAGTCTCCTCAAACCTTACCAAAACCTCGTGTACTAGGGGGGCTCCTATGGTTTTTTCTAAATCTTCATGATGCACATAAACGTGAAATTCGTCCCAAGTCGCATTCAATGTTTTGTAAATGCCTGAAATCCGAAACGACGCTCTGCTGAGATTGCCTTCTGCATCTTGAAAGGTGAGGACCACCTTACTTCGTAACTTCAAGCCTAATCGCTTAGCTAATTTTTCCCCAATCAAAAGTCGGTTGCGTCCAGAGTCCTCAAAAAAGTCTCCGTCAACAATGTAATCTGCCAGAGTAGTTTGAAGGCGCTCTTCTTCTGGCCAAACCCCCATTATGCGAACTGCACGAGCACTTTTCGCAGAGTTAATCATTCCGCCTAGCACGGTGCGTTGTGCGGTGCCGCTGACAAACGGGAGTGCTTCTACTTTTTCACGAAGGGCTACAACCGTTGCGGAATCTGCGATAACCGCTGTCGAAAGGGGTTCTGCATCAAAATCTTGATGATGTATTTGCGCATGCCCGGTAGTAGTCCCAATAGCCGATGCCGTACGCTCGTTATTCATCCCAAAAGAGAAGCCAATGATGAGAAGCCCTGCCCAAATACCTACCGCAATGGATCCAATTACTATAAACGAGCGCACCTTTGCACGCCAGATGTTTCGCCAAGCCACTTTAAAAATCATGCGCGCATACTTTTTACCGGGTTCAACTTCATGATTTTCCAAACGGCATAACTACTCACCAGTACACCGATCACAAAGACTATTGCTCCATGGTTCAAATTAATTAAGAACGAAGTGGTAGTGTATAATTTGGGTTCAAAATCGAATTGTTCAATAGCTTCTTTCATCTGTCCACTAAGGTCGATGGGGTTGTATTTAAAGTAAAATTGGACCGGTTTCACCGCGGCCATTCCCACCACTGCGCCACCGACGAGGAGCATCAAATTTTCTAACACGGTGACGGCCGCTAACGTCGTTTTACGCATCCCTATACTCACCAAAATTCCAAACTCCCGCTCGCGTTCGCTTACCATCATGATGACCGTACCGAGCAAAACGAAGGATATAATAAAGTACAGTATGGTTACAAATATTTGGCCGCCGGCCATATCCGCTTCAATGGTTTGGACCAATTCTGGAAACAGTTGTTCCCAGTCTAACAATTCAAAATCTGATCCTAATAATGGCTCGAGTGCTGCTTTCACTTCTGCGAAATCCGCGTTGGGTTCTAAATCCACCACCACGGTGGTCAACAGTCCCGTGGCGTTGTACATCCACTGGGCGGTCTCGATGGGCATGACTACGAGTTGTTTGTTGAGCTCAGGATTGGATATTTTAGCAATACCGGCAACCATGAATTGGCCGTAAGCACTTGCCCCGCGGTAACCTTGACCCAAAAACATAAGTGAATCACCGACCTCAACGTGTAAATATTCTGCAAGTCCCTCCGAAACTACTACTTCATTAGAGGCAGGTGCGAAAAGGCGACCGTCAATCAATTGGTCCGTTAAACGCAATCCGGACAATTCCCCCTCGGGACGAATACCCAGCACCAAACTGCCTCTGTTATTGTCGCCCGTGCTTACTAAAGAAAAACTCTCCAGCCTAGGCACCAGCGAACGCACTCCAGGTACATTTTCCATTGCATCCCAGTCCAGCGTTGCCTCGTCCATACTCAAATCCAGACTCTGGTCGCCCCAAAATCCCTTTTGATGCACTTGTAGATAGCCAAAGTTGTTTGCGACGATATCACCGACCATGTGTTCCCACACACCCACCTGAAAGCTGCGAAGTACCACAGCGAAAATCACACAAAACATAACCGCAGCTATGGTGATAATACTTCTTCCTTTATTACGCCAGATGTTGCGCCAGGCCAATTTGAACATTATTCGACCCTTTTCATGTTACTGCGCTCGAAGAAGCCCTCAGCGAATGTGGGGTTAAAGTTGAGCGCCTTGTACGTCATTTCTGTAAAATTACCCTCATCATCGGCAGGTGTGATGCGAAGTTTTGAAGGTAAATTAGTTCCACTAAAAGACTTGATTTCCGTTGCCTCAAGGGTAGTGATCAGGTAGTCATCTTCATCGTAAAATTCAGTACGTAATTGCAGGAATTGATCAACGGATATAAAAGTGATCACCTGACCCCAAACGACCGCCGCATCTGCCTTAGGTGCCAAAGCAATCTTAAAACATTTCGTGCCATTTACGGACACAATACCTAAAAGGGTAGGGTTGTAATCCTCCACCAACGAACCGGCATTTATTAATGCGTCGTTCGTGAAGTCCGTTCCCATCCAGCTCTGCACCATCGCCGCAGGTAGTGCCACAATTTTCTTAATGCCCGGCACAAAATGCCAAACGTCGTCTCCATTACGAAGGAAAACGGTCCCTTTTTCACGTGCTGGACCGGTCACTAAAATCATGGTTTTATCCAAGCCTTGGTTCCATATTTTTGCCTCCATCGTGCGTTCCCAACGAGGACGTACTGTACGAATGCTCACCTCAGCGGCAAGATCGGCACCCGATAGTTTTGCTTCTGCTTTTTGGAGAATTGAAGTAGGGTTTTGTGCTAATGCTGCTGTTGTGAAGCACAGTAAAAGGAAGCTCTGGAATACTTTCGTCATCGTCTTTGTTGGTCTACCTTACTAACGCAACGCTCAGGCGTAAGTTTGCGAAAGTCTAGGTTAATTTCTGGGCCAATTTTGCCATGGTCTTCTTCGCCGATTTCCCTTCGTACATCACTTCATAAACTGCTTTGACAATAGGCATTCGAACCTCTTGCTTCTTGCGGATTTTTGATACCAATGCTGCTGCGTAATACCCCTCCGCCACCATGGTCATTTCTGCCTTTGCGCTTTTGATAGTGTAGCCTTTACCGAGCATGTTACCAAGCATTCGGTTCCTAGAGAATTGGCTGTAACAGGTGACCAATAAATCGCCCAAATAGGCACTCTTTTTAATATTAATCCTGCCTTCACACGTACTCTTCATGAAACGACGCATCTCACGTGCTGCATTCGAAATGAGTACTGCTTGGAAATTATCCCCGTAACCCAAACCGTGGCACATCCCCGCGGCTATAGCATAGATGTTCTTCATCACCGCAGCATATTCTGTGCCGTAGATATCTGTACTCAGCGTGCACCGTACGTAATGGCTCTGTAAAACGCTCGCAACCTTTTTAGATGCGCTTGCATCTATCGCGGCAACGGTAAGAAAACTCAATCTTTCCAGTGCAATTTCTTCTGCATGACAAGGACCCGTAATTACTACGATGTGATCTTCTGGGACGCCAACTACTTCACGCAGGTATTCTCCAACAATCATGTTCTCGTCGGGAATGATGCCTTTGATCGTCGAGCAAACGAGTTTTCCCTCAAGCGCACCGCTATCCATGTTTAACAATACCTCTTTAATGAATGCACTGGGCACGGCGAAAATGATCACATCACAACCTGAGATTGCCGCATTTATATCTGTAAAAATTTTAATACTTCCCTCATCGAAGGCTACGGAAGAAAGATAGCGGGGATTGTGGTGGTACTCTCGAATATGCGCGGCGCTTTCTTCGTTGTGCATCCACCAATGGCAGCTGCCCAAATTCTCACTGACCATCTTCACCACGGCAGTCCCAAAAGAACCTCCGCCAATAACGGCCACACTTGGTTGCGTGCTTTGCATCTGATCTCCCATTAAAAGGTAATTTCCGTTTCTACTTCCTCACCGTCTCTCACATACACCAAAGCCGTCGTATCGCCTTTCTTAAAGGCCCCCAACGCCGTCATGTACGCATAAATATCATCAATGGCGATAGCTCCAATCTTCATGATCACGTCACCCGCTTTCAATCCGGCGTTGGCCCCGGGGCGCCCTTCGGTCGCCCCGTCGATACGAAGCCCCGGCCCGCCAAAAAGGTAATCTGGTACGACCCCTAAGGTCACGGAGAAGTTCGGCGTGGTCTTCTGTTCTGAAGAAGTGGTTTTTTGGAAGGTTACGTTTTCATAATAGGCCGTACGCGCGGTGATGGTGTAGATTAACGAGGCGAGTTTGGCCATGCCTTTGTAGTTGATCTTGTCCGCATCGTCTGTCGGCTTGTGGTAGTCGTCATGGGTTCCAGTGAACAAGTGCAATACCGGCAAATCCTTATAATAAAAGGACGTTTGGTCTGAGGGGCCCACACCCGCAGGGTCTTTTTTGATGTCCAAACCGTGGATCGGTGTGTCGAGGATCTCGTCCCATTCCACTGCCGTACCTGTTCCAGAAAGCTGGAGGCGGTTGTCGCGTAGTCGTCCAACCATGTCGCTGTTGATCATGTATTCTACCTCCTTTAGCGGGAATGTCGGGTTATTGGCCCAGTATTTCGAGCCAATCAAGCCCAATTCCTCGGCGCTGTAGAATTGGATCAAATAGTTGTAATTCGTGTCTTGGCGCTGAGCGTAATAGCGCATTGCTTCCAGAAGCAAGGTCGTCCCCGATCCATTGTCGTCGGCTCCATTGTGAATGGCCGCCGGTCCTTTATACAAGCTGTTCTCACCGCCCATACCTAAATGATCGTAGTGGGCGCCCAACACCACCGTTTTGCGTTTGTTGTTGTGGATGTATCCGATAACATTGTAGCCGTCGCTAAATCGCTCAGACATAGATACGGACATGGTTGTTTTCTGAGCACGCTTCATCAGTTTGTTGGCCCATTTTTCGTTGCGCACGAAAAACACCGGTAAAGAAGAAGCGTTGATGCTCTTGAAAAATTCTTGAGTATCAGAGGCGGTTCCTTCAGGGTTAATAAGTAGAATGCCTTTAGCGCCTTTTTCGACCAAGCTTGCCACGCGTTCGTTCAAGCTGTGGTATGCCGCATAGGCGCTATGTGGGTGGATGCCGTCCGGTGAACTAACGTTCATCACGGCGATGGCGCCATTGACATCGAGGCCTTTAAAATCATCATAAGAACCGTCCTCTGTGGTGATGCCATAGCCTACGTAAACGGTTTTACTCGCAGCTTTACCTGTTTCGCAGCTTATGGATACCGGATAGAAATCCACGTGGCCTTCGAGCTGTGCGTTGCCTACTGAAAGTGTGGTTGCATCGTAATCTACAGCGGCATATTCGGGTACTGGGAACTTCTGGAAGTACCCATTTTCACCCATGGGCTCAATGCCGTAAGCCATCATTTTTCCTGCGATATATTCGCGAGCAACGTCTGCCTCAGGTGTACCAGGCTTGCGTCCTTTTAACGCATCCGAAGACAAGAAAAACAAATCCTGCTCCATGCGCTTCGTAGCGCTCAGGTCTATTGGAATTTCTTGCGCATATACGCTGGCGGGAAGAGCGGTCGTTAAAAGTAGAACTAGGGTAAGGAACTTGTTCATGAGTTCATGTTTGATTCCCTACAAAGGTAGCGACCAAAGACTATATTTGAGGTGTGAGCAACGGTATGAAAGCACTTGCCGGTCAAACGGCGATATATGGCGTAAGTAGCATCTTAGGGCGGATGATCAATTTTCTATTGGTCCCCCTACAGACAGCGGTTTTGAGCCAGTCTGCCTATGGGATTAACGTAGACTTCTACTCGCTTATTGCCTTCCTTATTGTCGTAGTAACCTTTGGGATGGAGACCGCTTATTTCCGTTATTCTGAGCAAGATGGGTTTGATGAGGGCAAAGTTTTTGGTGCGGGATTAGCCATGATTGCGCTAGTATTGGCCGGGATGGGGTTGCTTGTTTTGCTTTTTCAAGACGCCTTATTGCATAGTTTACGATGGGAAAACACGCCTGAATACCTCTACTATTTCCTCGCTATTTTAGCTCTAGATGCCTTAAGTGCATTGCCTTTTGCACGCCTTCGTAGAAACAATAAAGCGGTCCGATTCGCCGGAATCAAATTGGCCTTGATCTTCTCCAACGTACTCATCAACCTCTACATTTTCCTGCCCGCCTATTGGGAACAACACGGAAGCATGGGCTATTGGTCCCATGAAATGCGCGGGGTTGGATATATTTTCATTGCCAACTTCTGGGCCTCTGTGGTGATGTTCGCACTTCTTTTGCCTACCCTCTTCCCACTAAAACTCAACCTCGATAAGAAGTACGTAAAAACACTATTAATCTTTGGGATCCCTTTACTTATTGGAGGGCTCGCTGGCATTGCCAATGAAATGCTCGACCGCCAATTGTTAAAATACCTGCTCCCAAAAGAGACAGCCTTTGCCGGTGTTGGGATATACGGTGCCGTCTATAAAATTTCCATCTTCTTAATTCTTTTCAATCAAGCTTTCCGCTACGCTGCAGAACCGTTTTTCTTTAAAAATGCAAAAGCTAAAGACGGGCCTGAACGAATGAGCAAGGTCATGGAAGGGTTCGCTTGGATCATGTGTGTTGGATTCGTCTTGATCATTTCAGGCCTCGATTACCTCAAGTTTTTCGTGGACGAGAAATTTTGGACAGGGCTTTACCTGGTTCCCATCTTACTCTTAGCAAACGTTATTTTAGGCATCAATACCAACCTAAATGTTTGGTATAAAGTGAGTGACAAAACCGTTTACGGCATCTACATCACCTTTGTAGGCTTGCTCTTCACCGTGGTGGGTAATGTTGCTCTCATTCCTGTTTTGGGGATTCTTGGCGCGGCAATAACGACATTAGTGGCCTACTTCGCGATGTTCGTCGCCAGTGTTTTGTGGGGAAATAAACATTATCCCGTGCCCTACAATTGGGGCAAAATAGGCGCCTTCTTAGCCTTTGCCTGCCTTGTTGTATTTATCTTGCATTATACCCAATGGCCATCAGGCCCACTAAAGGTGCTTGGAGGAGTACTATACTTAGGAGTCATGCTTTTTTGGGAACGAAACGGACTCCTTAAATTCGCAACAAGAAAATGAAGATCAACGTAACCTATAGCGGCAAGCACGAACTGCCGCAATTTGAGACCGCACAGAGTGCTGGGATGGATATCAGGGCGAATATCGATGCGCCCATTACGCTGCAGCCCGGTGACTTTACGCTCATACCTACCGGGATCAAAATGGCCCTTCCAGAGGGTTATGAAGCTCAAGTAAGGCCTCGCAGCGGGCTTGCCTACAAACATGGTGTTACCGTATTGAATAGCCCTGGAACCATTGACGCAGATTACCGCGGAGATGTTGGCGTTATACTCATCAACCATGGGAAACAGGCCTTTGTCGTAGAAGATGGCATGCGTATTGCACAGCTGGTGATCGCACAATACACCCAGTTCGACTGGAATGAGGTGACTAATTTAGATGAAACCGCTCGTGGTGCCGGAGGATTTGGCAGCACAGGTAAACAATAAAACCAACCAAAAAACCTAATTACAGATGAAGATTATTGTCCCAATGGCCGGACGCGGATCAAGGCTTAGACCACATACGCTAACGGTACCTAAACCACTTATTCCCATCGCAGGAAAGCCTATTGTACAGCGTCTGGTGGAAGACATTGTAAGCGTTTGCGGCGATAAAAAAGTAACGGAGATTGCCTTTATCATTGGAGACTTCGGTGCTGAAGTAGAGGCTGACCTGGTCAAGGTCGCAGAAAACTTAGGCGCCAAAGGAAGCATCTATTACCAAGATAAACCCCTCGGGACCGCCCATGCCATTCACTGCGCTGCGGACAGTATGGACGACGAGATTGTTGTTGCCTTTGCGGATACGTTATTTCGCGCAGATTTTACTTTAGATACAGAAGCGGATTCTGTCATCTGGGTGAAACAAGTAGACAATCCTTCTGCCTATGGTGTGGTTCAGTTTGGTGAAGATGGAACCATCAATAATTTTGTTGAAAAACCGCAGGAATTCGTTTCTGATAAAGCCATCATCGGTATTTACTATTTCAAAGACGGCCCTGGCTTGCGCAAGGAATTAAAGCACATTCTCGATAACAACATCATGGACAAAGGGGAATACCAACTCACCGATGCGTTGAGCTCTTTGCTTGCACAGGGAAAAGTATTCAAGCCCGGAACCGTGAACGATTGGATGGATTGTGGAAATAAGGAAATTACCGTTGAAACCAACAGCAAAATGTTAGGCTACCTCGAAGGTATGGCTGAGTTACGCGGTACCAACATTACCCTCGAAAACGCCACCATTATTGACCCTTGTTACATTGGTTCAAACGTGGTGCTGAAGAACGCGACAGTAGGGCCAAATGTAAGTTTGGGCGACAACTGTGTGGTTGAAGATGCAACGATAGAAGGTTCTTTAATACAGACAGAAACGACAATTAAAAATATTCACCTAAAAGACAGTATGATCGGCAATAAAGCGCATGTCGACGGGAAGTGGACTTCCCTATCTTTAGGTGATTTTTCAAGAATGGACTAATGCACAAAAAGCTGGCCCTCTTATGGGCACTTTTATTTACAGCTTCACTTTATGCGCAAGGCCCTTCGGAAGAGGGGCCTTCTGTATTAAGCGGCACGTTCTATAAAGCCGAAACCTACCGCATTACTGGCAGGACTGACCTGGCCATGGAGCTGTATGAAGTGTTGGCAAAAGATCCGGTATATCGCGAGACGGCTTTGTACCAATTGGCCCGTATGCATTTTGAACAGAACCAATTTTTCCAAGCCTTTGATCTTGCAACCCAAGGCGCGGATGCCTACCCCAAGAATCTTTGGCTGCTTCGAATTAAAGCGCAAAGTGCAAAATCCATCGGCGATTTTAAGACGGCCGGGCGCTCCTTTGACCTCCTCTATACTTTGGCCCCACAGCAACCGGAATACCTTTTTGAAGGGTACAGTACGTACCTCGAAGGCCAACTGTTCCGCGATGCTTTAGACGCACTTTCGAAAATTGAAGATTTCAAGGGGACTTCTCCTGAGCTTATTCAAGATCGCGTGCGGTTGTACGTGCAACTTAAAGATCCTAAATCGGCCGAACGCAGTTTAAAGACCGCTATGACTATCGCGCCGGAAGTCCCAGAATACAGAGGGTTATTGAGTCAGTACTACGGTAGTACTGGCAAGACAAAGAAGGCATACAAGGTGCTGATTGCAGCGGTTGATGCTTTTCCTGAAAACGGGGCACTGCATATGGAATTGGCCCGCATGGCGCAAAAAATGGAGGAAACAGCGACTGCCCTGTACCATATGGAGCAAGGCTTAGTGTTGGAGGGTGTGCCGTTAGAAGATAAAATACCCGTGCTTCTGAGCATCTATGAGCGTCGAGACAATCCATCCTTCCGCGCGCTGTTTGATCGCGTTTTTAATCTTCTCGAAAGCCGGCATGAAGGCCGTATTGAATTTCTTTTACTCACCGCTCAAATCCATCTAGACAATGAGCGTTGGCACGAAGCTTTAGAACACTACCTCGCAGCCATTGCAATGAATCCTAGCAACTACACGCTCTACCAGATGGCGTATTCATTGAGTCAAGAGATTGGTGATCTAGACGGGCAAATTGCTTTGCTCGAAAGCATGGAGGAAAATTTTGGTGACGATCATGATATTCTAGAAAGCCTCGTCTTCGAATATTACAACTTAGGGCGGTGGGAGCCTTGTGCTCGTTTAGCGGGTCAACGCGCTGCAATGACCCTGGATCCCGAGGCGGCTTCAAATCTTTACACAATGGCTGGAACCGCGTGGTTTCAATTGGATTCCTTTGAATTGGGTGAGGAGGCCTATGGAAAAGCGCTAGACCTTGAACGCAGTGCTACAACGCTAAATAACTATGCCTGGGATTTAGCCACACACGACCGGAAACTTGAATTCGCATTGCAATTGACTGCGGAATCGAACCAACTACAAACCCTCGAACCGACCTACTTAGACACTTGGGCATGGGTATTGTATAAATTGGGCCGGTATGAAGAAGCACGGGTAAAAATCGAATTAGCTTTGCAACTGCTCAAAGAGGTCGACCGCGCAGGCATTTACCTGCATGCGGCTAAGATTGAACAAGCCTTAGGCAACGACGAGCGCGCAAAGGTTTATAGAAAGAAAGAGGCCCTATTAAAACAGCAATGATGCAGCAACGGCCGTGGCATATATCTAGAATTGTAACACACCTTTTTGCAGGTGTGGCCTTGGCTGTGCTCACCGGTTGTGGTGGTCCCTTATCTGTGGAGAAACCTTTAAGACGAGAAAAAATCAGTGACGGTGTATCGCGGAAAATTATCATAGAAGACAAGTTTACTTGGGCACAAAGCTTTACGCGCATCTCTGCAGAAACCCCTGACGGTGAGCAGCGGTTTCGCGTACAAGTACGTTCAAAACAGGACAGTATTCTATGGGCAGCGATTTCAGATGATATGATTGGATTGCGCGTTGGCAAGGCCATCGTTATTAACGATAGCGCAGCGTTTTCTTCTACTTTGCTTGGTGTGGAATGGACCGGATCGGCTCATGACCTGGCGGGAGTTACGGGAATAGAAGTTCCCTTTCAGTATTTAAATAGATTGCTACGTGGCCAATTAATTGGGACGAATGAGGCACTACGTTACCGCTACGATGGCAACGGTGACCACTGGATTACACAGTACTCCATTAGCAGTGATCGCACAGTTACCGTCGCACTGGATAGAGATTTACACATGAGTTTTGTACTCATAGAAGACCCTTTGGAATCGGTCTTTATTCAATACAAAAGCGTGGACGAAAAAACCGGCTACCCTAACGATATCGAAATCACCGTAAAAAGTCAGCCGGATTATAAAGTTACTATCGAAGTCACTGAAATTAGAACCGGAGGGCCGTTTAACACGCCATTTAGCTTGTGATGAAAAAGCTGCTCGTCCTATTCTTGCTCGTTTTTGGAATTGGTTTGCAAGCGCAAACGAAAGAAGAACTGCAGCGTCAGAAGGTTTTGTTGCAAGACCAGAT
>PZPA01000076.1 GCA_003045825.1 Bacteroidota bacterium
AACATCGGCACTTTCTATACCGGGAACGGCTCAGGAAACGGGTACGAATTGACCTATTTAGTGAGTATTGAAGACTACGCCCTACTAGATGCAGACAACGGCTCGCAAGACATGGGCACCGTTACCTACACCATTACTGAATAACCTCCTTCCCCCGCCCTGCGGGCGGGGGATTTCCTAACTCCCACGTACCATGAAACTACTCCTACACTCACTCGCTCTAGCACTCAGTGTTAGCCACGGGGCGAACGGCCAAGTCACCGTGCAAAGCGGACTAGCTCACCGGATTGAACGCCTCCCTGGACAACAAGAAATAGTCCCTATTAAACTCAAAAATATAGGGGACAAACCCTGTGCCTTCCACATCGAGCTTGCCGATCTCAGTTCCCACTGCGACAGTGGATACCGCTACCTCCCGCCCGGGAGTACCGCCGAAAGTTGCGCCTCCTGGCTTGAAGCAGAAACTTATGATTATGTGCTCCGCGCGCACGAGGAGATGATCGTTAAGGTGCGAATGCGTATACCGAAGGGCTTCAACAGGTCGAGTGCGCGCGCATGTCTGCTCGTTACTTCGAAACCGGAAAAAGCGGCCGATAAAAAGGGTCCGCGCTTGAACATAGAATTGCGCTATGCGGTAAACGTACTGTACCGCAATCCGGCAGTGCCGCCGGTGGTCGCTATGAAGGCAAAAGCTTTAGCGGTCGGGGAGGAGAACAAGGTCTGGACATTGCGCTATCAAAATGCTGGAAACGTAGACCGCATCATTTCCTCTCGAGCACATTTACTGAACGGCCGAGGCGAAGTAGTGTATCAAACCGAAAGTTTACACGCAAAAGGCTTGATCCCGAACCAATGCCGCACCGTTCAATTTAAAAAACCCGATTTGCCCGCTGGCAACTACCAAATGGTGGTGGTCAGTCAGACCGATGCAGGAGAAAAATTTGGGGTAACACATTCCTTGAAGTTATGAAGCACGGGGGCGTTTTGGCTTTAGTATTTGCGGCACTTTCGGCTTTGGGCCAAGAGTGCGGTGAGGTGGTGGTTAACGGGCCAGAGGAGTTGGTTGCAGGTGGTATTTGGTCACTGGCCGCGCATTGGACCGCACTCCCACCGGGTAAACACATCAACATTCGCATTGACGCCCCCGCGCCTTTTACCGTGCTTTCGATACCGGCGGAAGGAGGCGCAGATTCAGGTGTGGCAAGGCCCGTTTTAATGACCTCTGCCTTTGCTGAAGCCGATACCTATTGGATTCATGTGGCCTTTGAAGGAGCGTGTGTATTGGGCAAGTTGGAAGATTCCTTACGCGTACGAATACGGCCTAAGCCGGGTCTAAGCGCAACTGTGCTATCCGCTGGAAGGGATAGTGCCACGCTGTTGGTTACGAACGAAGGGAATGTGGCATTGAAGTGCGATGGAGTCTGGATGTATCCAAATGAATCCTCTCAATTTCAACGACATAGAAAAGGCAATACGGTTGCTTTTAATGCTCAAGATGCAAGCGGATGGGACACGGTTGCCGTGCTTGGTTTGGCCCCCGTTGGGCGGTCAGAAAGCGTGGCGCCCGTATTTGATCCTGGTGTGCCTTGGCTGAATTGGCGTATGCAAACTGTGTATGCTGGGCGGGTGAGCCAATTGGGTACGGTTTCCTTTGATAAGAACCATATCTCCGCGCGTGGCCTGCTTTGGAACAATCGATTGCGAGGATCAATACAGCTGCAAGAACAATGGGGAACTTTGAGTGCTGGACACGGAATTGTACAACGGCATCCCCTTTCTCGAGCGCAAGAAATGGGTTTTGTACGAATGGAACTTCCTATGGATGCATTCACAGGTGAAATGGAATGGCGCGGCGGTCAGCCCATGGCGGGACTGCGTTGGAATGGCGCTAGTTTAGATTCGCGTATAACTCTTTTTGGAGGTGGTTTGGGCCAATTTTGGGGCATGCAACACCGCTTGCAATTGGGCAATAATGAACTGAATTTCAGTCAATACGAAGGCATGAGTCTTGCGCAATACAACGGACAAAAGGGCGTGCACCGCTGGTCGCTCCATGGCGCGCACATTCCTACTAACTTACGAGCGCAAGCACCATACAATTCCTTCGTACGTGCCCATGCGTCGGGTGTGTTGGGTGTGAACCGGTGGTTGAGTCAATCGGCCCTGTTTGCGGATGTAAATGGAACCTGGAACCAATTCCACTTCCTGCAAAACGACCTCACTCTAGGTCCGTGGCGCCTCTCTACGCGCGGCCAATATTTTTCCTCAACCCTCACCTCTAAACAGCTCCGGCTTCAAGCGGAATACAAAAGGGGATTGTGGCAATGGCAAAGCAGTGGCGAATGGCGTCAATTGGACCACTACCGTCCACAGATTCAATACCAACACCAGATTAGATGGCGCACCGCCAAGGCTTACGTTCAATCCCAATTCCGTCACCAACCCAGCACGGGACTATGGTCCTTCTTTGGTTCAGGGAATAGGCAATACAAACGTTGGTCTATTCGAGCACAATCGGCGCTCTATGGTGGCAGTAACATTGGGACACGGCACCAGCAAACCCTACAAATTATTCGCCGGACAGATCGAGGAAACCTCTCTGTTTCTGCCCAATCCCTGCAACGTGCTACCATTGGTTGGAACGGGAGCTTATACGCGCGTTCACCCTATAAAACCCTCACGGGGCAATGCCTCAGTGAGCAAGGCAACCCGCTCGAAGGAGTGGAAATTAGTGCCCAAGGAAAAACGGTCGTTAGCGACCACCATGGCCGGTTCGCTTTTGGCCATCTTGAAGGCTCTGCCGCACAGTTAAAAATCCATGCCGTCAGCCTGCCCTTCGCTATGCACCCCATGTTAGGCTATGAACAAAGCCAATTTCTAGAGCAACGCAAACAACATTGCACCCTGACTTTCTATCAAACCATAGGACTGCGGGGCAGTATTGACGTTCAACATACGCAGCACGCCGCACTGCACCAACAGATAGACTTGTCTTCGCTTCGACTCACCCTATACCACGAAGACAGTTCGGCCTATTCAACTTCCGTTCTTAAGGACGGCCAATTTACCCTTGGGGGGCTGCCGGAGGGCCATTATTGCGGGGCGCTAGCTCCGGCGCCCCAGGGGTTTTCCTATGAACCCATTGCCATTGACATCCGGGAAGGCAGCCCTGCAATATTGCAAATTACCCTGGTCGAATTGCCTCTAAACATACCCTTTCAAGCCTTATGAAGCACCGTATAATCTGCAGTATTCTTGCGCTTTTCGCTTTTCTAACACCATCTGCGCAGATCATTTGGACCGAAGAGCACACCCACTTTGATCTCCATTTTGAGCCCATTGCATTGATTGCTGTAAGTCAGCAAGAGATCCAATTATCCCCATCCATGACCACAACATCTGGATTACCCGCCTTTACCGACAGTCTCTCTGCGAGTTTTCACCTTCGCTATACGATCAGTCCAGTGAGTCCAGGTCCCCAGTTGGTCCATAGCGTATCATTACCCATCGGTCTTTCCTCCAGTTGGAGCACCATCCCCTTTCTACCTGCGAGCGGCACATGCTCGCTTGCGCCATCCGCCACACACAATGGAACTGATCAGTTGCTAGCCTCCAACATTTTCGGTCATTCAGGGACCGCGCCGCAAGACGGCATACCCTTAACCGTACGCATTTCTTGGAGCCACCAACAGTACCAGAACCTAGTCGCTAATCTTCATCTCCTTAATCTAACCTATCAATGCTTGTAAGAATGATACTACTTATTGTTTATCTATTGATAATCAATATTTTAAAAGGACAGAGTCTTGCTGTCAATTATAGCCAATCCCTCGTGGAAATCACCGGAACACACCTCCATCCTCCCCAAACTGCCGGTGCAGATTATGCATCGTCCATTCCGCTTAATCAAGGAGCGTTCGTTTCTGTCCAGGACGTTCGGTCCAGAGCAACGTGGTGTTTATTGGCCTATGGCAATCCGCCGATACAGGGAAGTGCCACACTCAAGATCATTCCTGATATTGCCTCGGTTCCGCCAGAGGTTGTTGGCACCAACACCCCGTCCGAGCTCATGTTGCAAGTGCAGCCGCAACCGCTCTTTTCGGGTATTGGACCCGTGGACCAATTATTCTTGTCCTTTACGCTTGAACATGCCCAGGTATCACAGAACGTAAACACATCCCCAGTTTACATTCAGTACCAGCTGCAAGAGGGCGGCTGCCCGCCTGGGCCATAAAAAAACCCCCCGGGCGCAGAGCGCCCGGGGGGTCCTTGAAATTTCTTTGTAGCGGTTCTTACACCAACTGAATATCCACACTCATCAAGTTTTTAAACTCTTCCAAACGAGCGTTGATCTCTTCTGTGGTTAGCTCTGCAATGCGCTCTGTTCCGAATTTCTCGACAGTAAAACTTGCCATAGCAGAACCCCAAATCACAGCACGCTTCATGTTTTCAAAACTGATGTCATCAGTCTTCGCCAAGAACCCTATGAATCCTCCTGCAAACGTATCACCAGCACCTGTAGGGTCAAAAACCTCAGCCAAAGGAAGCGCAGGAGCACTGAATACTTTGTCTTCATGGAACAACAATGCACCGTGCTCGCCTTTTTTAATAATCAAATATTTCGGGCCCATCGTCATAATCTTCTGAGCAGCTTTCACCAAACTGTATTCCTCGGATAACTGACGCGCCTCTTCATCATTGATAGTCAACACATCCACACCTTTAAGCGCGACCTTTAAGTCGTCCCAAAAGTGGTCCATCCAGAAATTCATGGTATCTAACACAACCAATTTCGGACGCGATGGCAACTGATCCAAAACCTTCTGCTGAATTGAGGGCATCAAATTCCCCAACATTAGGTACTTACAATCCTTAAAACCTTCTGGCACGATTGGGTTAAACGTCTCTAAAACATTTAGTTGCGTTTCTAAAGTATCACGGCTATTCATGTCCGTATGGTACTTTCCTTTCCAAAAGAACGTCTTTCCGTCTGGAATTATTTGCACGCCTCCTAAATCAACACCTTTGTCGGAAAGCAGGTCCAAATGTTGCTGCTCAAAATCGGCCCCAACAACGGAAACGATATTGCTCTTTGCCACATGATAACTCGCGCTAAGGGCAATGTACGTCGCCGCACCACCTAGGATGCGATCCGTTTTTCCGAAGGGCGTTTCTAAGGCGTCGTACGCCATCGTTCCAACTGTAAGTAAACTCATTATGAGGGTTTTTAGATCCCGCGAAGTTACACGTGCACGATTACATGAACAAGCGAAAAAGCCATATAGAAAAAGGGCCGCATATAGCGGCCCTTAATACTTAAGAATGGCCCAGTTGCTTAATCATTCGTTTAACAGAATAACGGGAACACGTCTAAAGCGTAGTGAACATAGGTAACGGGGGTTGCACGGGCCGTTTCAAATTGTCCTGTTTTGTCGTTCAGACTGCTTTGTCTTGTCAATGTCTTGCCAAAAGCACTGCGAATATTAATTGGTATACACTTTTAGGCTACATACAATCCGCAGTATTAGGTTCTTTAGACGAGCACTGCCACCTTTGAAGTCTATTCAAAAGCGGCACACAAGAAATATAGTTTCCACAGAAAAAAAACAATAGTAGGTATTGTAGAACCTATGAAGTTGCCGTATTATTGCAGCCCGATTCGAAAGAAGACGGATATAAATTCCTCCTTAGCTCAGTTGGTTAGAGCATCTGACTGTTAATCAGAGGGTCGCTGGTTCGAGCCCAGCAGGAGGAGCACTCAAAATCAAGCACTTACGTCAACCGATGTAGGTGCTTTTTTCAATTCTAGCACACAATCTAGCACACAAATTCCGTCCAAAACGCCCGCAGCTCTGCCTCAACAGTGGGTAAGTGGGAGGCTGAAGGGTTTCGTTAAATTTTTCGTTAGGTGCCGTTGTTTGCGGTTGTTACGCATTGGCGAAAGGTACTGCCCCCCTGTGAGAAACTACGGACCGCTTTTAAGCTAGCATTTAATACGCTTTCAAAACTTTGGTAATATCCTTCAGTAATACTTTAAAATCCTTCGTCCTCCCGTGAATCATGCTATTCTGCATTTCCTTATAGTCTAAAACAAAGTCCTCAAAAAATTCCTTAGGAGGCTCGATACATAACGATTCCACTGATAAGCCCTCATAATTAGTATTTGGCATTGGTGTGAGAGCGCTCCTATGTGCTATTATACTTTCGAACAGCTCTTTATCTTCAAGTGCAGAGGCTCCAAATTCCGAGTTAAACAATTGGTCTATATCATAATAATGCCTAGACATCCTGATATATCTGATCTTTTCAGGGTCTTTCTGATATTCTTCATGGAGTAAAATGAGTTTCTCCAGCAAGGTTTTCTTAGGGTCAGTCGCGGTTACTTCAAAAGCTCCTTCTACAAAAGCACTATCCGAGTATTGTTGATCTATCCATGAGTCTATTTGAACCCGCTGGTGTGGCTCAATTAACGATCTAGCGCTGACTTCAATCTTGATATTGTTTGCCAAATAAGGCACTGTGTCAAAAAGAGAGTTAAAGTTGACTTGCAAAATTTCTGGGTCCTGATCAGAGATTGTCTTATTCTCAACAACCAGATCATACCATTTTGGATCTATACCGTACTCCGTTAGACGTTTCGATAGAACACCCGGCAATTCATCAGCAACATACGAATGGCACGCTCTTCGTAAGCGCCTGATCTCTCCCTTCGACAATTCGCCATCAAAACCCAGGTGAGTTCTGTCAATGCCTAAATCAACATCTTCAGAGAATCGTTGAATAAGATTGTATGCCTTACTCAAAGATGTGCCTCCCTTAAATATGAATCGATCCGCGTGAACAGAAGAAAAGATCACCCTGAGAATAAGTGTTACCCAAACGTCTTTTTCGACCGCTTGTGGCGGCACTCCAAGCTTATTGGAAACATCTTGATAAATGACCTTTCTCTCCTTTTCGGGTATTTGTAAAAATTTGATCATAACGATTTCTGCATGATTTTTCTAATCCATGCCGGTGCCAATGCAACATCATGCTCCAGATCCTTTCTGTCTTCCTTTTTAAGGAGGCCTACAACTTTCATTTCCAACTCGGATGTTAGGCCTTTTTGCCCAACTTCTCTTAATGCCTGAATTACCAGTCGACTAATTTCCCCTTTAGCCATAAGATTTTTAGGTGTAGTTTTCTTAAGCTTTATAGTTCGATTTCCAATTTTAATTTCCCTTGGAGCTCCATCGGTAAGATAGACTAGCTTGAGCGGTATCTGAGTGCTGAGGCCTAATAGGTTCAGTGCATATGACCCTGTCGGCACAATTTTTATCCGATCTCTTTTAGCTATGCTTTGGGCTACCTCCTCAGCAGAGGGCAGCACCTCACCAATATAGTCACTCATGGCAGGACGCACATATATACCCTGAGAAACTCTTCTCAAAACACCTTTGGAAACCAATCTCACCAGCGCTTGGCGGATAGCTTCTGGCGTTCCAAACTCCATAAAGTCTCCCGCAAAAAGAATAGTCCCTCTTGGTCTTGATTTTATCCTGCGCTCAATTTTTCCTTCAACACTAGACATTGTTCCTTGCCTTAACACCTTCTGTCACAAATTTAGCAAATATTTGTGACTACTCGGGCTAAATCAAGAATTCTAAATAAAAATCATAAGTAGCGGAGAATATCAGCATGCCCCCCCTTTCAATGCATGATGGATAAATCCTCCATTAAACCATCCATCACAACTTAATGATGTTTAAAAGCATCATTTCCGAAGAGCCAATGCATCCAGGCCAAAATATCCGCAATTATCCGAATATATACGAACACTTGACACTTTGTGGAAACCTAAGCGTTGTAACGAGCAATCACCAGAACTAATCCCCGAGAAACATTGCCAAACAACACCGATCAATAGGCATCCAATAGAGACAAAACGACCGTTGGCTGTTAATCAGAGGGTCGCTGGTTCGAGCCCAGCAGGAGGAGCACTGAAAATGAA
>PZPA01000014.1 GCA_003045825.1 Bacteroidota bacterium
ATTTGAGCAATGCCTGCGATGGCGTCGTTGCTCAAATTGAAGCTGTCAGTTCTCATGTAAGTGATGTGCCCTGCCTCATATAAACGCTGTGCAAGGGTCATGGTTTGACTCACGCTGTAGCCCAATTTTCTGCTGGCCTCTTGTTGCAAGGTTGACGTAGTAAAAGGTGCCGCTGGACTGCGCTTTCCTGGGCGCATTTCAACACTTTCTACCTCGTACGTAGCGCCAACACATCCCTCGAGGAAAGATTTTGCTTCTTCTTGCGTCTTAAAATTGGTACTTACATCTGCCTTGAAGCTGATTTTTCCATCACTGAAAATACCGCTGACTTTATAGCTTGAGGTCACCTCGTGGCCTTCTATTTCTCTTTCTTTTTCAACGATTAAACGTACGGCCACACTCTGAACGCGCCCGGCGCTTAAGCCGCGCTGGATGCTTTTCCAAAGCACGGGACTTAGTTCATAACCCACGAGTCGGTCAAGAACACGACGCGCTTGTTGTGCATCAACCAATTCCTTATTGATTTTGCGTGGGTTTTCTACCGCACGTAGGATGGCGGTTTTCGTAATCTCGTTAAAAACAATACGTTCGGTATTCTCGTCTTTTAGTCCTAAGCTCTCGTAAAGGTGCCAAGCAATGGCTTCTCCCTCACGATCCTCATCCGAAGCCAGCCAAACCTTGTCTACTTTTTTCGCCGCAGCTTTTAGTTCTTTAACCAAAGAAGTCTTGTCTTTCGAAACGCAGTATTCCGGTTGGAAGTTGTTTTCGATGTCAATAGCCATTCCTTTGTCGCACAAATCGCGAATGTGCCCATAAGAGGACAGGACTTGGAAATCGGCGCCTAGGTACTTCTGGATGGTCTTTGCCTTTGCAGGTGACTCAACGATTACGAGATTCTTTGCCATAGGATGCGGGGTGCATTTTAATTATTGCCGCAAAGTAAAGGCTAAAAATCGGCAACTTTCAAGCCCACTTATAAAGGAGTTGTTTTCTGGCCTTCGGTATTACTACGTAATAGATTTTTTAAAATCGGACAAATTGTCAGCATTGCTTGTATCTTTGTACCGACGCAAAAGAAAGTAAAGTTTTGAGCGGTTATAATTATGGAAGCAAAAACAAAGCGCGCAAGCGGAAGGGGTCTCTATGCCGAGGGCGATAAGAACCCACACGAACACGACGGTACGGTCTTAGAGACTAAAAACCCGACGGGCACAAAGAAGCTCTATATAGAGTCGTACGGTTGCCAAATGAATTTTTCTGACAGTGAGATTGTTGCCTCAGTCCTAGGAAAGGAAGGCTACACCACCACGCAAAATTCCGAAGAAGCGGATTTGGTGTTACTGAATACATGTTCCATCCGGGATAAAGCGGAGCAAACCGTTCGCAACCGACTCAACCATTTTAACAACCACAAGAAAAAGAACCCTGATATGAAAATCGGGGTGCTTGGTTGTATGGCAGAGCGGGTAAAAGGCAAACTTCTGGAAGAGGAAAAATTGGTTGATCTTGTGGTAGGTCCTGATGCGTATCGCGATTTACCTAACCTTTTGCAAGAATTTGACGGAGGAAGAAAAGCCGTGAATGTTATTCTGAGCAAGGAAGAGACTTACGACGACATCGAACCGGTTCGTTTGGGTGGCAATGGTGTGAGTGCCTTTGTTTCTATAACACGCGGTTGTGATAATATGTGTACGTTTTGTGTGGTTCCTTTTACTAGAGGCCGCGAGCGATCACGTAACCCACAGACTATTGTAGACGAAGTATTGGATTTATCAAAACGCGGGTACAAGGAAATCACCCTGCTGGGCCAAAACGTCGACAGTTATCTATGGTACGGTGGCGGTTTGAAAAAAGATTACGAGAAGGCATCTGACCTGGCCAAGGCAAGCGCCGTTCACTTCGCTGATCTGATGTCCATGGTTGCAGAAGCCGTTCCTCACATGCGAATTCGCTTCTCCACGTCAAACCCGCAGGATATGCGTGATGACGTGCTAGAGACCATTGCGAAATACAAAAACATTTGTAATTACATTCATTTACCAGTACAGTCTGGGTCGTCGCGCATCCTAGAATTAATGAACCGCGGACACAACCGTGAAGAATATATGGCCCTCATCGACCGTATACATCGTATCATCCCGGGCTGCGCGATCAGTCATGATATGATTTCAGGATTCCCAACCGAAACGGAGGAGGACCATCAGGAGACTTTGAGCTTGATGGACTATGTGAAGTATGATTTTGGTTACATGTTCTTCTATAGCGAGCGTCCCAACACCTATGCGGCGAGAAAATTGGAAGACGATATCCCTGAAGTAGAAAAGAAGCGTCGCTTGACAGAAATTATCCAATTACAAAGCAAGCACAGTTTGTACCGTCACGAGCAAATGATCGGTAAGACTTATGAAGTTTTAGTGGAAGGAACCTCAAAGAAGAGTGAAGAACAATTGTTCGGCCGCACCGATACCAACAGCGTGGTTGTTTTTGATCGACATGATTTTAAACCAGGCGACTTTGTACACGTTAAGATTGAAAGCTGTACTACTGCCACCTTATTGGGAACAGTGGTAGAGGGCCCAAAGGCATAAATTAATTGGACCAATGTCAGATATCAAGAGCATAAAACAACGTTTCGGAATTATTGGGGTGAGTCCATTGCTGGATCGCGCTTTAGAGAAGGCCGTCCAAGTTGCGCCGACTGATATCAGTGTTCTTGTCACTGGTGAGAGTGGTGTGGGTAAAGAAAGCATTCCGAAGATTATTCACGCGCTCAGCCACAGAAAACACAACCCGTACATTGCCGTTAACTGCGGTGCGATACCTGAAGGAACGATCGATTCAGAACTGTTTGGCCACGAGAAAGGTGCCTTCACAGGGGCTACAGGTGCACGAAAAGGATATTTTGAAGAGGCCGATGCGGGTACTATCTTTTTGGATGAGGTGGGTGAGTTGCCTATGCCATCCCAGGTGCGTCTTTTGCGCGTTTTGGAAACGGGTGAATTTATTCGCGTAGGTGCGTCCCGTGCCAACAAGATTGACGTACGCGTCGTGGGCGCCACCAATGTGGGTATGCTCAATGCCATCAAGAACCATAAATTCCGTGAGGATTTATTTTACAGATTAAACACCGTAGAAATTCATCTGCCGCCATTGCGCGAGCGTCCTTCGGATATTCATTTATTGTTCCGAAAATTCGCGGCAGATTTTGCCAATAAATACCACCTGCCTCCATTGCGTTTAGATGATGAGGCGGTGCGTTTGCTCGAGCATTACCGCTGGCCTGGAAACATTCGTCAATTGCGCAATCTTGCCGAGCAGATGAGTGTGATTGAAACGACGCGTATGGTGGGCAAAGACGTGCTTAAAGCGTATTTACCGGAGGTAGATGCGCCGAATCTCCCTGCACTGGCCAATTCACGTATTAGCGACGGGGTAAGTAATGCGGACTTTGCAAAGGAACGAGAAGCGCTTTACAAACTCTTGTTTGAGATGCGCACGGAACTAAATGCCTTAAAGAAGGCTGTTCAAAGCGGTGAAGGGTTTTATGAAGGTGTGCAACGCGAGTTCCCCCAAATTGGTACTGAATTTGCCGAACGCTCTTCAGTTAAGCCTTATACCGGAACGGAGTCTAACGACGTTTCCTTTGTAAACCCGGACGAATACGATTCGTTTGAGGACGATGAGCACACCATCGAAATTGAGAACCTGAGTTTGGTGGATAAAGAAATTGAACTGATTAAAAAGGCATTGGACAAGACCCAAGGAAAACGCAAAGCTGCGGCAAAAGAATTGGGTATTTCCGAACGTACCTTGTACCGTAAGATCAAACAATACAACCTCGAATAATGCGCACACTTCGTTTCCCCATCGTAATGCTGCTTTTTATCATCCTTTCCGGGTGCAAGGGTGGCTATAGCTTTACCGGAGGGAATGTGGGGGAGGCGAAGACGCTAAACATCGATTTTTTTGATAATACAGCAGCGATTGTGAATCCCGAGATGTCTCAGATTTTTACCGAATCGTTGAAAGATATTTTTGTTCAGCAAACTTCGTTGCGTTTAGTTGATGGGCCAGCAGATTTGGAATTTTCAGGCGCCATTACAGATTACAGTCTTCGTCCGCAAGCCGCGCGCGGCCCTAGTGAGGTTGCTCAGATGCGTTTTACCATCGCCGTTAAGGTTTCCTTTGAGAATAGTATCGCGGAAGAAAATAGTTTTGAGCAACGTTTTAGCCGGTCTAGAGACTACGATGCGGATTTGAATTTTTCCGATATTGAAAGAGAATTGGCGGCTGAAATCATGAAAGAATTGACCGAAGACATATTAAACCGGGCTATCGCCAATTGGTAAATGAACGCAAAGAAAATCGAAGAATTGTACGCCCACCCGGAGCGCTTAAATGCGACGGAGCTTGCTATGCTCAAACAAGCGGTGTCCGATTTTCCTTACGCAGCGCCATTGCATGCACTTTACATGAAAGCGTTGCAGCAACAAGAGAGTTATTTACTACCGGCGCAAGTCAAACGTACTGCGATCGCAACACCCAATAGGGAGGCATTAAAAGCCTATTACGAAAGTCATCTGGAGGCGGTTGCGGTATCAGAAACCAAAGAGAAAATTTCGACTGACGCTTCCGCTGAGGTTGCGGTTAAAAAATCAGGTCAGCCTAAGTCATCTCAGCCTAAGCCAGCTGATCCGGCTCCTACAAAGCCAAAGAAATCAGCAACGCCTGATGCACCTGAAACAGCAGATAAGAAGGCGGCAGCATCGAGCAAAGTAGCGGCCACAGCACCAGCCAAGCCTAAGAAGGCTACTGCTGTTTCTGAAGATCTTTCTCACTTATCAGAGGCCGTGCGCAATGCTATCTTACGCTCGCGCGCTTTGCGTGGGGAGGAGTCACCTTCAGCTACAAGCGTTGAACTGGACAAGCCAGTGGAGGAAAAGCCGGTTGCGCCAGAAGTTGTTCCTGAAAAGAAAGCTGAAGCTAAGAAAGAGCCCATTGAAACGCGTGCCGTGACAGAAAACGCTGCGACGCCAAAAAAAGAGAAAAGCCAGGAAAAGAAGGCAGCAGTTGCTGAGGTACCTGATGTTCCTTCGTTTGAATTGGAGACCAATTTGGATGCAGTTCCAGAGGCGGTCATAGAAAAAAAGAAAGACGGATCAAAGCAAGAACCGGCATGGGAAGCACCTGAAGTGCGTGAGATGCCGTTCAGTGAAAAAGCCTCTTTCTTACAGTGGTTGAATGCGGAGACTCGTGTAGCGCCTGCGCCCGCTGTGGATAAGCAAAAGGCTGATGCTGCTGGGTCAGACATAAAAAAAATTATTCGGGAGTTGCCCAAATTTGAAGGCAACAAACGCGATGGAAAAATCAATGTTTTTAGTCTAGAGGCAGATGGTCAAGGTCGCTTCGTAACCGAAACATTGGCAGAGATTTACCTGAAGCAAGGACTTTTTGAGAAAGCAATTAAATCCTACGAGGTACTAAGTTTGAAATACCCGGAAAAAAGTAGTTTCTTTGCCGACCGAATTAGAGCAATTAAGAAAGAAAAAAACTCATGATAGCATTATTCTCCATTTTGATCGTAGTAGTATCGATCCTACTCGTTTTGGTGATTCTCGTTCAAAATCCTAAAGGCGGCGGTTTGAGCTCTGCTTTTGGTGGTGATAGCCCACAGATGTTGGGCGGCGTTAAAAAGACAACAGACTTTTTAGACAAAGCAACTTGGGCTTTAGTTATTGGTTTGTTCGTGTTAGTGATCGGAATGAACCTCGTTTCAACGGATAGTGATGTTGTACTAGAAGATACATTGATCAATGAGCAAGTGCAAGACGCTATGCCGTTCCAACAGCAGATCCCTGCTAGTGAAGTTGCACCTACTGGCGATGCTCCTGTAGAAGGAATGCCAGAGAGCGTTGAGTAATCCGTCAATTTGACTATTTAGTATAGCCCGCGCAGCTCCGCTGCGCGGGTTTTTTGTTTTTTGGTGCCAAAATTTCGCGCGGCAGTCGCCGCGCGATGACACTCTGACACTGAAAATGCTTTGGCATAAAATTCCTTGTATAAGGGTAGTAACTTTAACTAAAAACATAAATCATGGCAGATTTAAACATTCGTCCATTAGCTGACAGAGTAATAATTGAACCTGCAGCGGCTGAAACTAAGACAGCATCAGGGATCATTATTCCAGATACAGCGCAAGAGAAGCCTCAAAAAGGCATTGTAGTAGCCGTTGGACCCGGTAAAAAAGACGAGCCCATGTCGGTTAGTGTTGGAGACGTCGTATTGTATGGAAAGTACAGCGGTACAGAGTTCAAGTACGAAAGTGGTGATTACCTCATTATGCGTGAGGCGGACATCATGGCAATAGTTTAATCAAACGTAAAAAACCATAAATCATGGCAAAGCAAATATCATTTGACGTTGAAGCAAGAAACAGTCTCAAGGCTGGAGTTGATGCATTAGCGGATGCGGTAAAAGTGACCTTGGGTCCTAAAGGCCGTAACGTAATTATTGAAAAATCATTCGGTGCCCCGCATGTAACTAAAGACGGCGTAACGGTAGCGAAAGAAATTGAATTGGAAGACCGGTTGCAAAACTTAGGTGCACAGATGGTAAAAGAAGTCGCTTCTAGAACTGCAGATATTGCAGGAGACGGAACGACTACCGCCACCGTTTTGGCCCAAGCGATCTACCACCATGGCTTGAAAAACGTTGCAGCTGGCGCAAATCCAATGGATTTGAAACGCGGTATCGATAAAGCGGTTACTGCTTTAGTAGCTGAGTTGAAGTCATTGAGCCAAGAAGTTGGTGATGATAACAGTAAGATTGAGCAAGTAGCGTCGATCTCTTCAAACAACGACAGTACTATAGGTAAATTGATCGCTGAGGCGATGGCCAAAGTGAAGAACGAAGGCGTAATTACCGTAGAAGAGGCAAAGGGAACAGAAACGTATGTGGATGTTGTAGAAGGAATGCAGTTTGACCGCGGTTACTTAAGCCCATACTTCACAACCAATACTGAGAAGATGGTTGCGGAGTTAGAGAACCCGTACATCTTAATTTACGACAAGAAGGTGAGCTCTATGAAGGAGTTATTGCCAATTCTTGAGCCTGCAGCTCAAAGTGGTCGCCCGCTGTTGATTATCGCAGAAGATGTAGACGGCGAAGCGCTTGCTACATTGGTAGTAAACCGCATCCGTGGATCGCTCAAGATTGCAGCCGTTAAGGCGCCAGGATTTGGCGACCGTCGCAAGGCAATGCTAGAAGATATCGCTATCCTAACAGGTGGTCAAGTCGTGAGCGAAGAGCGCGGTATGACGCTTGAAGGTGCTACACTAGATATGTTGGGTACTGCCGAGAAAGTGACGATTGACAAGGACAATACGACCATCGTAAATGGCGCTGGTGAAAGCGAAGCAATTGCAAGTCGTGTTAACCAAATCAAAGCACAGATCGAAAACACCACCTCAGATTACGACCGCGAAAAACTGCAAGAGCGTCTAGCGAAGCTCGCAGGTGGCGTTGCTGTACTATACGTTGGTGCTGCTTCTGAAGTAGAGATGAAGGAGAAGAAGGACCGTGTTGATGATGCATTAGCAGCAACAAAAGCCGCTGTAGAAGAAGGGTTTGTTCCCGGTGGCGGCGTAGCTTTCGTTCGTGTAAGCTCAGTCTTAGAGCACCTAAAAGGTGAGAATGACGATGAGAGCACAGGTATTCAGATTATTGCAAAAGCCATCGAAGAGCCGTTGCGTCAGATCGTGCACAACGCAGGTCTCGAAGGTTCTGTAGTTGTAGCTAAAGTAAAAGAAGGCAAAGGCGACTTTGGGTTCAACGCGAAAACCGACATATATGAGAACATGTATGATGCAGGTGTCATTGATCCAACGAAAGTAACGCGAGTTGCACTGGAAAACGCGGCGTCTGTTGCAGGCTTATTACTGACCACAGAAGCAACGATTACTGAGATTCCAAAGGAAGAGCCACCAATGCCTCCAGGAGGAATGGGCGGCGGCATGGGAATGATGTAATCACGCTCAATACTCTCGATTTAACTTTGAAAGCCACTCCATTTGGGGTGGCTTTTTCATTTGGCAGAAGCTAAATGACTTGTTTGTGCGGAAGCGTTACAGCGAAAAGGCTTCAAGGTATTTGGCGATGTACGCCTCTCGTTCACGGTACTTGTACTGCATAACATACCGCGGATGTTCGAGGGCTACCAACGCTGGTGTGAAGTTGAACTCCTTGTTCAATTGGGTAAGAAATTTTAGATTTTTACCCGTCCCAAAGACGATGATGCGCTCATTTTTACCTGCCAATTCAATTTGCGCACGAATCTGTGCTAATAAATAGGGAGCTAGCGCTTTCGCAAAACTTGCACGGTCGTAATAATTAAAGTTGATCGAATTACCATTCTTACGCACGGTGAAGCCCAATGGACATACGGAGCCAATAAGGAAATCGGCATAAAATTTTGCCGGGCCACCAAAGGCATTGATGGCTTCATAAACAAAAACAGAACTGGGCTCGTGCGTACTGAAGGCTTCGAAAGTAATGCCACATTCACGCAGGCGCTTTGTATCTGTGAAGGGGATGCCAGTTGCTCCAGCGCCGAGTCTTCCCGGGTTAATACCTAGGATGAGGTTGCGCGGTTTACTGTCGCTATAAAACTTGTTGTAGAAATCGGCAAGGGAACGCTCTTGCTCAGGACTGGCACCTTCAAAAGGATTGAGAACATCTAAATCGTCATCGAGGTAAGCGCGGTCAAAGTCTAAACCATGGTAGAATGCTAAGATGCGCTGTGCCTTGGTCATGATTTATTGAATTGGGTCATGGTCAGTTTAGCGCCGGCAAGAGCAAAACTCTGTATGGCCTTCACGCTGTGATCGATAAGACCGGGCAGATCCAGCATTTCATCTTTGTTCCATTCACCGAGCACGTAGTCGACTTGGCGGCCTTTTGGGAAGTCATTGCCGATGCCAAATTTAAGTCGAGGGTAATCGTTACGGCCCAATTTTTCTTGAATGTCCTTCAAGCCGTTATGCCCTGCGTCCGAGCCTTTTTCTCGTATACGAATAGCACCCAATGGAAGTGCGAGATCATCAACGATGACTAAAATATTTTCTATGGGAATCTTTTCCTCCTGCATCCAATAGCGTACTGCATTTCCGCTAAGATTCATGAAGGTAGTAGGCTTGATCAAACGGAATGTACGGCCCTTAATCTTTGCCTCTGCCGTAAGCGCGTAGCGCCCAGGTTCAAAAACAACATTGGACGCCTTCGCGAAGGCGTCCAATGTCAAATAACCTATGTTATGACGGGTATTTTCATATTCAGCACCTGGATTCCCAAGGCCTACAATGAGGAATTTCTTCATACCCGTAAAGGTAAAAATTATTCTGCAGCAGCTTCTGCAGCAGCTTCTGCAGTAGCTTCAGCGCCTTCTTCAGTACCTTCTTCGTCTTCATCGTCGACAGCACCACGGGCTTTCTTGACGGTAACGATTACTGCAGTAGTTGCATTTAGGATTTCAAATCCTTCAGGCGTCACATCGCTAACACGGATAGACTTACCAATACGCAAGTCTGTTACGTCTAAGTCGATGCTTTCTGGTATGCTCGCCGGTACTGCGCGAACACTTAGCTTGCGAAGAACGGACTTCAACTTACCACCATTCAACACACCGCGAGCTTGACCGTGCAGTTTAACTGGGATATCAATTGTCACAGGTTTGCCTTCAACCAACTGGATGAAGTCAATGTGCATCAACTGATCGGTTACGGGGTGGAACTGTAAATCTTGGATTACAGCTTCAACCGTGGAACCTCCTACAGTTACTTTCGCAGTTTTTGCCTCAGCAGTGTATACCAAGCCTTTGAAAGCTAGTGTAGGTGCAGAGAAGTGAATAGGTGCTTCACCACCATAAATAACACACGGTACGTTGCCCGCTTTGCGCTCTAGTTGAGCGTATTTAGAACCAAAGTTGGTTCTTTCGTTTCCTTGAATTTCAACAGACTTCATCTGATCTAGTTTATTCTGGTATTACATTATAAAGTGTCCTGAAATACTCTCATGGTGGTGAACATTTTTCATCACCTGAGCAAACATTTCAGCAACGGAGATCACACGGATCTTTGAGTTCTCACTAGTTTGAGGAATAGTATCGGTAATGACCAATTCCTCTAAAGCACTGTCCGCGATGCGCGCTTGTGCCGGTCCGCTCAAAACACCGTGTGTACAATACGCACGGACGGTTTTGGCGCCTTTTTCTTTTAACATTTCGGCCGCCTTACAAAGCGTACCTCCGGTATCGACCATATCATCAACAAGAATGACGTTTTTACCGGCTACTTCACCGATGACGGTCATTTTATCAATGACATTCGCTTTTTTGCGTTGCTTGTAGCATATCACCACTTCCGCTTCAAGCTTACTTCCATAGGCATGTGCACGTTTTGCACCGCCCATATCTGGGGAAGCAATGCACAAATCACCCAGCTTCATTGTTTCGATGTCCTTGATGAACAAAGCCGAACTGAAGAGGTGATCAACAGGAACTTCAAAGAATCCCTGTATTTGATCCGCATGCAAGTCCATGGTCATCACACGCGTTGCGCCTGCAGCCATCAACATTTTAGCGGCAAGCTTAGCGCCTATAGGTACTCTTGGCTTGTCTTTACGGTCTTGACGTGCAAGACCAAAGTAAGGAATAACAGCCGTGATGTGTTTTGCAGAGGCACGCTTCGCAGCGTCACAGAGCATTAACAGTTCCATCAGGTTGTCTGCCGGTGGGTTCGTGCTTTGAATCAAAAACACGCGAGTGCCACGTACCGTCTCTTCAAAAGATGGACAAATTTCACCGTCGCTAAATTCTGTGATCATGACATTGCCCATAGGTATACCGTAGCGCTCTGCAATCTGTGATGCAAGGTGCATGGTATGTCGACCGGCAAAAATCTTAGCTTCAGGTACCATCTGTGCTGTTTATCAGTGTTGTTGTAGCGGTTTAAGCTCCTCCAAAGAGGGGTGCAAATGTAAGTAAAAGAACAGAAAAACACACGCAATTCCGGGCGGGATTAAAATTCTTTCTTTTAAAAGCTAGGAGAATTGGAAAACCCCCTTATTTTTGCCGTCCAATTCCACAATGCCTTGGTGGCGGAATTGGTAGACGCGCTGGATTCAAAATCCAGTTCCTTCGGGAGTGCGGGTTCGATTCCCGCCCAAGGTACAACAGCTCGGCAGTGCTTGCGCGGCCGAAATCAAAAAACCCATCTCGAGCTTTCTCGAAGATGGGTTTTTTGGTTTTGACACCTTGTTGAACAGCGTCGTTTAAGTTTGTATTTTAACCAAAAACCTCCGGACCTATGAAAAAAGTTTTGGCCGTTTTAGCGGCAATAGTTCTGCTCGGCGGATGTGGCGCGAAAAAGCCTCAAGGTGGCTTAGTGAATGCGAGCTATGCAGGCTGTGAACAGATCAAAGACCCCAATGCAGAATTCAAATGTTTCAATAACAAGTTGTCGGGTTATTTAGCCGATGAATATAGCTATCCGGAAGCCGCGCGTTCACTGGGTATCGAAGGCAAGATTTATGTGAACTTTGTAGTGGAAAGCGACGGAAGCGTCAGTAATGTAAAAGTGGTAAAAGGTTTAGACGCTTTGTTAGATGCGGAGGCTGTACGTGCGGTGCAGGCGTTGCCTAACATGATTCCGGCTACTTTCGATGGAAAACCGGTTCGAATCCAATATACTATACCGATCAACGCGAACTTAAAATAATTGGTCCCGCTGTACCCCTGCTTCGACCCGAAAGTTCTAATTTCACGGCTCCATGACAGTAGAAGAACAGAATAAGCAACAAAAATACGATAAAGCGTACCTGAGAATGGCTCAAGAATGGGCCCAGCTCAGTCATTGCACTCGTAAAAAAGTGGGGGCGTTGATTGTCAAAGATCGAATGATCATTTCGGACGGTTTTAATGGAACGCCCACAGGCTTCGAGAATCCATGTGAGGATGACGAGAATTATACGAAATGGTACGTGTTGCATGCTGAGGCGAATGCTATCCTCAAAGTGGCAGGGAGTCCAGCTTCAGCACAAGGAGCAACCCTGTATTTAACCTTAAGCCCTTGCAAGGAATGCAGTAAGCTCGTTCACCAGGCCGGCATAAGAAGATTAGTTTACATCAACAAGTACAAGGACGACAGTGGATTGCGCTTTTTAGAGAAGGCTGGTGTAGCAACAGAACAGTTGGCGGTGGAATGAAGCGTGATTCAGTAGTCTTATGGGTCTTTGGATTCCTCATTTTCGGGGTATGGATTGGTTTGCAGTTTCGAACGGATGTGAAACAGGACCGGTCTAAATTGGACCAATTCTTTCGCTACTTGGAATACGAATACGTTGACACCCTTGATATTGACGGATTAATGGACGATGCAATGGACCATATTTTAGGTTCACTGGATCCACACAGCGCCTTTATTCCTGCCGAAGACAGCGAATACATAGCTCAACGAATGCAGGGCAACTTTTCTGGAATAGGGGTGGAGTTTCGTATTCATGAAGACACTCTGGTGTTTGTTAGTATCATGAAAAATAGTCCAGCTGCCTCGTATGGTTTGCTCGCTGGAGATCGCATTATAACCATCGATGGGGATACTGTTGTAGGTCCGCAACTTACCAACGATGAAGTCACCAGCCGTATTAAAGGCGAGGAAGGAACCTATGTGACCTTTGGGATTATGCGTGACGGCTTGTACCTAACGGCTGCGGTTCAGCGAGGGATTATTCCATTAGAAAGTGTGGTCAGTACCCAAATGCTGGGCAGTCTAGGTTATGTGCGTATGGAGCGTTTTGCTGAAACGACGCACGACGAACTGCTCGTCGCGTTGGACCGATTAGATAGTCTCAACATGCGGGGTCTCATCTTAGATTTGCGAGGAAATCCCGGAGGATACCTGCACGAGGCAGTGGCCATCGCAGATGAATTTCTTAGTGAAGATAAAAGCATCGTAATTACCAAATACGGCGATGGTAAAACTCATACGTCAAAGGCCTCTGGAGGTCAACGATACGAAGACTTGCCGCTGCACATAATTATTGACGGGAGCAGTGCCAGCGCTTCGGAGGTGGTAACGGGTGCGTTACAAGACCACGATCGCGCGACGGTTTACGGAACGACTTCCTTTGGAAAGGGATTGGTGCAAGAGGATAAAATATTATCAGACGGTTCCAAGGTGAGATTAACAGTTGCCTATTACTACACACCTTCCGGTCGTTCTATACAAAAGCCTTATGAAGGGGCAGATCTTCCCGGACAAATGGAAGGCACAGTTTTTATGAGTGATAGCGGCAAAGTCCTTTTAGCCAGCGGTGGCATTGAGCCAGATATTTACTTGTCGGCAGATTCTTCCAACAGCTACTACTGGAGTATGTCCTTTGGTACAATGGACGCTTTTGCCTTTGACCAAATTGATGCGCAACGTTCCGATTATGAGCTTTGGACTTTCGAGAGGTTCGTTACGGATTTTGAACTCTCCGACATGCAACTCTATTCGTTTTTAGAGTACGGGAGTTATGGGTTGACTTTAGAGGATTTATCAAGCACGGACATGGATGAAATCCGATTCCTTTTGAAAGCAGCCTATGCCAAAAACATTTGGGGATTCGATGCCTATAGAAATGTGCTACGAACGGACGATGTGGTTTTAAAGGAAGTCGTCCGCGCTGCTTCAACTACTCTTAAATAAGAAATCCCACTACTGCTCACGCAATAATGGGATTTTTCTTTTGCCTGATAAGGCTTGGTGACTTCCTAGTGGTCGTGACCTTCGTGCTCATCAGCTGCAGCTTCTTCAGCAGCTTCTTCAGCAACCTCTTCAGTAGCTTCTTCAGCTGTAGAATCAGCTTCTTCAGCCACTTCTTCTTCAGCAACTACCTCTTCAGTAACTTCTTCGTTTACCACTTCAGCTTCTTCAGCTGGAGCTGCACATGCAGTCATTGCAATAGCAACAACGGCAGCAGCAAATAATTGTACTTTTTTCATTTCGAAATGATTTTGAGTTTATAAACAGTCGAAAATTAATTGAAAATCAACTGTCTACAAGTATTTCTTCCCTAAAGTTTTGAAAATTGTGCGCTTAATGACACTTTTTGAGCAACAAGTTCATTTAATTCGTCCATTGGAATACGAATTTGCTTCATGGTGTCCCTAAATCTAACGGTTAACGTATGGTCTTCTAGTGTCTGATGATCTACCGTGACACATAGAGGAGTTCCTGCCGCATCTTGACGACGGTAACGCTTTCCTATCGCATCTTTTTCGTCGTATTGCACCATGTGATCAAATTTCAACGCATTCACAACATCGCGCGCTTTCTCTGGAAGACCGTCTTTTTTCAAAAGTGGAAGAACGGCCACCTTATATGGTGCTAAAAATGCCGGAATGTTCATCACCGTGCGTGAGGAACCGTCTTCGAGTTGCTCTGTCTGGAGACTATTTGAAAGAATAGCGAGGAACATTCGGTCCAGACCAATGGAAGTTTCAACGACGTACGGCACGTAATTTTCACCCAATTCTGGATCAAAGTATTGAAGTTTTTTACCGCTAAACTCCTCATGCTGTTTTAAATCAAAGTCCGTTCTGGAATGAATGCCTTCTAATTCTTTGAAGCCAAAAGGGAATTTGAATTCAATATCAGCGGCTGCATTCGCATAGTGGGCCAATTTTTCGTGATCGTGGAACCTGTAGTTGCTGGAATCGAAGCCTAGGCTATTGTGCCAAGCCAATCGCTTTTCTTTCCATTTTTCGTACCATTCCATCTCGGTACCTGGGCGCACAAAGAATTGCATTTCCATTTGCTCAAATTCGCGCATTCTGAAGATGAATTGTCGCGCGACAATTTCGTTTCTAAAGGCTTTACCAATCTGCGCAATCCCAAATGGAATCTTCATGCGACCGGTTTTTTGCACGTTGAGATAGTTTAAGAAAATACCTTGAGCGGTTTCTGGTCGGAGGTAAAGGGTGGATGCGCCTTCCGCTACAGAACCCATCTGAGTGCCAAACATTAAATTGAATTGACGGACATCTGTCCAATTCATCGACCCGCTTACCGGACATTTAATTTGCTCATCCTCAATAAGTTGCTTAACATCAGCGAGGTCCTCGGCTTCCATGGACTTTACGAATCGGTCCATAACCGAACGGATCTTCTCGTGGTAACCTACCACGCGCGGATTTGTAGATTCAAACTGTTCGCGTTCAAAGCTTTCTCCAAATCTCTTGGCTGCCTTCGCTACTTCTTTTTCAATTTTTTGACGAATCTTTTCGACATGATCTTCGATCAGTACATCCGCACGGTAACGCTTTTTACTGTCTTTATTATCGATCAATGGATCATTAAAGGCATCGACGTGTCCGGAGGCTTTCCAAGTCGTCGGGTGCATAAAGATCGCGGAATCAATACCCACTATATTTTCATGCATTTGCACCATTGCTCCCCACCAATACGCTTTGATGTTATTCTTTAGCAGGGCCCCATTCTGGCCGTAGTCATATACAGCACTAAGGCCGTCATAAATTTCACTGCTTTGGAAAATGAACCCGTACTCTTTGGCGTGGGCAATAACGTTTTTAAACTGGTCGTCAGACATAGCAAATTATGCGTTTTTTAACAAGGGGATGAGGTTAGCGAAAAACAGCTTGACAGCAATAGCCAGCAAGATAACACCGAAAACTTTTCTAAGGATACTGAGGCCGCCGGCTCCCATAATGCGTTCGATGCGTTCTGTATTTTTTAATACCGCATAAACAACCACCATATTCAAAATGATAGCAATAATGATATTTATGGTAGCAAATTCTGCGCGTAAAGAGACTAAAGAGGTCATCGTTCCCGCACCAGCAATCATAGGAAAGGCAATGGGCACAATGCTAGCTGTATGCGGCGATTCTTCTTTGTAAAGAGTAATGCCGAGAATCATTTCAAGGGCAAGAAAGAACAGAACAAAGCTACCGGCGATGGCAAAACTTTGAACATCAACACCCAATAAATGGAGAATGCGTTCTCCTAGAAATAGAAATACAATCATGATTGCGCCAGCCACTAGTGTAGCTTTTTCACTTTGTACGTGGCCCACTTTTTTCCTAAGGCTTACGATAATAGGTATGCTACCGAGAATATCGATAACGGCAAATAGGATAAGGAAAGCGCTTAGTGCGTCATTGTAATTGAAACCCATGCGGTTAGTATTTGGTGCAAAATTAGCGCGTTTCTCTTACCTGACCATCCCTTTACTGAACTAGCTTTGCAGGTATGATAGAAATTGGTAATAAGTTGCTCTCCACCGAACTCTTCAAAAAGGAGTTTGTCTGTAATCTCAGTGCCTGCAAAGGTGCTTGTTGTGTGGAAGGTAATGCGGGTGCACCTGTAGAACCGGAAGAAGCAGCTATTCTTAAGAAAATCTATCCTAAGATTCGTGAATATTTAACGGATAAGGGGCGGAATTCCATTGAAAAGCAAGGAACCAGTGTCGCTGGTATTGGGGAACTGGAGACGCCTCTTAATGATGGCAAAGAATGTGCCTACACGGTCTTTGATCCCGATGGTACTGCGAAGTGCGGTATCGAGCAGGCGTATAACGATGGTGTAGTAGATTGGAAAAAACCAATTTCTTGCCACCTCTATCCCATCCGCATTGCTCGGTATACAGATTTTGAGGCATTAAACTACGATCGTTGGTCTATTTGTAGTGATGCGTGTGCCTTAGGAGAAGAATTAAAGGTACCGGTGTATCGATTCCTAAAAGAACCACTGATTCGTAAATACGGCCCTGACTTTTATACCGAGCTCGAAGAAGTGGCTGCTCATTTATCGGCCGAATAAAGGAAAATACCTTTTAAAATTAGTGGTAAAGACTCATGAGGGTCTCTGCTCGCCCGTAGCCATTACCAATGGTTCATTTTTGACACCAAAAAGAGTTGTTAATAACTGTGGTAAAAACCCAATTTGACTTTCTTGATATTCCCTCAAATACGAGCCATGTTTGTATGGACCGTTCGCCTATGCAAGCGAGCACCAGTGCCTACTCCGCGCCATAAGCACAAGTTTAATTGATTGATATTAAGCTGATTATATTTTTTTAATCGGCCTTAACGACGACTAATAATTGCAACCATGCAGCAAGAACCCATTCTTCAGGAAAACAAGAACAGATTTGTAATTTTTCCTATACAACATGACGACATTTGGCAGTGGTACAAGAAGCAAGAAGCATCTTTTTGGACAGCGGAAGAAATTGATTTACACCAAGATGTTGTGGATTGGAAAAAGCTCTCAGACGATGAGCGTTATTTCCTAAAGCACATTCTTGCATTTTTTGCTGCATCAGACGGTATCGTCAATGAAAATTTAGCGGAGAACTTCGTAAATGAGGTGCAATATTCAGAGGCTAAATTCTTCTACGGATTCCAAATCATGATGGAAAATATCCACAGCGAGATGTATTCGCTTTTGATTGACACTTTAGTGGATAATGATAAAGAAAAAGACGAGCTGTTCAATGCATTAGAGCGTTTCCCAGCCATTAAGAAAAAGGCCGATTGGGCTTTGCGTTGGATTGATTCAGAATCGTTTGCAGAAAGACTAATTGCTTTTGCAGCGGTAGAAGGAATATTCTTCTCCGGTGCGTTCTGTAGTATTTTCTGGATGAAGAAACGCGGCCTGTTACCTGGACTGGCAACTTCGAACGAATTTATTTCTCGTGACGAAGGATTGCACCGCGATTTTGCTTGTCACTTGCACAATAACCACTTAGTAAACAAAGTGCCGCAGGAGCGTATAATTCAAATTCTCTCAGAAGCGCTAGATATTGAGCGCGAGTTTATCACAGAATCTCTTCCAGTAAATCTGATTGGAATGAATTCGAAACTGATGTCGGAATATTTAGAGTTTGTTACGGACCACCTTCTAGAAACTTTGAATTGCCCGAAAGTATATAATACAGCCAATCCATTCGATTTTATGGATATGATCTCATTGGAAGGAAAAACGAACTTCTTTGAAAAGCGTGTTTCCGAATATAAGAAAGCGGGTGTTGGCGAAGAGCAATCGGACCACAACATTGACGACGCCTTCGGCGCAATGAACTTCTAATAAGACTTACACACAACTCAAGAAAGAACAATACCATGATGCGCGTACTAAAAAGAGACGGCCATAAGGAAGCGGTTAAATTTGACAAAATCACGGCGAGAATTGAGAAACTCTGTTACGGGCTCAGCGAATATGTTGACCCTGTTTCTGTTGCAAAACGAGTTATTGACGGTGTCTATGACGGGGTAACCACCTCGGAACTGGACAATCTGGCTGCGGAGACGGCAGCCTCAATGACGATCAAGCACCCTGATTACGCAAATCTTGCAGCACGCATCGCGGTAAGTAACCTTCATAAAAGCACCAAAAAAAGCTTTTCTGAAACGGTACAAGGATTGTATGAATACATCAATCCTGAAACGGGCAAGCCTGCTCCATTAATTGCTGATGATGTTTTCGAAATCATCAGTAAAAACTCAGAATTTCTAGACTCTCAGTTGATTTATGACCGAGACTTTAGCTACGACTATTTTGGTTTTAAAACGCTTGAGCGCTCTTACCTACTGCGCATGCACGGCAAGATTGTAGAACGTCCGCAACATATGCTGATGCGTGTAAGTATCGGTATACACAAGGACGATCTTGAGAGTGCAATTGAGACGTACGAGCTGATGAGCAAGAAGTACATGACGCACGCAACCCCAACGTTGTTTAATGCAGGTACACCGAAGCCACAGATGAGTTCTTGTTTCTTGCTTACCATGAAAGACGATAGCATCGATGGCATATATGATACCCTGAAGCAAACGGCGAAAATTTCGCAGAGTGCAGGAGGTATTGGGTTGAGCATTCATAACATTAGAGGAACAGGTTCCTACATAGGTGGCACCAATGGTACATCCAACGGTATTGTTCCAATGCTACGTGTCTACAATGACACAGCGCGCTACGTGGATCAAGGCGGTGGTAAGCGTAAGGGTTCATTTGCTATTTACGTCGAGCCTTGGCACTCCGATATTTTTGAGTTCTTGGATCTTAAGAAGAACCACGGAAAAGAGGAAATGCGTGCGCGAGATCTATTCTACGCAATGTGGATTCCAGATTTATTCATGGAGCGCGTTGAAAAGAATGAAGACTGGACCCTAATGTGTCCAAACGAATGTCCTGGATTGTTTGACTGTCACGGTAAAGAATTCGAAGACCTTTATGCGAAATACGAGAGTGAAGGGCGTGGTCGCAGAACAGTCAAAGCACGCGAAGTATGGGCAAAAATTATGGAGAGCCAGATTGAGACGGGAACGCCGTACATGCTTTACAAAGATGCCGCAAACTTAAAATCAAATCAGCAGAACCTTGGTACGATCCGTTCTTCCAACCTATGTACCGAAATTCTAGAGTACACCTCTCCGGATGAAGTAGCGGTCTGTAATTTAGCCTCGATCGCCTTACCAATGTTCGTGACTGAAGACGGTACATTCGATCACGATAAGCTGTTCGACGTTACTTATAAAGTGACGAAAAACTTAAATAAAGTGATTGATCGCAACTACTACCCAGTAGTGGAAGCGAGAAACTCAAATATGCGTCATCGCCCAGTTGGGCTAGGTGTGCAAGGTTTAGCTGATGCCTTTATTATGTTGCGCTTGCCTTTCGATTCGGAAGAAGCCAAGCAACTCAACAAGGATATTTTCGAAACGATGTATTACGCCGCAGTAACATCGTCTAAAGACCAAGCAAAGGTGGACGGTCCCTACGAAACCTACAAAGGTTCTCCAATATCGAAAGGTAAATTCCAGCACAACCTTTGGGATGTTAAAGACGGTGAACTCAGCGGTCGTTGGGATTGGGAAACGTTACGTGGAGAGGTTAAAGAGCACGGGGTTAGAAACTCCCTGTTGATGGCTCCTATGCCCACAGCATCGACTTCACAGATCTTAGGAAATAACGAATGTTTTGAGCCATACACATCTAATGTGTATACTCGTCGCGTTCTTTCTGGAGAATTTATTGTAGTCAACAAGCATTTGTTACACGATCTTATTGACTTAGGATTGTGGAATGATGACATGAAGAATGCACTTATGGCTTCAAACGGTTCCGTGCAGCACATTGAAGGTGTTCCGGAGAATCTTAAAGCCATTTACAAAACTGTATGGGAAATTTCCATGCGTGATATCCTTGATATGGCTGCTGATCGGGGAGTGTTTATCGATCAAAGCCAGAGTCTCAATCTTTTCATGGAGGCACCAAACATGGGTAAACTCACTTCTATGCACTTCTATGCATGGAAGAAAGGATTGAAAACGGGTATGTATTACTTGCGTTCTAAGCCTGCTTCTTCTGCGATCAAGTTTACGGTTAAGAAGAATGCTCAGACAGATATGGCTCCAGGGGTTTCTGGAACAGCAACGTCAGAGAAAGTGGATAAAGTTCCTTCAGCGGATGCATCTCCTGCTGAAATTGAGGCACGAGTCGACGCTCAAAAAGCGGCCATTGCGTCAATGAAGGATGAAGTTACCATGGAAGAGAAAATTGCTTGTTCTATTGAGAATCCAGACGATTGTGTCTCTTGTGGCTCTTAGATAAAATTTAAAAAAGCACGCCTTTAAAAATCCCAAACATTGCGTTTGGGATTTTTTTTGTTTTTTTCAACAGGGTCTAAATCGAGACTAAACAGGGGTTAAACCCCTGTTTACTATGCTATTGTGAAGAAAATGAGTTTGTTAAGTACCAAAGAAATTCCTATCTTCCATAGGAACACAACCAACTCATCTTTTATGTCTAATAGTGCAGCACCTCAAAGAGACTCTAAGCGAACCCGTTCCGGGGGAGCGAGTAGAAGACCTCCTGAAGAGAGAATGACAAAGGCCCAGCTATATGCTCAAATTGGCTTGGTCATTCTCATCATAGTAGGAATATCAGCCGTTGCGATTTTCGCAACTTGATTTTATTCGCTCTGAGTCATTGAAGACGTTCACGTAACCTATCTTTGGGTTGCGAATGAAACGTCTATTTCAAATTTTCGGCGGCGGCCTTGGCTGGAGTTTAGGTGGTCCCATTGGGGCACTGCTTGGCGTAGCTTTGGGCAACATGATGCACGACTTGGTCGGCGCGGATGTTGCTGAGCCAAGCCGTTCAGGCGCGAAATGGACATCAGAGTCACAGCGTCAAGGATCGCCGAGTGATTTTCATATTTCATTACTAGTTCTCGCTGCTCGAGTTATTAAGGCGGACGGTAGAGTAAGTCAAAGTGAGTTAGACTTTGTCCGTCAGCAATTTGTCGGCATGTTCGGCAAAGAAAAAGCCAACGAAAGTTTCCAGGTATTTAAAAAAATCGTGGATCAGCCCATTCCATTGACCAAGGTGTGCGCGCAGATCAATAGTTTTACCACCCATAGCACCCGTCTACAACTGATTCATTTCCTATTTAAATTGGGGCTGGCAGACGGATATTTGCACCCTAGTGAGCTGGACGAGATTCAGCGTATTGCCAGAAATCTTCGTATTAACGCCTATGACTTTGCTTCCATACAAGCCATGTTTCATAAAGGCGAAGATGCAGATTGGGCCTATAAAGTTTTAGAAGTTGAGAAGGGGGCTGGGGAGGCTGAGGTAAAGAAAGCGTATCGTAAGATGGCTTTGAAGTACCATCCCGATAGACTCGTTGATGCTGGCGATGAGGCGCAAGCCGCTGCGAAAGAAACCTTCCTAAACGTACAAAAAGCCTACGAACAGATCTGTAAAGAAAACGGCTGGAACTAATGGCGAAACTGGCGGACATTAAAGCACCCATCAGCGAGGAAATGCAACGTTTTGAGCCTAAGTTCAAAATGCATTTGAGTTCAAAGGTCCCACTAGTGGATCGCGTGATGGGGTATATGGTAAAGCGAAAGGGGAAGCAAATGCGTCCTATTCTCGTTTTTCTCAGTGCGAAATTGCTTGGAGAGGTAAATGAAAGTACCTACAGAGGGGCCTCGCTTATAGAATTGATGCATACTGCCACTTTGGTTCATGACGATGTTGTGGATGATTCAGACATGCGCCGTGGGTTTTTTAGTATCAATGCGCTTTGGAAAAATAAAGTTGCCGTTTTGATCGGTGATTACCTATTGTCTCGAGTGTTACTTCTTGCCGTAGAGACGAAAGAATATGCCCTGTTAGAGCATGTGAGCGGCGCCGTAAAGGCCATGAGTGAAGGCGAGCTGCTTCAGATTGAAAAGGCGAGAAAATTGGACATTACTGAAGAGGTCTATTATGAGGTCATTCAGCAAAAGACAGCGTCACTCATAGAGACGTGTTGTGTCGTTGGAGCGTCCAGCGTTCATGCAGATGAGGCTAGTGTGGCTAAGTTGCGTGAGATTGGCCGTCATTTAGGCTTGGCCTTTCAGATAAAAGATGATTTGTTCGATTTTGAAAAAGTTAATTTAACAGGTAAACCCGCTGGAATTGACATCAAGGAGCAAAAGATGACGTTACCACTTATTCATGCGTTAACAGAGGCTACTCCCAAACAGCGCAAATACATTATAAGAACCATTAAAAAGCACCACGACCGACCTAAAAAAGTCCAAGAAGTAGTCGACTTTGTTAGGCATTCTGGAGGACTAGATTATGCGCGTTTAAGAATGGAGGAACACATTACAAAAGCCAAAGATCTTCTCTATACCTTTCCCGGTAGTGATGTGCGCGATTCGTTTGAGTCCCTATTGGAATTTACCGTAGCTCGGAAAAAATAAATTAGAATGGAAGAATTTGAAGTTTTGCTAGATGCATTGAAATTGAATGCCTTCGAATGGGCGAAGCACATCGTCCTCGCTGTTGTTATTTTTTGGATTGGAATGCGCGTGGTGAAGGTCATGATGCGCGCTTTTACAAAGGCGCTCAGTCTTAGAGAGGTTGATGCGAGCCTTTCTACGTTCCTGCAGAGTTTTTTGAAAATCGCTTTGCAAGCGGTAGTTGTTATTGCGACGATCAATCAGCTGGGCGTTGAAACCACGAGTATAGTTGCCATTCTAGGTGCTGCCGGTTTGGCTGTGGGCATGGCATTAAGTGGTACGCTGCAAAATTTTGCTGGAGGTGCCATGATTCTCATGTTTAAGCCGTTCAAGGTGGGTGATTTTATTGAAGCTCAAGGGTATAGTGGAACGGTAAAGAGTATTCAGATTTTTACGACCATCTTGACAACGTCTGACAACAAACAAGTGGTCATACCAAACGGGGGATTGAGTAACGGTAGTTTGATTAATTACAGTGCAGAGGCAACGCGGCGACAAGAATGGACCTTTGGCATAGGCTATGGGGACGATGTCGATAAAGCGAAAGCGATTATTAAAAGAATTATAGCATCCGACGAAAGAGTATTGCTTGAGCCTGAAGGTTTGATCGAAATAAGCGCATTAGCGGATTCCTCTGTGAATATTTTAGTTCGTGCGTGGGTAGCGAGCGAAAATTATTGGCCTTTGTATTATTCTGTGACCACAGAAGTGTATAAGGCCTTTAATGCAGAAGGTATTTCTATTCCATTTCCCCAAATGGATGTACATTTACAGAAATAATTAATATTCACTCAGCTTGCAGGCCACCCGAAAGGGTGGCTTTTTTGTTTAGTAAATGTATCTTGCAGTACTATGTCTAGAATTCCCGAAAGTATCATTGAACAGATCTTCAGCACCGCTCAAATAGAAGAGGTGATTGGGGAATTTGTGCAATTGAAGAAAAGCGGGAGCAATCTCAAAGGACTGAGTCCATTCAACAACGAGAAATCTCCGAGTTTCATGGTGAGCCCCGCGAAGCAAATATTTAAAGATTTTTCTTCGGGTAAAGGTGGGAATGTGGTGACCTTCCTTATGGAATTGGAACAGATGTCCTACCCTGAGGCGTTGCGTTGGATTGCGAAAAAATACAATATTGAAATTCCTGAAGAACGCCCGCAGACTCCTGAGGAGATTGCCGCGGGTAATCTAAAGGAAGGTGTATACTTAATTTCAGACGTTGCTGCAAAGTGGTATGTGCAGCAATTGCATGAGACCGATCAAGGCAAGGCTATTGGGTTAAGCTACTTTAAGGAGCGAGGCTTTACTGATGAAACCATTAAGAAGTTTCATCTGGGCTACAGCCCTGAGCAATCTTCGGCTTTTGCGGACTATGCATTGGCCAGTTCCTACAGTGAACAATCCTTAGAATCTTCTGGGATTAGTATGCGAAATGAACGGGGCTGGTACGATCGTTTTCGCGGCCGGGTGATGTTCCCCATTCATTCTATCTCCGGTAGGGTGTTGGGATTCGGCGGAAGGATTTTGCAAAGCAATGCGAAGGCCGCGAAATACCTCAACTCGCCGGAGAACCCTATTTACCATAAGAGCAAGGTGCTCTATGGCTTGTTTCAAGCGAAACAAGAGATTGTGAAACGTGATGAAGCGCTGCTGGTTGAGGGCTACACGGATGTTTTAAGTTTCTACCAAAACGGTGTTCAAAATGTGGTGAGTTCTTCGGGTACGGCATTGACGGAAGGTCAGATTGCTATGCTCAAGCGTTATACACCAAACATTACATTGCTTTATGACGGAGATGCTGCGGGGATTCGTGCAAGCTTCCGAGGTTTAGATATGATGTTGGAGCAAGGTGTGAATGTGCGCGTTGTTCCTTTTCCAGATGGTGAAGATCCCGACAGTTTTGCGCAAGCACACAGTACAGAGGAATTAGAAAAATACATCAAATCTAATCGCCGAGATTTTATCAGTTTCAAAACTGGAGTATTGATAGATGAGGCCGCTGGTGATCCGCTCAAGCGAGCGCAGATGGTGAGAGAAATTGTGGCGAGTATTGCTAAGGTGCCGGATCGAATTGGTCAAGAAGTTTTCGTCAAGGAAGCTGCACGTCTATTAGATATAGATGCTGCTGCACTTTTTGACGAATTGTACCGATTATTAAACGATCAGTCCCGTCAAGCCCGAAGAAAACAGCAACAAGAACCGCCAATGGAGGTGGTTACTGGCGGTGTGCCTGAAGAGGCTAAAATCCTTGGTTATGAACAAGAGAAAACCTTGATTCATTTGGCCATTAGTAAAGGCACAGAAATCATGCTCGAAGAGGGTATTGATCCAGAAGAGGTGAATCCTGTGACTGTGGCGGATTGGATCAAGCAGGAGCTGGACAATGATGGGATTACGTTTCAAGTACCGGTTTTTGCAAAGGTCTATGGATTGCTATGTGCAGAATTGGAAGAAGGTGAGGTGCCGGTGACATCATGGTGGGTGCGTCAACCGGACCCGGAGGTCGTGGAATTGGTCACCGAAGCATTGACAGAGAAATATACTCTTGCAAAATGGGAGGCCCGTGAGATCTATCTACCAAAGGAAAAAAACATCATCTTCTCTTTGGTGCGCGATACCGTGTTTCGCTTTAAATACATGCACGTGCAACGTCAATTAGAGCTTTTGAAGTCAAAGTTAGATGGCGACGACATTCAGATTGATCATTATATGAATGAGTTCTCTAAATGGAACCAATTGCGTCAAATGCTGGACGATGAACTCAATCGCGTGGTGTAAATCCGCAGCTTCTCAAGGCGGATATTGCTTCAAATAACCGGTCCGTAAATGCAACTTCTTTCAATACCGTGTAGGATGCGTTCATACCATCGAGCATTTCGAGATAACGCTTGTGGAGTTCGTCGCGTCTATCAAGATCTTCCCGCATAGGATCTTCGTAAGCTTTATTTGTAGGAGCACACACGAGGTAGTGTAGGTGAGTAGGAATGGGGGTGAATGCTTCAACAGGACGTTGGAATTTATCAGCGGCCCATACAGCTAAGGTGATTCCATCGGTGTCGAATAAGGTAGCCTTGGCATGCGCATCAAAATAGCCATGGATGCGTTGTTGGTCGATTTGGCCCGTCGCGATGGTGTTGAACACGGCCTCATTTACATTTGATGCCATAATTCCATTTTCGCTCATGTAGTGGCGCGCATATTCGGGTACTGCAGGCAGTTGGAACAGTTCGCTTAGCGCAGCGCACAAGCGCGACTTATAGGTGCTTTCAGTACCGGTGAGAACGATGTGTGGCATTAGCGAGGGAATTTATAGAGAAGGAGTTGCTCGTTTGCCCAGAACTTGCTGTCGCTTGCGGTGATTTGGTAATCTTCTGTAAAATCTTCTGAGGGCAGCGCATCGTATTGTACCATGCCAACCTTTTCTAATACCCTCTTACTGGCGGTATTGCTCGAGAGCGTTCGACCAATGATCGGCGATGCATCGAACGCATTGCCTAATGTTAAGGCAGCCTGTGCCGCTTTTGTAGCAATGCCTTTTCCCCAATGTTCCCGAAAAAATCGGAAGCCTAAATCAACGCCCCAAGGGTTCTTCTTTAGTCCGCACCAACCTAATGGTGTGCTGCTTTCAGCCTCTGTAACGATCCAGCGGCCGTAGCCGTCGCGTTGGTAATTGGGATAGGATAGTATGAGTTCGCGCGCCATGGCTTCACTCGAAAATCCACTGTCGCCAGTATACTTTATTACTTCAGGATCCTTATTCAAGCGGTAGAGCCAAGGCGCGTCGCTCAGCGTCCATTGGCGCAGTTGAAGGTTGTGCGCATCAAAAGGCGCCATTTCCTTTCGGTGGGTCGCTAAACAGTAATAGTTGCTCCCGTCAAAGTGACCTTGTACGAAACACTGAATGGGTTGCAGTCGCATCTCATTTGTAGCATAGACCCATGCCGTTCCTGACCATTGGTTGCCATTCCCTTCTGCGGAAAGTGAAGTAATGTGAAGGTGCTTTTTGAAATCCACGTTACCTCCGCCGTAGAGCTTGAATAAACTTTCCTTAATGCCCCAAATTAGTTGTTGGGCATGCACAGTTCCCAAGGATTCGAGGTATGTTTCTTCGTCCGGTCGAATAAATTTTTTCGCAATACGACCAATCTGTGGACGTATACCTTCAATATCTACGCCTACCTCGAGAGAAGCAGAATAGGCCGCAATGGCGCCATTCTTAGTGTGGCTTATGCTGATGTGCCCTGCTATATGTTTGGGTTGTTTTCCATGGTAATACACAGCTGAAAGTGGCAACGGATCCAGCGCGTTAGCCAATGCAGTTCTGCTGACCAAGAACTCTTCTTTTCGTGGCTTGGTCTTGCGCTGCACCCATTTTTCGCGGTCTTCTGTGCTGAACATTTCTGCGTTGAGTAGCACGGATGGCCGATCTGACCAGCCAAATTGGACCTCTTCTGCTAAATGTGAAAACGGAAAATTGGTAGACATCATTACTAAACCTTTGTGCACTCAGCACGTTATGTATCTTTGCGCCAAATAAATTAGTTCACATGAGCGAAACAACACAGTACGTACCGTACAAAGTTAAAGATATGTCATTGGCCGATTGGGGCCGCACGGAAATCAAATTAGCTGAAGCTGAAATGCCAGGACTCATGGCACTCCGCGAGGAGTTCGGTGCTAGCAAGCCTTTAAAGGGGTCACGCATCGCAGGGTGTTTGCACATGACCATTCAGACGGCTGTTTTGATCGAGACACTAGTAGAATTAGGAGCTGAGGTTACTTGGTCTTCTTGTAATATTTTCTCAACGCAGGACCATGCTGCAGCTGCTATTGCTGCTGCGGGTATTCCGGTGTATGCGTGGAAGGGAATGAACGAAGACGAGTTCAACTGGTGTATCGAGCAGACGCTGCATTTTGGTGAAGACCGTCAGCCGTTAAACATGATCTTGGACGATGGTGGCGATTTGACCAACATGGTTTTTGACGAATTCCCAGAATTGGTTGCGGGCATCAAAGGATTGTCAGAAGAAACCACCACGGGTGTACACCGTCTTTACGAGCGTGAGATCAATGGAACGTTGGTACTTCCAGCAATCAACGTGAACGATTCGGTAACGAAATCGAAGTTTGATAATAAATACGGTTGTCAAGAATCGGCAGTGGATGCGATCCGTCGTGCTACTGATGTGATGATGGCAGGTAAAGTTGCTGTTGTTGCCGGTTACGGTGACGTAGGTAAGGGTACTGCGGCTTCATTGCGTGGTGCAGGTGCGCGCGTTATTGTAACGGAGATCGATCCTATTTGTGCCTTGCAAGCAGCGATGGACGGATTTGAAGTGAAGCGTATGGCTACGGCTATTCCGCGTGCTCAAATCATTGTTACAGCAACCGGTAATAAAGACATCATCACTGAAGAACACTTCAAGTTGATGAACGATAAGACCATCCTATGTAATATCGGTCACTTTGATAATGAGATCGACATGGCTTGGTTGAACAAGACTTACGGCGACACGAAGAAGGTGATCAAGCCTCAGGTAGATCTATACAACGTTGACGGCAACGAAATCATCGTATTGGCAGAAGGCCGTTTGGTGAATCTAGGTTGTGCAACGGGTCACCCGTCGTTTGTCATGTCAAACAGCTTCACCAACCAGGTATTGGCTCAATTAGAGCTTTGGTTGCGCAGCGATCAGTACGAGAACAAAGTATACGTCTTGCCAAAGCATTTGGACGAGAAAGTAGCAGCCTTGCACCTCGAGAAGATCGGTGTAGAGCTCGAAACCCTTCGCACTGACCAAGCCGATTATATCGGAGTGAAAGTCGAAGGCCCATTCAAGCCAGAGCACTACCGCTACTAAAAATTTTTTCAACTACGGGGCCGCAACGCGGCCCCGTATTGTTTTCAGCCATATTCTTGAAATTTGGCATAGTTTTTCTGACCTTATTCGCAGAAAGATGCCCATTGTGAAAATAATCAAAGGTTTATTCCTCACCCTCATGTTTCCGTTCATGGCGAACGGTCAAGCAAAGCTTGTTTTAGGTGAACTAGACATGGGCATCCTTGCCAGCTATCATTATGTCTCTAGAGATCTTCCGAGCTTTGTGATTGGTGGTGAAGAGTACGAGCTGGGCGGTTACCTGCACGATATGGACAACGGCGGATTAATTGCTATAACCACTTCTTATTTGCGTAACGGTGCCTATGGAACCAATTTTGGTTTGCCCAACTACGCCATAGGAAAATTCACTAGCGCCAAGGTAAAAGTAGGAAAGCTCGTTGAGGCCAACACAGTTGATATCCTCACCTCCGTTGGCTTTGGATATTTCTATGGTGCCGATGCCGCCGAAAAGAGTGGGTTGCTCGACCTGGTATACCTTGATCCTGCAGAACCGGTAGCGGTCTTCACTATTCCGATTGCCTTAGATATACAATGGTATGGATTGGACGGAAGCATTAACTCTTTTGGTGTGAAATACGAATTGAACGGCTGGGGCAATTATCTCGGCGTAGGCTTCACCTACTTACTTTAACGCTAGCTTAGTTATCTGTATTCGGGACAAAAAAAAGTTTATGTTTTCTAAAGTTTATTTTCTAAAACTGTGGGTTCCTTACGCCGTAGTTACCCTCTTAACCACATTGTTGACGGTCTATAGTATTCAGCCGAAATTGGGTTTCGAGGTAGCTTCTGGATGGGATTTGTTCCGCAATATAGTTTTGATGTGGATGCCTCAAACCGCTTTAGCAGTGTTCTTGTACCTCTATTGGTATTGGGAATGGCCCGCACGCGTTAAGTTTACCACTGCATTTTTTTTGAGTTGGGTAACGACGTTAGGTCTGGGGCTGATGGGCACACAAATTCCGGTATAAAAAAACCCGATTTTCTCAAGAAAATCGGGCCTTTAAATGAGGTCGACAGGGTGAGTTAGCTTCCGCATGCTTCACACTCTGGGTTGTCAATACTGCAAGCTTTTGGTTGTTCTGCCTGCTCTAATTCTTGTACGAAACTTGCGAAGGAGTCGTCCATTTGGAAGTCGTTTGCGCTCATGGTATATACTTTTTTGTTTTTGTCTTATCCTAAACTAGAAATTCAAATCCTCCTTTTTACGTAGAAGTGAATTGCGTTATTAACAATTTCATTTTTTGATTTTGTGGGAGTTAGGGGCCAATTTTTTGATAACTCTCTTCGTATCTTAGAGCAAGCAGATTTGCCCATCATCTTTTTTACTTCGACTTCTATGAAAACCCGTTCGCGCGTTCACCTATTTATGCTCTTTGCTCTATTATGGGGCGTGAATGTGCGCGCCCAACAGTCGCTTCGCGAGTCGTACATTGAAGAATATGCGCAATTGGCTGTTGCTGAAATGAATAGATCTGGCATACCGGCGTCGATCACCTTAGCGCAAGGGATATTGGAGAGTGGAAACGGCCAGAGTGAATTGGCTCGGAAATCTAACAACCATTTTGGGATTAAATGCCACAGTGATTGGAAAGGCGCGAAGGTGTACCATGATGACGATGAAAAGGGTGAGTGCTTTCGTAGATACGATAAACCACAATACAGTTTTGAGGACCATACAGATTTTTTGATGCGCGGATCGCGGTATGCGTTTTTGTTTGAATTGGACCCTAACGATTATAAGGGTTGGGCGAAAGGGCTTAAAAAAGCGGGGTATGCGACGGCACCTGAATATGCGGACCGTCTGATTAAAATTATAGAAGACGAAATGTTATACCGCTTTGACGGAGGCGCTGCATTAACCCCTGCTGTTGCCGGTGGAACGGGACCTGTCTTGGATAAAAAAGGACGACCAGTGACCAATGCCCGAGAGCGCTTCGTCCTACGTCGCGTGCAGAGTGAAGGTACGCGCGTCGCGTTCGTACTCTTCCAAAAGGGGGACAGACTAGAATATATCGCGGATTCACTTCACCTGCCTTCGGCGGCGCTCCTCCAATTTAACGATTGGACACATGAGGTCGTTGTTGCGGAAGGTGATCGCGTATATGTCGACGAGAAGAAAGGCCGTGGAAGAACGAAAACTACAGTCGTACGCGTTGGAGAGACCATGCACAGCATTAGTCAACGCGAGCAAATGAAATTGGCCAAATTGTACAAATTCAATGACTTTGCAGTGGGCTATCAACCTATGGTTGGGGATGAGATAAGATTACGCCCCTTGGGTTTGCTTCAAAAATTCAAAGGCTAAAACCGCTTCCTAAGCTTATCGATGGCGTAGGTCAGAAGAAATACCCCGGTAAAAATATTCCCTAACAACCATAAGGAAGGTGCGCCCATCAAATGAAATATTTTAAACCAGCCGCCTAAGAACAGCCCAGAGTAGCCTATAATTCCGCTTATTCGAACAATCTTTTTCATGAACACAAACATACCGTTTTCGTGTCATATCTTCGCGTTGTCTCAAAGGGGTGCCCAGAAAGTCGTTTGACCTGCGGGCTGAGAACATACCCATAGAACCTGGGCAGGTAATGCTGCCAAGGAACGAAAGCAATATTTGTGTAAC